>NZ_JBYSWV010000097.1:0-2600 GCF_058781555.1 Brevibacillus sp. FW306-2-1A-C05A
ATCCCTACTCTTCCTGGCAAAGGGGCACGAACGAGAACGCAAATGGCCTTCTGCGAGAATTTTTTCCCAAAGGCAAGAATTTTGCCGAAGTCTCCGAGGAGGAACTGATTCAGGCCTTGGAGCTCATTAACAATCGGCCAAGAAAATGTCTGGGTTGGAAGACCGCTTACGAATCATTCATGGAAGCTCTGTCGCACTTGTCTTGACAATTCGTCGTCAGGCTCTTCTCGCAAAAATGTAGCTATTGACATCGTTCTGCAAGCATTGGCAAACTAAGGGTAGTTGTCTTTAGGGGAACGTTTGTTGCTGTTGCATGCCTGCCTGAATCGGGATGGCGAAGCTGTCGGTCAATTCGTGGCTATCGCCAAACGGCCATCTGTACGAAAAGAGGATGAAGAATAAGCGCAGTTACTTTCTTTCGGGGAACGGAATGGAGTGGAAAATGATGAAGCAAGCCAAAACGAATGCGATGCGGATTTTGGACAAGGAAAAAATCGACTACACTATGCTGACGTACCGGACCGACGACGGGAAAATTGACGGCGTCTCGGTGGCGCAAAAAATCGGCCGGGAAGCTGGAGTCGTCTACAAGACGCTCGTTTCGCAAGGCACGAGCCGGGCGTACTACGTCTTCGTCATCCCGGTGGAGGCGGAGCTGGATTTGAAAAAAGCGGCGAAAGTGGTCGGGGAGAAAAAGATCGAGATGATCGCTGTGAAAGACATTACCGCCGTAACGGGATATGTGCGGGGCGGCTGTTCTCCGGTGGGGATGAAAAAGCTGTTCCCGACCGTCATTGACAGCCGCGCGGAGCAAATGGAGCGGATCATCGTCAGCGGAGGGAACATCGGCGTGCAGATCGAGCTTGCGGTTGACGGGCTGCTGAAGGCGACAAAGGGCCGGCTGGCTGACGTTTCTACGCTGCCAACCGCATGAGGCCGGTTTTTTTGGAGCGGATGCATGGCGGTGAAATGAACCCTGCCGAACCTGGTGCGCAGATGCGGGTTTTGCCAGCCGGGCCGGGCTGATTTTCGCAAAACCTTATTGACACATCGGAATAATAGTAATAATCTGTAGGAAGAAAACCCATTCCTGCCGATTGGTCAACCAAAGGCTCCTGTGCTTGTACAGGGGCCTTTTTGTGCGTTCCAAAACTGACGGTTGCGGGCGTTGGCGGCAAGCCGTTTGGGATCGAGGAGGAGATAAGATGGCAAAGAAAAGGCAACTGAGGCTCGGAGCCATGATTCACGGAATCGGCGGGCATATGGGCGCATGGCGACACCCGGATGCGCAGCCGGACGCCAGTGTCAGCTTTGCGTTTTACACGCAGCAGGCGCAAAAGGCGGAGGCCGGGAAGTTTGATCTCGTCTTCGTCGCGGACGGGCTGTACATCAATGAAAAATCGCTCCCGCACTTTTTGAACCGCTTCGAGCCGCTGACGATTTTGTCGGCCTTGGGCGGCGTCACCAGCAAAATCGGCCTGGTCGGGACGGTGTCGACTTCGTACAGCGAGCCGTTTACGGTAGCGAGGCAGCTCGCCTCCCTCGACCAGATCAGCGGCGGGAGGGCAGGCTGGAACGTCGTCACCTCGCCGCTGGAAGGCTCGGCGAAAAATTACGGCAACAAGCAGCATCCTGACCACGAGCTGCGTTACCGGATTGCCGAAGAATATTTGACCGTGGCAAAAGGGCTGTGGGATTCGTGGGAAGACGACGCCTTCGTCCGGGATAAGCAGTCCGGGGTGTTTTTCGACCCGGCGAAGATGCATCGGCTCGACCATCAGGGGGAGTTTTTCGCGGTGCAAGGGCCGTTGAACATCGCCCGCTCCCGACAGGGCCAGCCGGTCATTTTCCAGGCAGGCTCGTCGGAAAGCGGAAAGACATTGGCAGCCAAATCCGCCGATGCGGTCTTTACCGGACAAGAGACGCTTGCCGATGCACAGCGCTTTTACCGCGATGTCAAGGAACGGGCAGCCGCCTACGGGCGAAGCTCCGCCGACATTCTCATTTTCCCTGGGATCAGCCCGATCATCGGGCGAACGGCAGAGGAAGCGAAGCGCAAGCACGAAGAGCTGGCAAGCCTGGTCAGCATCGAGCAGGCACTGCATTTCTTGGGCCGATTTTTTGACCATCACGACTTTTCCCAGTACCCGCTGGACGAACCGTTCCCGGATATCGGCGAAGTCGGCAGCAACAGTTTCCGCAGCACGACGGACAAAATCAAGCAAAAGGCCAGGGAGCAAAAGTGGACGCTCAGGCAGACCGCGCTCTACACCGCGACGCCAGAGAGCGAGTTCATCGGCACGCCCGAGCACGTGGCGGATTTGATCCAGCGCTGGTTCGAGGAAGAGGCGGCAGACGGATTCATCCTCCAGTCAAACGTGCCGCGCGGGCTGGACGATTTCGTCGATCGGGTCGTTCCGATTTTGCGGCAGCGCGGCCTGTTCCGCACGGAGTACGAGGCCGACACGCTGCGCGGGAATCTCGGACTGCCGTTCCCGGTCAATCGGTACGCGCAGCCGAGAAAACCGGAGCCGCAAGGGGTGAATGCGCCGTTGTAAAAACAGGGGAGGGGCGTGGGCGTTTGTTGCTCTGAGGGGGCG
>NZ_JBYSWV010000098.1:0-2369 GCF_058781555.1 Brevibacillus sp. FW306-2-1A-C05A
ATCTTCTATAAACAGCAATTTCACCCTCGGAGGAAATATTTCCTATTATTTTCAGGCGATAGTCTTTACCTAATATATATCAAGAGATTCTATCATTTATTTAGATGGATCTTTATTTTGCCAAACACAGGTATGCTCTCCTTATTACATGAATCCTTTCCAATCAAGTATTCTATTGCTATTGTTTACTCCTATTGAAAATGGGTATATGTTACTAGGACAAAAGGTTGAGGAGATGTAATTTATGGCTAGAATATTAGTCGTTGATGATGCTGCGTTCATGAGACTACGGTTAACGGACATTTTGACAAAAGGCGGGCATGAGGTAATTGGTGAGGCTGAGAATGGTTTGGAGGCAATAGAAAAATATGCACAATTAAAGCCTGATTTAGTCACAATGGATATTACAATGCCTGTGATGGAGGGAATAGATGCCGTAAAGGGCATTAAGAAAATCGATCCCAATGCATCAGTTATCATGTGTTCTGCTATGGGACAACAACAAATGGTTCTAAATGCTATTCAGGCTGGCGCGAAAGATTTTGTGGTGAAACCTTTTCAAGCAGACCGGGTACTCGATGCCATCAAAAAGATTGTCTAGGGGCTGTCCAAAAAGGGCAAATCCGCTAACGTTTAAAAATCAGAAACATTGCTATATCAACGTTTCTGACATACAAAGGGGCATCTCAAAGTCGAAATATCGACTTTTTATACGAAAATGCCCCCCCTAAAAAGCAAAAAAAGGGACGGACTACAGTTGGTTGCTAGATATATCCAAAATATGGTATTTACTTACACGACCTCAGTTGGTTCAATCATTACCTTGAACCCTTGTGATTCAATTCTCTTGATCCAATAATCAACAACTCGATCCTGATCTTGTAAGTAATCCCATCCAAACTCTTGATACGTTATGTTATTTTTCAACATGTGATATATAATACGTAATATGAGGTGAGCCGTGGCCATCGTAGCTTTTTTCTGGCCTCTTCGTTTCTGGATGCGATAAAAAAACGAAGCGAGCCGAGTGCCTTTCGATTTACTCGCGGCCCAAGCTGCCTGGCAAAGTACGGCTTTCAAGCTCCTGTTTCCCTTCGTGGTTCGGGAGCTTTTTTTCTTGCCCGCACTTTCGTTGTTCCCTGGACTTAAACCTCCCCATGATGAGAGATGGGCATCCGATGGAAAACAAGACATATCGTATCCGATTTCTGCTAGGATGACCGCCGCCGCATCCTTTTGAATCCCCGGAACGGTGATGAGTTGTTCAACAATGTCCAAATGAGGACTGAGGAGCCTGTCGATTTCTTTTTCGATTTCCCTAATTTGTTCTTCGAGATACCTCAAGTGATCGAGGTGCATCCCGATTATTTTTCGATGATGAGCTCGAACTCGACCATTCAAAGCCTCTATAAGTTGCGGAACTTTTCTTTTCAGTGATGTTTTGACTAGATCTTTTACTTGGTCTGGACTTAGCACCTCACCGTTCACAATCGATTCGAGTAAGGCTCTTCCGGATACACCGAATACATCACTCACATATGTTGTCAGCTTGATGTTGGCATCCTGCAAAATCTTGTGGATTCTGTTTTTTTCCGCCGTAGCATCACCGAGCAGCTTTCTCCGATAACGAGTGTAATCGCGTAAATCTCGAATATTTTCGGGCGGAACAAAGCTGGGAGTGATCAGCCCACAGCGGAGTAATTGAGCAATCCAAGCTGCATCTTTTACATCCGTTTTTCGACCTGGAACATTCTTGATTCTCTTAGCGTTGGCGAGTACCAATGTAAAGCTCCCTTCAAGAACGTTCCATACCGGTTTCCAGTATACTCCTGTGCTTTCCATTGCAATGTGCGTACATTCGTATTGATGGAGCCAATCGTGAAGTTCAAGGAGTCCTTTGGTAGTGGTAGAAAAAGTCTTGGTTTCTTGTTTCGGTTTTCTGTCCAAAGGACCATACATAACACATGCTACCACCGTCTCTTGGTGTACATCGAGTCCAGCACATCGTTCTAATATTGCATCCATTCCCATCACTTCCTTTGTAGAAAATGATGCAGGCCATGCACCCGAAGCAAAGTATTTTTATACACGTACTCATGGTAACAATCGGCGGTGCTCGTAGGTGCAGTCGGCCGGTTTGAGACTCGGGGTTATTGCCACCAAAAAAGTATCGGCCTGTGACCTGCTAATTTTATTATGAAATCAGCAGGTTCACAGGCCAAGTACATTTTCATTCAATGTGGTGGCTGTCAGGCCATGGTAGTTTGAGACAGCCCCTTTTTAAGTCTTATTGAATGTTAAAAAACAAACTTGGGTTCCTGTCTTAACGAGAATTATTACAGAAACTGGACGAGATTGGTCTTTGGACA
>NZ_JBYSWV010000099.1:0-2206 GCF_058781555.1 Brevibacillus sp. FW306-2-1A-C05A
CAAGAAAATGTCTGGGCTGGAAGACCGCTTACGAATCATTCATGGAAGCTCTGTCGCACTTGTCTTGACAATTCGTCTTTCGAAAAAAAGGAGGTCAGCCGATGATATCGTTTGTTAAAGACGTGCAGGTGGTACTGGAAAAGAAAAAGCTGCAACAGGTAAAGGCGCGGGTTGCATTGGTCCTTGATATAACCGGCTCTATGCGTCCGTACTATAAAAACGGTACGGCTCAAAAGGTAGTAGAACGCATTTTAGCAGTGGCGAGCCAGTTTGATGATGACCAGACACTCGATGTATGGGTCTACGATCATCGGTTCTCCCGCCTTCCATCCGTAACAGTGAAAGACTTTGAGAACTACGTAAACCGTGCCATCCTGGAAAACGCTTCTGTTGAAAAGTTCGGTCGGAACGACGAGCCGTTAGTCATGCGCGATATTATTGCCAAATATACGCAAGAAGAGCCTAGCAGTCTGCCCACCTACATCACTTTCATCAACGATGGCGGCGTAAAAAAAGGGGCAAATGAAGCTGGCGATTCCGTTCAAAAGTTGATTATCGAGTCATCCGCAAAGCCGTTGTTTTGGCAATTCGTAGGGATCGGCAACGCAGACTTCGGCGTGTTGAAAAAGCTAGATACGATCGAAGGACGCTTTATCGATAACGCCAACTTTTTTCAAATTGATAACATTGACACCATTTCAAACGCAGCTCTATACGACCTGCTGCTGAACGAGTTCCCGCTTTGGCTAGAAGAAGCAAAACAAAAAGGAGTTTTGGCTTAAATGAAAAAACGGCTCTGGTTCAATCGGACTTTTGCTACGGCGTATCCAATCGTTGAAATGATTCGCAATAACCCTGACAATATCGCCTTCGAGATTTTTGTGACTCACCCGAAACGCCATAGCGTGATGCTGCAAATCGCAGACCATGCTGAACTGGAGCCGACACTCGATGTACCGCAATACATCGACTATTGCCTGTCATTTTGTAAAAAGCACCAGATTGACGTATTTCTCCCCAACTATCGGCTCGTGGAAATCTCCCAACATATCGAAGAGTTTCAACGGCTGGGCACACAGGTTATGATCGCTCAGGAACATCAGTTGCTGGAGGAAATCTCAGATAAAGGAAAGCTGTTTGAGTTGTTTGCAAACGTACCGGAAGTATCGCTTCCCGCGTATCAGATTGTAAACACGGCCGAGCAATTCCAGGCTGCCTATGAACAGCTCAAACAAAATGGCGACAAAGTGTGCTTCAAGCCTGCCCGTGGCGAAGGCGGAGCAGGATTTTATGTAGTGGAGGATCGGCTTGATCCGTTTGATCGCCTGTTTCGCTCCGCCCACTATCAGATCACGCCAGAAGAAGCGCTCCGCGCGCTGTCCACGCGCAAGACTTTTGACGACATCATGGTTATGGAGTATTTGGACCAGTATGAATACAGCATCGATTGCCTCGCCTACGGAGGACAATTGCTGGCAGCGGTACCGCGCAAAAAAGTCGAAGGCCGTATTCGCAAACTGGAACATAACGAAGAGTTGCTGAGAATTGCAGAAGCAGTACAACAGAGGCTTCAGCTTTCCTACCTATATAATGTACAAGTCAAATACAAGAACAACGTACCGAAGCTCTTGGAAATCAATCCGCGAGCCTCCGGCGGAATGTATGCGTCTTGCCGCTCCGGAGTGAACTTCCCGTACCTGGCGTTGAAGCTGCTATTGACTGGCAAAGCGAACGTGCCTGTACCGAAGTTGGATATTCTAACGACTCATGTGGAGCGAGAAATTGAATTGGTACGGTTTTGGTAAGCGATAGACACAAGCCACTGTAGCATGAAAACGAGAGCGTAAAAAGTTTTGTGTAAATGGTTAAACTTCCCAGTAAGGAGATGATCATTTATGCAAGACAAAAGAGACATGACGATCAAGGAGTTAGCGAAGGATTGCCGTACCATCGAGGACGTGCACGCCCTATTAAAAGATTTGTTCCGCGACACCATTCAGCAGTTGTTTGAAGCAGAAATGGATGCTCATTTGGGCTATGCCAAACATAGTTCTGACGGCGATCACACGGGAAATAGTCGGAATGGGTATAGCAAAAAGACGTTGAAAACAAAGTTTGGCCATACAGATTCATCCACCGTTCCACCCGTCGCTCATGACGCATTTTCGCAAACGTCTGGGCGAGCAAGTTCTCCGCGAAATCAACG
>NZ_JBYSWV010000101.1:0-1612 GCF_058781555.1 Brevibacillus sp. FW306-2-1A-C05A
TCACCCCAAGAAGGAGAAGTTTTCAAGCAACCACACACGAAAACTTTTCGAGGAAGGTGAAGTCACTTGTATATTCTGGGAATGTAAATTTTTTTGTGTAAATGGGTTTTTAACAGGTGAATGGCTACTTCAACGGCTTTACATGGAGGGGCGGGCATGATAGGCTCGTCAGCCATGCGATGCATGATTTACAGGCATCGCCCAATCGCAAAGAATCATGCCCGCAGAGGCTCCATGTCAAGCCGACCCAACAGCCCCTTTATGCGGACAGTTCCCCTTGCAAGCGGTCTCCAAAATGGATGGCCAGTTGCGATATACATTCTTTCCAACTTCGAAGGGGCATGGTCCATTTCTTTGAAGCCTCCATGGTTGCCAGATAGATGATTTTCCGTAAGGCATCGTCGGTTGGATACGCCGTTTTTGTTTTGGTGACCTTACGAAGTTGCCGATGATACCCCTCAATAATATTCGTTGTATAAATCATCTTACGGATTTCTGGGGGATAGCTGAAATAGGCGGTCAATTCAAGCCAGTTGCTTTCCCAGGAGCGAATAATGATGGGATACTTCTTCCCCCACTTGTCTTTGAACATAGCAAATGCTGATTCGGCCTCTTCCAGCGTAAGAGCTTGATAGACTTTTTTTAAATCTGCCAAAACGGCCTTTTCTTCCTTGAACGGTACATATTTCATCGAGTTGCGAATCTGGTGAATGACGCACAATTGAATCTGGGTTCTTGGGAACGCTGCGTTGATTGCTTCGGAGAAGCCCGCCAGTCCATCCTTGCAGGCAATCAAGATATCTTCTACACCACGACTTTTCAGATCTGTGCACACATTGAGCCAGAAGCTCGCACTTTCGTGCTCGCCGATCCAGATGCCCAAAATGTCCTTATGACCAGACATCGAAATGCCGAGAACGCTGTACGCTGCTTTGTTGACGATTCGATTTTCTTGACGGACTTTAAAATGGATGGCATCCAGAAACACGATGGGGTAAACCCGATCCAGCGGTCTGCATTGCCATTCTGCCACCATTGGCATAATCTTGTCGGTCACCTTGCTAACCATCGCAGGAGATACATCGATTCCGTACAGATCCTTCATGTGTTCCTCAATGTCTCGTGTAGACATTCCTTTGGCGTAGAGTGCGATAATTTGCTCCTCCAAGCCATTTGTGGTCGTTTCATGCTTCTTCACAATGTGAGGTTCAAATTCGCCGTTACGGTCACGAGGCACACGAATTTCTGTGTTCCCGAACTTTGTCTTCAGCGTCTTTTTACTATACCCATTCCGACTATTTCCTGAATGATCCCCATCGGTACTATGTTTGGTATAGCCCAAATGGTCATCCATTTCTGCTTCAAACAACTGCTGGATGGTGTCACGGAACAAATCTTTCAGCATAGTGTGCACGTCTTCGATGGTGCGGCAATCCTTCGCTAACTCCTTGATCGTCATGTCTCTTTTGTCTTGCATAAATGATCATCTCCTTAATGGGAAGTTTAACCATTTACACAAAACTTTTTACGCTCTCTATATTCTCCAGCCATCACTTTTTTCCTTTGAGGAACTGCAAAAACTTGAATCGAAAGAACGTCTGCCCTTATTTTT
>NZ_JBYSWV010000102.1:0-1598 GCF_058781555.1 Brevibacillus sp. FW306-2-1A-C05A
TAAGAAAAACAGTCAGGGAAAAACGCCCTGACTGTCCTTTTTTGCGCTAGAGGATATCCGAAAGTTTGTATTCATAGCCATGTAAACCTTTATAATACTCAGGATACATGGGGTTTCCACAGTACTCACAACCAAATTGCGGTGGCACGGTTGGGTCACCATCATCCATTGCATCAAAATCACGAACAACACTTAGAGGTACATCCTCTGTTTCATGACACGTCAAACAAACATATTTGACGACTTCGTTCCTCTCTTGTTTCCTTCGGAAACTGTCGAGTAATGCTTTGTGATTTTTCTTTGCCTTTTTCTTTTTTGACACCTGTGAGATCTTCAATCATCCTTTCCAGACAACGCCGAGATAGATCGCAAACAGCAAAGGCGACCGTAAGTTGTCCATCTTTTAGGCAGGCTTCTCCCTTGTATTCATAGTAGCACTCACACTTTGGGCAAACCATAGGGTCTTTCCCTGCATAATTTATCATCTTCTCTCGCCATGTTCTTCGACGAAGTACATGCTTTGCTTTTACGATCCACCTTTTCACAGTTTTTTGCCACGCTGAAAGAACCTTTTTACAAAGGTTTTTCACTCTTCGGGCATACACACCATAATAACGAATCGTTTTAAATTGTTCGTCCGGAATATGTCTGATGAGGCGAGCAATAAATTCTTCTACTGTTACGGTTTCTGTTTTTTCCTGCCCATCCGTTTTATCCTTATACCGAAACGTCACAAATTGGCCGTCATATTCCTCAATCCGGCCAAGAGCGATGGCGGGTCGACGAATATATCGGCCAATATAAGCCAACTGCGCTTTTATGTTCCCTTTTTGTTTCGGAGCATGCACATAGAAGCCTTCCCCGTTAGCGGAGTAGGCCTTTTGTAGAAGGCGCTGTACTTCCTTTTTTTCCTCTTCTGTCAGAAGACGTCTAATGAGCTTTAATACAATGGTTTGCCACTGCTTTCGAAGCATCTCGAACGGAAGGAAGTCGTAGGTTTTCCATTCACCGTTCTGCTTCATCCCTCCCATTGTGACCAACAAATGTAGATGCGGATTAAAGTTAATACGTGATCCAAATGTATGCAAGCCTACGATAATGCCTGGATTTACTTTATGTTTCTTTTCAAAGTATTCTCGGATAAATCGCGCGCCTTCGTCCATAAACTCCTTTAACAGCTTGCGATGTTTGAGGAACACGTCCCGTAAGCCTTCATCGATCGTTAGGATAATATGGCGATGATTGACTTGAAATACTTCGTGTTCGAGCAACCGACTCCATTCCTCGGTTTCCCCAACAGAGCAAGTTGTGCAGAACCTCCCCTTACATCGATACGGTACCCGTCTAACATCATGACACCCTTCACATACAAATAGCTTAAACCCATTCTTTGGATTGCCACAGTTACGAAATTTCTCCACTTCTTTTCGGACAATGGGTCGTATTTTTCTACCATGCTTCTTTTCAAACCGATCCCAATGTTGATTCTCATCAAAGAAAATTTCTCTAAGAATGTTTGTCTCCATGACTCTATTTTACAAATAACTTAACAAGGATGGGTACTCCCCTTCCTCAAAATTTATACTTTCTTATCCGTT
>NZ_JBYSWV010000103.1:0-1549 GCF_058781555.1 Brevibacillus sp. FW306-2-1A-C05A
AGCCATTCCTGTAATGAAGAAATTTGAGCTTTGAAAGAAAAAAGCGCCTCCTGTATGCTGGGTCTTGGAATGGTCACATTCACTGCCCTAATGAAAAGGAGGACGCTCTACATGAAGTATAAGCTGAAACAGAAACAGAATCAACGGATTACACGAATTACCGAAAAAACACTGGTTGTTGGCGCGGACATCGCCAAAAAGATTCATGTAGCTCGAGCCGTGGATTTCCGAGGCATTGAGCTTGGGAAAGAATGTGTGTTCCACAACGATCAGGAGGGGCTAACGAAACTGGCTGCGTGGATGAAGGAGCTTGGCCGGATACATGAGAAAACCGACATCGTATTTGGCATCGAGCCTACCGGACACTACTGGTTCCCGTTAGCGGCATTTTTGAAGGAGCAAGACATCAGGGTCGTCGTCGTGA
Source organism: Brevibacillus sp. FW306-2-1A-C05A (assembly GCF_058781555.1). Lineage (NCBI taxonomy): Bacteria > Bacillati > Bacillota > Bacilli > Caryophanales > Paenibacillaceae > Brevibacillus > Brevibacillus sp. FW306-2-1A-C05A. The sequence continues at coordinate 425 of NZ_JBYSWV010000103.1, forward strand.
ATCCGCACCATGTGAACAAGAGCAAAGAACTTGAGGACAACTCGCAGACCAAGAGCGACTACAAGGATGCGAAGGTCATTGCCGACCTGATTCGGAGCGGGAAATATTCAGAGCCCAATTTGCCGACCAAGGAATATGCAGAGCTACGCATTCTGATGAATTTTCGGGAGAAGGTCATGGTGAGCTTGAATCAAGTGAAAGCTCGGATTACAAACTGGTTTGACCGCTACTTTCCGGAGTATCCACAAGTGTTTAAGGACTGGGAAGGCAAGGCATCACTGATGACCATGCGCCAGTTTCCCACTCCAGAGGAGATTGTCTCGATAGGCGCCAGAGGCGTTCTCACACATTGGAAGACGGAAATCAAGCGTGGAGTGGGCATCAAGAGAGCGGAGCAGCTCTATGCTGCCGCTACGGTCTCTATCGGGCTTACCGAGGGGCTGACAGCTGCCCGAATCGAGCTTGCCGCCTTGCTGCAGCAGTACGATCTGTACTGCAAGCAAGAAGAAAGCATTATGACGGAAGTCCTGCAGATTCTGGAGAAGATCCCCGGAACGAAGCAAATGCTGAGCATCCCAGGGATTGGCATTCTGACCGTCGCCGGCTTCTTGGCGGAGGTTGGCGATCTGAACAACTACGACCATGGACAGCAGATCATCCGTCTGGCTGGGCTGAATCTGACGGAGAACAGCTCTGGAAAACGTAAGGGAAAGACCGGAATCAGCAAGCGGGGGCGCTCTCGCCTAAGAGGCATCTTGTTCCGCTGCATGCTGCCGATGGTAGCCAAAAACAAAGAGTTTAAAGCGCTCCACGAGTATTATACAACGCGTAGTCAAAATCCGCTCAAGAAGAAGCAATCGATTATCGCCTTATGTGGAAAACTGGTTCGCGTCCTCTATACACTGGGGACAAAGCAGAAAGAGTATAACGCAAACGAAGTATTGGGGCCGATTCGACAAGCCCAGCTACAACAAAGTGCTGCATAAAGCTTATCAACAAACCTGTCATCTCGCTTATTCACATGTGTACAACCATGACAACGGAAGCACCGGAGAAGCCGAAGAATTATAATCCATAAGGGCAACGACCCAGTCGAGGAGCTAGAATCGGCCTCCACCCCTTGAG
>NZ_JBYSWV010000104.1:0-1474 GCF_058781555.1 Brevibacillus sp. FW306-2-1A-C05A
TGAGCCTTTTGCAAAATTCACTTCTTGATTAGACGCGATAAATTCGAAGGAGTCCTTGCATGAAGAATTGTTATCAAAATAAAAGAAAATCAAGGGCTAACACTGATTTTGGGCAGACCTGCAGAATTTTATCGCTCCGTTTTTTACGCAGCTTCCTTCTCGATCTTATGTATTCTTGCCACAGCCAGTGCGGAAACCAAAAGGACGATGGCATTCAGATATACATGCGTCTTGACTTTCTCGATGCCCCATACATGCAGGGAATTGGCTGTCAAATACGATTTGAGGCGAGAGTTGCAACGCTCTACACTGGTTCGTTCGTTGTAAAGTTCTTTCCAGCGTTTGGTATCTCGATGTGGATGGCTGTATCGACGAAGATCATCCTTGATGTCGACTTTCACCACCATGCCGTAATTCGATGCAGAACAAGCCGCCATGCCGAGAGGACAGTCCACTTTTCCTGTTGCATGGGGGCAGCGGAACTTGAGTTGGTCGCCATCGGCTCCCCAATACGTCATCTCGTACCCCATGGAGCAGCAGGGAGTCCCATTTGACGTCATGCCAGCGGGAGGCTCTTTCTCATTGCGTAGATTTAGTGGGATAATCGCTTGCGCCCCGATTCTACGAGCAGCTATGTAATTCTTCAACTGATCGTATCCGGCATCCATCATGACGAAGTCCACTTTTGTTAGCCGACGAGCCGCTACCTGCTCCATCAGCACAGGACCCATATCTCCGTCATTTATATGGGCGGGAGTGACCTTAAGAGCCATGGGCAATTCGCTTTTTGTATCCACCGCAAGGTGAATCTTGTACCCAAACCACGAAAGCTTATTTCCGAACGAGTCGAATTTGGCTCCCCAATTGGCATTGCCTGTCTGCTCACTGCGAGACTTCGGTTGCTTCTTTTCATACGCTTCAATGGCTGCGCTGTCGATGGCCAGATGGTTCCCCTTGATGATTCCTTCACTTTGGCAGAAGCGAACGAGATCCAGAAATAGTTGCTCTGCCAACCCCTTCCTGGTCAGTTCGGCAAATACTCGGCTAATCGTAGCGATTGATGGAGCTGAGCGGTCTAAAGGGAAACCGCATTGATATCTGAAACGCAAATCCAACTCAAGACGACGCTGCAATGTGGTAAATGTTGAGATTCCTTCCAACGGTGCGACCAGGAGTGCCCGAAGAATCGCTTGGCGGCAGTGCCCTTCAGCACCACGGGGTGAAGTACTTCTTAGCTGTTGGGCGTAGGGACGTAAATCAAGCACGCTGAAGAAAATAGGCAATCGCTCCCGCGATTCTAACTTTTGCAGTTCCTCAAAGGAAAACAGACTTTCTTGGAGAATATACAAAGTGACTTCCCTCCTCTGGGGTTTGTGGTTTGGTCACCGAAAAACTTCTCCAGGTCGGGGTGAAGTCCTTTTTTTATGCTCAGAAAACCTTGTTGCTCAAGGGTTTAGATTTATGCAAAAGGCTC
>NZ_JBYSWV010000010.1:0-106475 GCF_058781555.1 Brevibacillus sp. FW306-2-1A-C05A
CTTTTAACCTATAAACTAATTCTCTGATTATTTATTTCTTCCTTTTTTTAAAAATAATTTTAAGATTATTTCTTACGATTTTCCTTTTTAACCTTCGCAATTCGTTGTCCCACAATTTTTGTAATTTCTATTTTTGTACTGCTATTACTAAGAAAACGACATCCCGTTCCTCATCTATCACACCATGGAAATAGCAAAAAACTCGCACGCCAGGAGTGATTCCACCGCCCAGCACAATCTGTTAAAGCCCATGCATCAAGAAAACTTTTGACGGTTACAATTCGCTTTCCCCCGCACACAAAAAAGAGTTCCCCCGCCCCAGGAAAACTCTCTCCCCCCCCTACCGCGGAACCCCGCTCAACAACAACCGATGCAACACGCCGATCAAACACACCCCTGCCGTCACGAAGAACGCAATAAAGTACGAATGATGCCAATTCCCCAACAAGCCCGCGATGACCGGGCTCAGCACCGCCCCGACAGACAGCACCGCCGAGTAGATGCTGAACACGCTGCCGTACAGCTCGCGCGGCGAGTGCACCGTCAGGATCGTGGCAAAAGCCGGGAACAGCATGCCGAAGCAGGCGCCGAACAAAAACATCATCACCTGGATCGGGATCGCCACGCCGAGCGCGAGCATGTACAAAAGCGCGCCGAGCACTCCGAGTCCGGCGAAGCTTCGCGTCTCCACCGGCACTTTGTGCAGCCAAAACTGGCAGAGAATCGCCAGCGCCCCCAAACCTTTCAAACTGAATAAAATGCCGGTCACGGCTGGCGACATCCCTTGCTTTTGCACGAGCAGCGGCACCTCGTAGATGATCGTCCCTTGCGCGTAAATGATCGCAAACCCGCCCAAAAAGGCCGGATACAGCATGCGATTTTCCAGAATCGTCAGCAGGCTTTGGCGACCTGCCGCCTTGGGCAATAGCTTGGCAGGCATGCCGCCGCCATCCACTTTGGCCGGGAGCACGAGCCAGGAAAACACGCCGGCTACGATCATGATGTAGCCGAGAATGACAAACGATTGGCCGTAGCCGAACTGAACGGCAAAAAAGCTGCCGACCGCGGGCGACACAATCCCCGCTGTCGTGAGCACCAGTCCTTTTTTGCCCATGATCTCGCCTTGTTCGAGCGCCGTCTTGCCCGTCTCGCCCAGCATCGCCGAGCAGGCGGGAGAGACGAAGGCCATGACAAAGCCAAGCATGAGCCGAAAAGCAAAAAAACCGCCCGTATGCGTCACGACGCCTTGACCAATCAGCATGAATCCGGCCAGAATCAAGCCTCCGGCGATAAACCACTTTTTCGGAAACCGATCGAGAAAAGGACCCGCGAAGAGATTTCCGGTCAGATTGCTTACTGCATAGCCGCCCAGCACAAAGCCGATCATGGCAGCCGACACACCCAAAATATTCAAGTACGGCGCCAAAAGCGGCGTCTGTGCGTGCATGTCGAAGGCAACGAGAAACAACACGACCAACAGCAGAACCCTCAAAGCATTCCCTTCCTCTCATCCCGCCAGTCTTTGTCCCAGTATATGAGGGGAGTCGTCCAAGTAGGATAGGAAAAGCAAAACAGGACCCCGCCACTGCTCAAGAGGTCCTGTTCTTTTCATCACTTATGACTGCGTCGCTTTCAATCCGAGCGAGCTTTCGTGGAACTTGATCGACGAATACTTTTCCATGGCGACCCGCAGTTGATACTCGCTTTCAAACAGCATCACCGGGCGGCCATAGCGGTCGGTAACCGTTTTGTTTTTCACGGCGTCGAGCGCCGCCTTGTCGCCTTCCAGCCAACGCGCGATCTGGTACGGCATTCTCGTCAGCATGATTTCGACACCGTACTCGGCCTTCAGGCGGTATTCCAGCACCTCGAACTGCAGGACGCCGACTACACCCAAAATCAGCTCTTCCATCGGATAGGTGCGGAACAACTGCACCGTCCCTTCCTCTGTCAGTTGCATGATGCCTTTTTGGAACTGCTTGTGTTTCATCGCGTCTTTCACCATCACCTTGGAGAAAAACTCCGGCGAGAAGTGCGGCATTTCCTCGTACTCGAACGATTGGCCGACACAGAGCGTATCGCCGATCTGGAAAATGCCCGGGTCGAACAAGCCGATGACGTCACCGGCGAACGACTCCTCGACGATTTCGCGATCTTGCGCCATGAACTGCACAGGCTGGGCCAGCTTGATGTCTTTGCCGAGACGCACGTGCTTCACGGACATGCCCCGCTCGAACTTGCCGGAGCAAATGCGCAAAAAGGCGATGCGGTCGCGGTGGGCAGGGTTCATGTTGGCCTGGATTTTGAAAATGAAGCCGGAAAACGGATTCGTGTACGGATCGATCAGGCCGATATTGCTCTTTTTCGCAGAAGGCGCTGGCGCCATTTGCAGGAAGTTGTCCAGGAAGGTCTGCACGCCGAAGTTGTTGATCGCACTGCCGAAAAATACAGGCGTGAGCTGTCCTTGGGCGATCAGCTCGGGATCAAATTCGTCCCCGGCGACATCGAGCAGGGAGATTTCGTCCTGCAACTGCTGCCACAGCTCCTGACCGACGCGCTCGCCGATCATCGGGTCCTCTGCGCCCTCGACCGGGAAAAACGAAATTTCCTCGTGCTGCGAGTTGTTCTGGTACAGCTCGACGCGGGATTTCATCCGGTCGTAGACGCCGCTGAAGTAGCTGCCCATGCCGATCGGCCAGTTCATCGGGTACGAGCGGATGCCCAGCACGCGCTCGATTTCTTCCAGCAGTTCAAACGGGTCCTTCCCGTGGCGGTCGAGCTTGTTGACGAACGTAAAAATCGGGATGCCCCGCATCCGACAGACTTTGAACAGCTTGATCGTCTGCGCCTCCACCCCTTTGGCCACGTCGATAATCATGACAGCGGCATCGGCGGCGGTCAGGGTGCGGTATGTGTCTTCGCTGAAGTCCTGGTGACCAGGAGTGTCCAAAATATTGATATGGTGCCCTTTGTATTCAAAGTCCATCGCACTGGACGTCACGGAGATTCCGCGCTTTTTCTCGATCTCCATCCAGTCGGATGTGGCGTGCTTGGCGTTTTTCCGGCCTTTGACCACCCCTGCCTCACGAATGGCTCCACCGTAGTAGAGCAGCTTTTCCGTCATCGTTGTTTTACCCGCATCCGGGTGGGAGATGATGGCAAAGGTGCGGCGTTTTGCTATCTCATTTTCCCATTGGGGATTGGTTTGACTCATCTTCATTCTCCTGTCGTCGCGAATAAGGTGCCAGATTGTTTTCCTATACGATTATACCGACAAATGCGCCCTGCATCCACCTAGTAATTTTTCTCCAAATCGTTATAATATTTAGTAGTAAAAATTTTTTGACTGCATGATGTACATATTGATAACATGGCTATGCACAATTACACAGGAGGGACTTCATGACGACGAATCTCGAAACACGCGCGGCCGATTTTCGGGCCTATGTGAAAAAAATGACCAGCTACAACCAGGCACTCGCCGTCCTGCATTGGGACAAAGCTACACAAGCTCCGCGCAAAGGGATGGATGCCCGCTCCGAGATCATCGGCGTGCTGGCTGGCGAACAGTTCAAGCTGGCGACGTCCAAGGAAATGGAAGCGTTTCTCGCCGAGCTCGGTGAACCGTCCGCCCTGGAAGCACTCGACGAAATCACCCGCCACAGCGTCCTCGAATGCAAAAAAGAGTTCGACCGCAACAAGCAAATTCCGGCTGCCAAGTATCAGGAGTTTGTCGTGCTGACCTCCCAGGCGGAAACCGTATGGGAAGAAGCCCGGGCGAACAACGACTTTTCCATGTTCCAGCCGTACCTGGAGAAAATCGTCAACTTCCAGCTTGAGTTTATTGAATATTGGGGACACGACGGCAAGAACAAGTACAACACCTTGCTCGACCTGTACGAGCCGGGCATGACAGTGGATCAGCTCGATCCGATCTTCGCCACCTTGCGCGAAAAAACCGTCAAGCTGGTCAAAGCGATCGCCGACTCCCCGAACAAGCCGGACACGTCGTTTTTGCACAAAAACTTCCCCATTGACGAGCAGGAAGCGTTCAGCCGCTATATCCTGGAGAAAATCGGCTACGACTTCAAGGCAGGCCGGATGGACAGAAGCGCGCATCCGTTCTGCACGACCTTCAATCCGGGAGATGTCCGCATCACGACGCGCTACGCCGAAAATGATTTCAACTCCGCCTTGTTCAGTTGCATTCATGAAGCGGGCCACGCGATGTACGAGCAAAACATCAATCCGGAGCTACTGTTTACCCCGCTGTGCGACGGCACCTCGATGGGCATTCACGAGTCGCAGTCCCGCTTCTGGGAAAACATGATCGGGCGCAGCCTGCCGTTCTGGAACCACTTTTTCGCGGATTTGCAAAAAGCGTTCCCGGCGCAGTTCGCAGGCGTGACGGCCGAAGACCTGTACCGCGCTGTCAACTCCGTGACCCCGTCGTTCATCCGCACCGAAGCAGACGAGCTGACGTACAACCTGCACGTCATGATTCGCTACGAGATCGAAAAAGGGCTCATCAACCAGACGATCCAGGTTGCCGATCTGCCGCAAATCTGGAACGAAAAGATGAAGGAATACTTGGGCATCGAACCGCCAACCGACACGCTGGGCGTCCTCCAGGATGTGCACTGGTCCGGCGGCAGCTTTGGCTACTTCCCAACCTACTCGCTCGGAAACGTGTACGCCGCCCAGTTCGCCCATGTGATGAAAAGCGAGCTTAGCGGCTTCGAAGACCTCGTGGCGAACGGCGACTTCGCTCCGATTCGCGCCTGGCTCAAAGAAAACATTCATCAGTACGGCAAAATGAAAAGCCCGCGCGAACTCGTGCAAGCGATTACCGGGGAAGGCACAAACGCCACTTACCTGATGGATTACCTGGAGAAAAAATATACCGACATCTACAAACTGTAACAGGTTGTACCCTCAGCGTTCCCGATCCGGGAGCGCTTTTTTCATCTGTGGCTGTAATCGCTTCCTTTTTGTTCACGTTCTATCCACCATTTCTTCACGCCTTATTCACAGATCCCCAACCACAAACCAACAAAACAGGAGTATGATGAGCATGTAAAACATTACCACCAAGTGAGGAGAATCCTTATGATTCAATCGTTGTCGCGCTGGTTGTGGGGCAAAGAAGAACACGAAGCCGTTCCATTCGAGACAAAAAAATACGTCCGCAATGAAATGGAACAATTCATCATGAACGAGCCGGAGCACATGCTGCCGTACGCTCAACTGTAATTTCACTACCGAACCGATCGACCTTTTACCGATAAGCTGCCAGCCGTCTGGCGGCTTTTTTTGCTTGTTGCTGTAAGCGCTCTCGGATGTGCTACAATGTGAAAAAAACGGAGGGAATCGCATTGGTCGACTTTACGGAAAAATGGCTGCCAACTTACATCCGCCGCGATCTGGCGGTTTTGTTTTGCGGCATCAATCCCGGGCGCGTCTCGGCGTCGGCAGGCTTCCACTACGCGAACCCGGCGAATTTGTTTTGGTGCGGCCTGTTCGAAGGCGGGCTTACCCCCCGGCAACTGCGCCCGGAAGAAACCGCCCTGCTGCTTGAATACGATTACGGCATTACCGATCTCGTCTCGCGCCCTACCCGCTCGTCGCAGGACCTCACCCGCGACGACTTCGCGACAGGGGCCGAGCAGTTCGTCCAGATGATCCAGACCTATCGCCCGCGCGTCATCTGCTTTAACGGGATTACCGCCTTTCGCCATGCCACGGGCCAGAAGAAGGCGGCTGTCGCTCTCGGCTTGCAGCCGGAAAAAGCATTTGCCACAGATGACTGGGCTGGCAGCTATCTGTTTGTGATCCCGTCCACGAGCGGAGCCAACGCTTCCTTCACGCGCGCGGAGAGAATCGCCAAATTCGCCGAGCTCAGCGCCTTTTTGCGGGAAAAGAACTGGCATCCGCTGCCCTTGCCGCCCGGCTGAGCATTTTTGTGTCAACCGCTGTCTCTCTTGGCGTACTATAATCGTACGATCTTATACGCAAGGGAGGCGCAAACCGGATGGACGACCTCATCCGCAAGATCGAGCAAAAATACGCCCTGACTGTCATCCAGCACGAAAAGCTTAGGGAAACGCCCAAGTCGCTCGTCGTTTTTTTCGATACTTCCATCGGCAAGTTCATCGGCAAAGTATCGTATTTGCCCAAAGAGCGCCAGCATTTTATCCTGAACGCCGAAGCGCACCTGCGCAAACAAGGAATCCTCATCCCCGGTATTCAGCGGACGAAAAACAGCAAACGCTATATTATTTGGAAAGACAACCTGTTCGTCCTCCATCAGTGGCTGTCCTGGCCGAAGCTCGCCTACAACTCGCCGGGCAAGCTGGAGCAGGTCGGCGCTTTGCTCGGGCAGTTTCACAAAAGCTCGCTCGGCTTTACCTCCAAGCACGGCGAACTTTACAACGGCCCCAAAAAATGGTCGGAAGAATACAAAACGGACCTGGCCGCGCTGGAAAAATGGGAGCAACGGCACGCAGACAAGCAGAAGCCGCATTTCTCCACCATCGTCGAGTACCTCCCGTATTTTCGCCAGGCTGGACAGACGGCGCGCAAGCAACTGAATACGTCCGCCTATTTTGCCAAGTGGAAAAAAGCGCCGCTCAGCAAGCACTTCCTCTGCCACGGCGACTTCAACAACGGCAATTTGCTTGTGCGCAACAAACGAATCGCGATCATCGACTGGGAAGATGTCCGCTACGACTTTCCTTCCAAAGACATCAGCCGTGTGCTGTCGCTTGCCATGCGCAAGGAAGGGGCATGGAACAAGCAACTGTTTGCCTACCTGTTGCGCGGCTATTTGCGGGAAAACCCGCTGTCGGCCGAACAGCTTCACCTGCTGTTTGTCGACCTCGCCTTTCCGCATATAATGGAACGCTTTTTGCGCATGAAGCAGTACGAGCAAATGGATGCGGCGCACATCCAGCAATTTTGCACACGCGAATCCTTAAAGACTGCGTACATGCTGGACGAACTAAAAGCCCTCGCGTAAACGACAAAGGCTGTAGCCTGTCTTTTACGCGAGGGCCTGTTGGCATGTCGACAGAGAGTGGGCTTGGCGAGCGAAAGCCGTTACGGCTGCGCCGTTTTGACCAGCGCGCTCTGCTGGCGCACGTAGGCGATCAGCTCCGCTGCCATCTCGTAGTAGTTGAAGGGCGTAATCAGGTAAATGCCGTTGAAATAGCGGACAGCCGTATCGAGCAGCTCTTTCGCAATGGCGATCCCTTCCTGTCTGGCGGCCGGACCCTGCACCTTTTTCATTCGCTCCAGCGCTTCCGCCGAAAGCTTGATGCCCGGCACCTCGTTGTGCAAAAACTCGGCGTTGCGCGAGCTGGTCAACGGCATGATTCCGATAAAGACGGGAATCCCGATGTGCTTGGTCGCCTCGTGCACCTGCCGGATCGATTCGACGTCGTACACCGGCTGAGTCATGATGTAATCGGCCCCGGCCTCGACTTTCTTTTCCAGTCGGGCGACGGCTGCCGCCATGTTGCGGACGTTCGGGTTGAAGGCCGCGCCGACGATAAACTGGGCTTTTTGCTTCAGCGGACGTCCCGAGAACGAGACGCCTTCGTTCAGTTGCTTCACCATGCGGATCAGATCGAAGGAAGTAACGTCAAACACCGAGCTTGCCCCCGGCAAATCGCCGAAGCGCGACGGGTCGCCCGTGATGACGAGAATTTGGTCGATGCCGAGCGCGTGCAGCCCCATGAGGTGGGATTGCTGGCCGATCAGATTGCGGTCGCGGCAGGCGATGTGCAGCAGCGGGTCGATCCCGTGCCTGTTTTTCATCAGCGCGCCGAGCGCCATGTTGCTCATCCGCACAGTGGCGAGCGAATTGTCCGCCAGGGTGATCGCATCCGCCCCGGCCTTGTGCAGTTCGCAGCAACCGTCCAAAAACTGCTCGGCGTCGAGATCGCGCGGCGGATCAAATTCGACGATGATCGTCGTGCCTGTTTTGACCCGCTCGACAATGCTCGGCTTTTCCCGCTCGTGGGTGCTTTGCACGGAAATGTGCGGGCGCTCGACCAGGGCAACGGGCGGATTGACGCGGGCTTTCGGCTGTTGCGAAGCGAGCGCGTCTGCCATCGCCTTCACGTGCGCAGGAGTCGTTCCGCAGCAGCCGCCGATCAGGCGAACTCCCTGGTCCCTCAGGCGCAAGGCGCTTTCGGCAAAGTATTCGGGAGACGACTTGAAGGCGTACTCCCCGTCCGTCATGCCCAGCCTTCCTGCGTTTGGAAACGCCGACAGCAGCGAATCGTCCGGGAAGATCGTCCCTTCAAAAGAGCGCAAAATTTCAGCCGGACCCAAACGGCAGTTCAGGCCGATGATGTCAGCTCCTGCCTTTTTCAACTGCGGAAAAGCGTCTGTCAACGAGTAGCCGTCGCGCGTCCGCCCGACTTCGAGCGTCGCAAGCTGGGCGATGACCGGCACATCTGTCAACGGACGGATGACCTCAATCGCCAGCAATAGCTCCTCCAGATCGAGAAACGTCTCCAAAATCAGCGCGTCTGCGCCTGCGTGCAACAGGGCGATTGCCTGTTCCTCGTACTGGTCGCGATATTCATCCAGTACCTTTTTCTTGACCCGTCCGGCCAAAATCGAGCCGATGCTGCCCGCTACATACGCATCATCCTGTGCCGCCTCGCGGGCGATCGCCACAGCGAGACGGTTGATCCGCGCTACCTTGTGCTCCAGGCCGTAGCGGCTGAGCGCGTCGCGGTTCGCCGAAAACGTATTCGTCTCCAAAAGGCGCGCCCCCGCCTGATAGTACGAGGCATGAACCTCATGCACCACGCGCGGATTGGATAAACACAATTCTTCAAAGCTGACGCCAACCGGGGCACCCAGCGCATGTAGCTGGGTCGCCATGGCTCCGTCTCCGACCAGCAGGTGATCTTGCAAATAGTCCCGTAAGTCTTTCTTGCTCGTCGTCAACTCAATCCCTTCTCTCCCATTTCATTAGACGATCTATACTTCAAACACCGACGGACCCGCGTTAAAGTAGCGCGCTTCCGGGTGGGCAAATACCATCGCGGAGACAGATGCTTCCGGCTCCATCATGAAGCCTTCTGTCAACTGAACGCCGATATCCTCTGGCCGCAGCAGACGGAACAACTGCGCCTGGTCCTCCAGATTCGGGCAAGCCGGATAGCCGAACGACACGCGAATGCCTTGGTAACGGGCACCGAAGCGCTCCAGCATGGTCATCTCCGCCGGATCGGGAATCCCCCAGACGTCGCGCATCATGTGGTGAATCCGCTCGGCGAACGCCTCCGCCAACTCCAGAGCGAGCGCCTGCAAGACGTGCGAGCGCAAATAGTCGCCGCGCTCCTTCAGTTCCGTCGAACGCTCGCGGATACCGCCCCCTGCCGTCACAGTCAAAAAGCCGACGTAATCCATTTCCTTGCTCTCGACCGGGCGCAAGAAATCAGACAGACACAGATGCGGTTCCTCCGGCTGGCGCGGGAACGAGAAGCGCTCCAGCACTTTGCTGTGATCGTTTGGATCGTAGACGATAATATCGTTGCCGTCCGCTTGCGCCGGGAAAAACTGGTACACGCCGTGCGCAGTAATCGTTCCGCGCTGCTTCGCTTCCTTTAATAGTTCCTCGACCACGCCGTACAGCTCCAGCACTTTTTCGTCGCCCGCTTCGAGCAGCTTTTCCACATTGCCGCGCACGCCCAGATGCTTGCCGAGCAGCATGCGCAAGTTCAAGTACGGCTGCAAGTGGCTGATCGGGTATTGGCGCAGCACATGGCGGTCGCAATCCGGCGGCAGGTGGATCGGAACGGTTCTGCTGATGGCCGAACGCGCCGGGAGCGGAGCTTTTTTCTCCTGCACGACAGGCTGTGCAGCAGCGGCAGCAGCCGCTTCGGCCAAATCCTGCTGTTCCGCGATCAGCCGCTCGCGCTCCTCCGGGTTTTGCAGACGGTTGACGAGATCGAGGCCGTCCATCGCGTCTTTGGCGTACAGCACAACCCCGCGGTATTCAGGCGCAATCCGGTTGGAGGTGAACTTGCGGGTCAACGCCGCCCCTCCGACCATCATCGGCACGTCGATTCCCGCCGCACGCAAGTCCTGTGCGGTAATGACCATCTGCTGGGCCGACTTCACCAGCAGCCCGGACAGGCCGATCGCATCCGGCTTCTCTTTGCGGCAGGCGGCAATCAGTTGCTCAGGCGGCACTTTGATCCCCAGGTTCACGACGTTGTAGCCGTTGTTGGCCAAAATGATCTCCACCAGATTTTTGCCGATGTCGTGCACGTCGCCTTTGACGGTCGCCAGCAAAATTTTGCCTTTCGACGCGGAATCGCTCTTTTCCATGAACGGCTCCAAAAACGAGACGGACGCTTTCATGACTTCCGCGCTTTGCAGCACTTCCGCAACGATGAGCTGGTTGCCGTTGAACAGACGGCCGACCTCTTCCATCCCGGCCATCAGCGGACCGTTAATGATTTCCAGCGGCGTGTACTTTTCCAGTGCCAGCTTCAAATCGTCGACCAGGCCGTCCTTCGAGCCTTCCACCACATAGCGGGCCAGCCGCTCTTCCAGCGTCAGCGAGGAAGCTTCCACGCGCACTTCTTTTTTCTTCTGGCGGTAAAACTCCGTAAAGGCTGCCAATGTCTCGTCGTTTGTTTCAAACAGCAGCGCTTCCGCCAGCTTGCGCTCGTCCTCCGGAATCGAAGCGTAGCGCTCCAGCTTCTCCGTATTGACGATGGCAAAATCAAGTCCGGCGAGCGTCGTATGGTACAAAAACACCGCGTTGAGCACTTCGCGTCCCGCTGGCGGCAAACCGAAGGAAACGTTGCTGACGCCAAGAATCGTCTTGCACTGTGGCATCGCTTCTTTAATGAGGCGAATCCCCTCCACCGTCTCCCGCGCGGAGCCGATGTACTGTTCATCTCCCGTCCCTACCGGAAAGACGAGCGGGTCAAAAATGATATCCTGCGGCGGGATGCCGTACTGGTTGACCAATATGTCATAGGAGCGCTTCGCGACCTCAAGCTTTTTCTCGCGGGTGATCGCCATTCCGGCTTCCTCGATCGTCCCGACGACGACGGCCGCCCCGAACTTGCGGATTAGCGGAGCCACTTCTTCAAAGCGCTCCAGTCCGTCCTCCAGGTTGATCGAGTTGAGAATCGCTTTTCCCTGGGAATAACGCAAGCCCAGCTCCATCACTTTCGCGTCTGTCGAGTCGATCATGAGCGGAGCCTTGACCTTTTTCACGACGAACTGCAAAAACTTTTCCATGTCCGCATACTCGTCGCGATCCGGGTCAGCCAGGCAAATGTCGATGACGTGCGCCCCGCGCTTCACCTGGGCGCGGGCGATGTCGGACGCTTCCTCGTACTGCCCTGCTGCGATCAGATCGCGGAATTTTTTCGAGCCGATGACGTTCGTGCGCTCCCCGACCAGAAGCGGGCGATTGTCGTCCTCGACGTAGACGACCTCGATGCCGGATACGGCACTGACCGCCTGCTCTGTTGCCTGGCGCGGCTTGCAGTCTTTGAGCGCCTCCGCCATTGCCCGGATGTGGTCAGGCGTCGTTCCGCAGCAGCCGCCTGCCACGTTCAGCCAGCCTTGCTCGGCAAAAGCGCGCATTTTCGCAGCAAGTCCTTGCGGCGTCTCGTGGTAGTGCCCGTTTTCGTCCGGCAGCCCGGCGTTTGGATAGCAGCTTACCCCACATTGGGCCAAGCCGGACAACGTGCGCAGATGGTCGCGCATAAATTCCGGCCCTGTCGCACAGTTCAGGCCGATCGTCACGGGCTTCAGGTGCTCAAGCGAGATGTAGAACGCTTCAATGTTTTGCCCCGCCAAAGTCGTACCCATCGGCTCGATCGTTCCGGACAGCATCACCGGCAGTTCTACGTTCAGTTCTTCAAACGCCTGGCGAATGCCGATCCCGCCTGCCTTGACGTTCAGCGTATCCTGCGACGTCTCCAGCAACAGGACGTCCACCCCGCCGATAATCAACCCTTTTGCCTGGCGGTAGTACGACTCCACCAGTTCCTCGAAAGTGACGCCGCCTGTCAGTGCCAGCGTTTTCGTCGTCGGTCCCATCGCCCCCGCCACGTAGCGCGGCCATTCGGCTGTGGAGTAGGCATCGACTGCTTCCTTCGCCAGACGGGCAGCGGCGATATTGATTTCCAGGTCCTTGTCCGCGACATCGTATTCGGCCAACACGACCGAAGTCGCCCCGAATGTATTGGTCTCCACGATGTCCGCTCCCGCTTCCAAATATTTTTCATGGATGGAGCGAATCACATCGGGCCTGGTCAAATTCAGCAGCTCGTTGCAGCCGTCGTACGCTTCGCCGCCAAAATCATCGGCGGTCAGGTTCGCCTGCTGCAGCATGGTGCCCATCGCACCGTCCAGAATCAGAATTTTCCGGGAAAGCTGTTCGCGAAAAGTGGGTTTCATTGACGTGCTCCTTTTCTCCCTTGCGTCGGTTTATTCTCAGCCGTTTTTTGCATCAAAAAATCCTCTTCTTTGAAAGAAGAGGATTTGTCCGCGGATACACTTTGCGCCTGAACCATCCTCTCATCTTTCAAAGCACGTAGCTTTGCTGGAATTGGCACCGGATTTTAACCGGTTGCCGAGGCTTCATCAGGCCAGTCCCTCTGCCTCTCTTGATAAGAGTTGTTACTATGCTATTCATTTTTTGCTTTCAGGTTTGATGTTTGAAAGTATCTTAACACCGCGAAAAGTCTTCGTCAATTGAGAATTTGTCTATTCTTTACACTCTTCCCGCTCTTCTGCGCCCATTTTTGCGCATACCGGGCATTCGCCCACGCCAATCTGTGCGTTCGTGTATAGACTGTAGCATAACGGAAAGGAGGGGGAACAAACGTGAGTACATCTTACTGCGGACACGGCATCTTTGGAGACAGCTTCGCATTGGTGCTCGTACTGTTTATCCTGCTGGTCATTGTCGGGTGTTCGAACGACGACTGCTAAGTAAATGACAGGAAGAGGCTATCCCCCTTGCCTTGGCTTGAAGGGATAGCCTCTTTTTTCATGTCATGGACAGTGCGATCGCAGCCAGACCGCCTGCCGTAAAAGGCGACGCGCTCACGCTTGTCCACCTGGACGGTCAGGACGTCATACGGGACAGGCTTGCCGTTTTCCATCCGCTGGTCGCTGACGTTCATCCACGTTCTGTTGCGCCAATGCTCATCCGCATAAACCTCTGTCGCCTGGCGCTCGTAAACGTCGGCTTCTTCCCCCACCATCGTTTTCCAAAAGGCTTGCGCGACTTTTTCTGCTGCCGCAGGCGCGACCGTTGCCTTCTCGCCGCCATTGATCCAGCTACGGGCTTTTTGTGAGAAGCATCGTTAGTTAACTTTTTTCAACAGGATGGCACTTGACCGCTCTGTCTTCATTGTCAGAGCGAAACGCTTTTGCTATCATGAGGCTACCCAAACCGATGAAAGGAACGATCGACAATGGACGCTCTGCTCGCGCGTGAAAAGGACGAATTTCTGTCCTGTATAGAAACGATAAAAGAACTGGAAAGCTCCGAATTTGAAAGCTACTCCATCGTAAAGCATACCGAAACAGGAGAACATTATTTGCGCTACTTTTTGTCCCATATCAACCTGTCGGAAGGGGGCCGCAGGGACAACTACGATCACTTCCTGCCGATTGACTCCGATGACGTCCTGGGACTGATGTTCGGCGAGCAGCCGTACCGCTTCCCGGAAAACTGGCGCTCCCCCTACCTGCGCAGCGGCAACGACAATCGGCTCATTCCGTTTGATCCATCCGAGAACTACGATCTGGACGAGGAGGCGGCGGCCGAGCTGGCGATGGTGGAGCAACTGGAGCTTTACAAGCAGCAGTGGATGAACGCGGAAACTATGAGCGCGGAAGAAAAAGAAAAGCTGACGAAGCAATATTTCGCCGAGCTCGACAAGATTTTGAAAAAAGCCGAAGAGTAAGTTGCATCCTGGCACCAAAAACGGCTATAATGCTAGAGAAACAAGCGAATCGTTGATGAGGAAAGTACTCCTGGAATGAGGCTGTAGCGAGTCGGGGATGGTGGAAGCCCGATGCCGAACCACGCGAGGAAGCGCCCCTCGGAGATGCGGCCTGAACATCCGGCGAAGCAAATCGCGCCCGGATCGCGTAGGGTTTTGCCGGGTCTGCCCGTTACAGCAGCACAAAGCGGTTTTTGCCTGATGCACGCATGCAGGCGAAAACAACAAGAGTGGCACCGCGGGAGCACAACCTCTCGTCTCTTTTATCCAGGAGACGCGGAGGTTTTTTTGTTTTCTTTTGCGTCCCATAAGCTTTTTCCCATTTTGAAAGGAGAATCACAATGAGCTACAAGCACCAAGTCGCGGAAAAAATCGCCGCTGCCCTCACCTCTCTCGGTGTGGACACCTTCCCAACAGAAACAGTTTACGGCATGCTGGAAACGCCGCCAAACCCTGCGATGGGAGATATCGCCTTCCCTTGCTTCCAGCTCGCAAAAGCGCTCCGCAAAGCGCCACCGATGATCGCCACAGAGCTTGCCGAAAAAATCGAAGGAGCGCCACTGCGCTCTGCCCAAGCAGTCGGCCCTTACGTCAACCTGTTTCTCGATCAGGAAAATGTGGCGGCGCAAGTGATCGGAACGATCCTTGAGCAAGGCAGCGCCTACGGCAGCAGCCAGGTAGGCCAGGGCCGCAAAGTGCCAATCGACCTGTCCTCGCCGAACATCGCCAAGCCGTTTTCCATGGGCCATCTGCGCTCTACCGTGATCGGAAACGCGATTGCGAACATCATGGAAAAACGCGGTTACCAGCCTGTGCGCATCAACCATTTGGGCGACTGGGGCACGCAGTTCGGCAAACTGATCGTCGCCTACCGTCTGTGGGGAGACGAGGAAAAAGTAAAAGCCGAGCCAATCAAGGAGCTGCTCAGCCTGTACGTGCGCTTCCACGAAGAAGCGGAAAAAGACCCGACTCTGGAAGACCAGGGCCGCGAATGGTTCAAAAAGCTGGAGGACGGCGACGCAGAAGCACAGCATCTGTGGAAATGGTTCCGCGACGAATCGCTCAAGGAGTTCATGAAAATTTACGAGCTGATGAACGTCTCCTTCGACTCCACGCACGGCGAAGCTTTCTACAACGACAAGATGGATCGCGTCGTCACCTTGCTGGAAGAAAAAGGACTGCTGACCGAATCGGACGGCGCCTTGGTCGTCAACCTCGACGAGTACAACATGCCGCCGTGCCTGATTAAAAAATCGGACGGTGCGACGCTGTACGCGACGCGCGATCTGGCTGCCGCCCTGTACCGCCACGAGACGTACGACTTCGCCAAAGCGCTCTACGTCGTCGGAAACGAGCAGCGTCTCCACTTCCAGCAACTGTACAAGGTACTGGAAAAAATGGGCTACGCCTGGTCCGCCGACATGCACCACATCCCGTTCGGCATGATGCTCAAGGACGGCAAGAAAATGTCAACCCGCAAAGGAAAAGTCGTTTTGCTGGAGGAAGTATTGGCACAAGCGATTGCCGACGTGCAAAAAGTGATCGAGGAGAAAAACCCGACGCTCGCGAACAAGGAAGAAGTTGCCCGCCAGGTTGGGGTCGGCGCTGTCATTTTCCACGACCTGAAAAACTACCGCCTGAACGACATCAACTTCTCCTGGGAAGAAATGCTCACCTTCGAGGGCGAAACCGGACCTTACGTGCAATACACGCACGCCCGCGCCTGCTCGCTTCTGCGCAAAGGCAACTACCAGCCGCAAACGACAGCGAGCCTCGTACCAGGCGCTTTGGACAGCAAGGAAGCATGGGCGGTCATCACCTTGCTGAACGGCTTCCCTGAGGTGATCGAACGGGCCAGCGACAACTTCGACCCGTCGCAAATCGGCAAGTACGTCATCGACCTCGCGCAGTCGTTCAACAAATTCTACGCCAACGTCCGCATTCTCGCGGAAGAAGACGTGAAAGC
This sequence comes from Brevibacillus sp. FW306-2-1A-C05A, assembly GCF_058781555.1. NCBI lineage: Bacteria > Bacillati > Bacillota > Bacilli > Caryophanales > Paenibacillaceae > Brevibacillus > Brevibacillus sp. FW306-2-1A-C05A. The sequence goes on from NZ_JBYSWV010000010.1 coordinate 15,976, forward strand.
TTCCCGCCTCCAGCTCGTGGCAGCGGTGGTGGCCGTGTTGAAAGAAGGGCTGCGCCTGCTCGGACTGGCAGCGCCAGAGGAAATGTAGGAAGCGCCGTTCTTTGACGCATGATCTGACCCAAAAGCCGGAAGCCTGCCTTGGCAAAAGGTGGCCCCGGCTTTTGCTTTTGGATGAAAAGCGCCTCGCGGGTAGTTGACTCATTTGTTTCGTGCCCTTTTTTCCAGCCTGTGCCATAATAGGAGAGGAAAGCAAGAAGGATGTGGCAAATACGGGCAACGGGCAGATTCCTTCCGTTTGACACCCCGGCTTAAGATAGCGGCTCCCCCGCAGGAACGCCTTGGCTCCACTCGGCAACAAACACATCCCGCTGTTCACACCTGGTCGCAAACAGGCGACCTGCCACAGAAAGCGAGACGGTAAACGATGAAAAAATTTCTTTTGCTCGCCACAAGCTTGCTGCTCGTGCTGAGCGTATTGACAGCCTTCGAGGCGAAGGCGGCAAGCGCACTGCCATCGTCTATGAACAAGCATGTCGTTCCCGTATCGAAAATGGAGCTGCCCCAAAAAACGGTTATCGGCTTTGGCGAAGCGACCCACGGCAACAAACAATTTACGACGCTCAAGCTGGACGTGTTTCGGCAACTGGTAGAAAAGCACGGCTACCGCGCCTTCGCCATCGAAGCCGACTTCGGCGGCGGCCAGAAGGTCGACGCCTACATATCCGGCGGAAGCGGGACAGCGCAAGAGGCGGCAAAAGCGCTCGGCTTTGCGATCTACAACACCGAGGAGATGGCAGCGCTGTTGTCCTGGATGCGCGCGTACAACGAACAGCGCGCTGACCACGACCGCATCCGCTTTTACGGCTTTGACATGCAGCGCTACGACCAGAACAAACAAGCGCTGTTCGCCTATTTGCAAAAAGTCGATCCGCCCCTCGCCGCAACCTATGAAAAAGCTTTGGCAGCTTTGACCGATCAAACGCTGTCCGAACAACAGCCAGCCAAGGAAGGGCTTCCCCACATCCAGAGCTTGCTCGGCCGGATGAAAGCAAACAAAGCCGCCTACACCGCCAAAAGCTCCGAAAAAGACTACGAGCTGGCGTTAGCCTTTGCCGAGTCGATCAGACAAAACGCGATCCTGCACGGAACGAACGTCAACTACGGCAGCGCCCGCGATCGCTACATGGCGGAGCGCGTCATGTGGATTCTCGCGTTTGAAAAGAAACATTACGGCCGCGAGCGCCTGTTCATCACCGGACACAACGGACACATCGAAAAGACGTCCACGACCACGGGTCTTGCAACCTGCATGGGGGCGTATTTGGCGAAAGCGCTCGGCGACCAGTATTACGCAATCGGCAGCGAATTTTATGAAAGCGCCTTTCTGGCCAAGGACGCCACTACCGACGAACGCAAGCTGTTTGCTGTCAAAAACGCCGGGGATCACCGCCTCGCCGTGCTGTTCGCGCGCACCAACCTGCCGGACGGCTTCCTGGACTTCGCCAAAACGCGGCAGGATGCCGATTTTTACGCCTATGTGAATCGTCCGCAGCCGATCAGCGCCATCGGCGACGTGTTTAGCGGCTGGTACGCGAGCATCGAGAACATGTACACGCTGCAAATGGTCCCGGCAAAAGCGTTTGATGCGCTCGTGTTCGTGCGGACGGCGACTCCTTCTGTCATGCTCGCGGACTGACGGCGTGCGAACGAAAACGTGCACCGGAACCATCCGCCTGCTTTCCGGTCGCTTGTGCGCAAAGCGCAAATGGCTCCGCTCCGCCCCAAGACGTCGCCCCGGATCACCAGCAAAAGAAAGCCCCGCCAGACCGCCACGAGCCGAGATCGACGTGGCCCTCTGACGGGGCTTTTCCTGTGCTGTTCTTTGTCCGCCGAAAAGCTTACGAGGACAGCGTCAAGTTTTCATAAATGACAGACAGGCCCATTCCCCCTGCCATGCAAAGCGTCACCATGCCGTACTTGACGCGGCTGCGCACCATTTCGTTCATCAGGCTGACGGTCAGCTTCGCGCCGGTGGCACCGACCGGGTGGCCGAGCGCGATCGCGCCGCCGTTGACATTCACCTTGGCCGGGTCCAGCTCCAGCCCTTTCATCACCGCCAACGCTTGCGCGGCAAACGCCTCGTTCAGCTCGATCAGCCCGATGTCGTCCAGCGTCAGCCCTGCTTTTTGCAGCGCTTTTTGGGTGGCCGGCACAGGCCCGATCCCCATCACGCCCGGCTCGACTCCCGCGCTGGCAAACGCCTTGATTTTGACCAGCGGCATAAGCCCCGCTTCCTCCGCTTTTTCGCGAGACATCATCAACACTGCGGCTGCGCCGTCATTCATCGGACACGCATTGCCTGCCGTGATCGTTCCGTCTTTTTGGAATACGCTTTTCAGCTTCGCCAAGTCTTCGAGGCTAATCTCGTGGCGGACCGACTCGTCCTGATCGAACACCCGCACTCCTTTGCGCTCATGGATGGCAATCGGCACGATCTCGCTGGCAAACTTGCCTGCGGCTATGGCAGTCGCCGCCTTTTTGTGGCTGTCGTAGGCGAAGCGGTCCTGTTCCTCGCGGGAAATACCGTACTGCTGCGCAAGCCGTTCAGCCGTGTTGCCCATGTGCTCGCCTTCCAAGGAACAGATCAAGCCGTCAGACAAAAGCGCATCTTCCATCGTCAAGTTGCCGAACTTGCTGCCCCAGCGGTTTTTCATCAAATACGGCACGTTGCTCATGCTCTCCACGCCACCCGCAACCACCACGTCCTCTTGCCCGGCCATGATCGCAAAAGCGCCGCTGCCAATCGCTTTCAAGCCCGAGCCGCACGCCTTGATGATGATGTGCCCGTACACATGGCGGGGAAATCCGGCCAACTGCGAGCTGATGCGCGCCGCGTTCAGCCCGCCTCCGTGCACGTAGCCGTTGCCGAAAATCACTTCGTTCACTTCCTGCTTGGGAAAAGCCGCCTTTTCCATCAGCCCTTCCAGCACTTGCCGTCCCAACTCCGTTGCCGGGACGTCGCGCAAGCTTTTGCCGAATGCGCCGACCGCGCTGCGCACGCCGGCGACAATGACTACCTCTCTCATCGTTACGCTCCCTTTCGTTTTGCCCTCGTTACAAGACCCGGTTCAAAAATTCGCGCGTCCGCTCTTCCTCCGGATTGTTGAACATGTCTGCCGGGCGGGCCATCTCCACGATCTTGCCCTGGTTCATGAACGCGACCCAGTCCGCCACTTCTTTGGCGAAGCCCATTTCATGCGTCACAATAATCATCGTCATCCCGTCCTGGGCGAGCTGCTTCATCGTCTCCAGCACTTCGCCGACCAGCTCCGGGTCGAGCGCGGAGGTCGGTTCGTCGAACAGCATGATCTCCGGCTTCATCGCCAGCGAACGGGCGATCGCTACCCGCTGTTTTTGTCCGCCTGACAGCGAGGATGGATAGACGTTTGCTTTTTCGGACAAGCCTACCTTCTGCAACAGTTGCAGCGCTTCCTGCCTCGTTTGCTCCTTGTCCGCCCTTTTCGCGATCAGCGGCGCTTCCATGATGTTTTCCAAAACCGTTTTGTGCGGGAACAGATTAAAGTGCTGGAACACCATGCCGACCTTTTGCCGCACCTTCGTCAAATCGTCCTTTTTCGGATCGATGCTCTTGCCTTCGATGAAAATCTCGCCGTCGTCCTTGATCTCCAAAAAATTGATGCAGCGAATCAGCGTGCTTTTTCCCGAGCCGCTCGCCCCGATCAGCACGACGACTTCGCCCTTTTTCACCTGTAGCGTCACGTCTTTCAGCACCTCCACGGCGCCGAAGCTTTTTTTCAAATTTTGCACGCGGATCATGACTTGCTTGTCTTCCATCATTCTCCCTCCCCTCTCCTATACGTCACCTTTGGCCAACCGCTTTTCCATCACATGGACGATATACGTAAAGATCATGACAATCACCAAATAGTACAGGGCCACGATCAAAAAGTACGTCATCTCATCAAAGGTTTCCGCAGACAGGCGGCGCGCCAGGGAGAACAGCTCATCCATCGCGATGAAAGCAGCCAGCGACGACTCCTTCAGCGCCAAAATAAACTGGTTGCCGAGCGGCGGAATGGAGCGCTTCATCGCCTGCGGCAAAATGATCCGGCGCATCGTCTGGCCGGTAGACATCCCGAGCGACAAACCCGCCTCCATCTGTCCCTTGTCGATCGACTGGATGGACCCGCGGAAAATTTCCGCGATGTACGCCCCGCTGTGGATCGCCAAGGCTAAAGCCGCTGACCAAAATTGACCGAGATCAATCACCTTGTAAAAACCGAAATAGAGGACAAAAATTTGCACGATCAAAGGCGTTCCGCGAATGACCATAATATAGACGTTGGCAACAATTTGCCCGAGCTTGAACTTGGAGACTTTCAACAGGGCGACGAACAGCCCGATGATCGACCCTGCGATGACGGAAGCGATCGTCAGCTCAAACGTCAAGAGCAGCGGCTTCCAAAAAAACGGCAATGTGCGGAAAAACTCTTCTGTCAAATGGGCAATACTGGGCACTCGATGCCACCCCTCGCTGATAAAATGTCCCTGTCACCCGCCGCTTTCCTTGCGCGGATGACAGGCGGCCTTACACAAACGTCAACCTTATTCGTTCTTGCTGATGTCGCGATTGAAGTACTTTTCGCTCAGCTTCAGATACGTGCCGTCTTCGTGCATTTGCTTCAGCACCTCGTTGATTTTGTTCAACAGCTCGCTATTGCCTTTGCGCACGGCGATTCCGTGTTGAACCTCGGACAACGGCGCGCCGCTTTTCTTGATTTTCAAGCCTTGGGCAATCGCGATCTCGCCGACCACACTGTCCGTAATGACCACGTCATGCTTGCCTTGCTCCAGCGCGCGCAGGGCCGTGACGTCGCTGTCGTACGTCTTGATGTTGTCGGTGTACTCCCGCGCCATTTTTTCATGCGTAGTGCCCAAGGCGACTGCGACTTCCTTGCCCTTCAGCTCTTCCAGCGTGGAAGTCGTGCCGTCGGGACGAGTGAACAGTTGGCCGCCGGACAAGTAGTACGGATCGGCGAAATCAATTTGCTGCTTGCGCTCTTCCGTAATCGCGTGACTGGCAATCGCCGCATCGTAGCGCCCTTCCTTGACCCCCGCGATAATCCCGGAAAACGGCGAGGTGACGGGCTTTGGCTGCAAATTCAGCCGTTTGGCGATCTCGTTGCCGATTTCGATGTCAAACCCGGTAAGCTGCCCATCCTTGAAATAGCTGAACGGCTGGTACTCGCCGGAAGCGGCAAAGACGAACACGCCTGGCTCCTTCGTCATCGCGGACGCATTTCCGCTGGCTGCGCCTGCCTGTCCCCCGCCATCGTTCGTCGAAGCCCCCTGGCTACATCCTGCTACGAGAAGCGACAGCGAGAACAATACGCCTGCAACGGCTTTGAGTGATTTTTTCATGTTGGTAAGCCCCCTTATCTTTGTGCAGAAAAATTTTTCATTACTCCACCATTTGCAAATGTTCTGAAATCAACAACGGCGCTCCGGTATGGTAAATGACATCCTGCAAGGAGTACGGATACATGACCTCTGTCAGCATCAGCCCCTGCGGCGTGACCTCGATAACCGCCCGCTCTGTGACGATCAGGTCGACACAGCGCTTCGCGGTCAGTGGAAACGTACACTCCCTGCGGATTTTCGGCTCGCCTGTCCGCGTCACATGGCTCATCAGGACGATCACCTTTTTGGCGTAATAGGCCAGCTCGGCTCCACCGCCGATGCCGTGAACGCGCGAGCCAGGGACGATCCAGTTCGCCAAATCTCCCCTGCGATTGACCTGCAAGGCCCCGATAAAAGCGACATCGAGCTTCTTGCGCCGAATCATGCCGTAGGCAATCGTGCTGTCGAAGTAAGAAGCGCCCGGAACTACGGTAACGGGCGCTCCCCCCGCGTTGGAGATATGCTGGTCTTCTTCGCCCTTGATTGGCGTGGGGCCTACCCCGAGAATGCCGTTCACGGAATGAAACATCACGTGCCATTCGTGCGGGATAAAGTCCGCGACCAGCTCCGGTATCCCGATCCCCAGATTGACGGCCATCCCCGGTTCGATTTCCTTGGCGGCGCGCCGCGCGATCATGTTTCGCTGATCCATCGTCAGTCGCATCAGCCGTTCCCCCCGCCGCTGCGATTCACCATGTAATCGACAAAAATGCCGGGTGTCACGATTTTTTCCGGGTCCAGCTCTCCTGCCGGAACGATCTCCTCCACTTCGGCAATGGTGATGTCAGCAGCCATCGCCACCAGCGGATTCAAGTTTCTCGCCGACTTGTCGTAGATGAGATTGCCGTACGTGTCCGCCTGTTTCGCATAGACGATGCCTACATCGGCCGTCAGCGCCGGTTCCATCCAGCACGGCTTTCCCCCAAAAACCACCGCTTCCCCTCCTTCTGTCGCTTCTCCCCACATTTGCGCATCGACAACAATACCGGGAATGCCTACGCCCCCTGCGCGAATTTTTTCCGCAAAAATTCCTTGGGGACAAAACGTGACCTGGAGCCGTCCGTCCATCATCTGTTGACCAGCTTCCGGATTGGAGCCGATATGCGTCGTCATCAGCTTCCTCACCCGCCCGTGGCTAATCAGCTTGCCGATCCCGACCTGCGGATACCCCGCGTCGATTCCGATCAAGGTCAGGTCGCGCACCCCTTTTTCCAAAATCGTGTCGATCAAAAGAGCCGGGGAGCCGATCGTTCCGAAACCGCCGTACATCAGCCGGACACCGTCTCGTACACATTCCGTCGCTTGTTCGCGCGTCACCAGTTTCGCTAGCATCGCATGCCATTCCTTATCTCTCTTGTTTATTGAGCAAAGTCGCTTACGTCCCGCTAACAGTAGCAAGTCCTGTGCCAACACCCAAAAAGCTGGATGGTAGCGAAAATTGCCGAAACTGCGTCTTTTCTGACGAATCGAAGTAGAATCACTTTTGAGTCGAAAGGGAGAGAAACGCACTCTTTTCAGGTGAATCGAAATCGACTCGCGTTTTTTCAAATCCGACTCACTATACAATCGGCAGTCACTTCCTGTACAATCAGGTCAAAAATGGGGGGAGCGTATCAAGCGTGGAAAAAGATGCGGAGATTTTGGCCTTGTCGTCTGTAGATCGGTTCATCGACATATTGAACTCGCTTGCGGACGGCATTTTTATATCGGATGCGCAAGGAACCACACTGTGGCTGAACAAGGCGAGCGAAAACTTGTGCGGCATCCCGAAAGCCGAGCTGATTGGGCAAAACGTGACCGATCTGGAGGAAATGGGCATTTTCAGTCCTTCCGTGACCCGGCTTGTCCTGGAATCGGGCAAGCCGACGACGACCATCCAGCTTGTGAACAGCAAAGGAAAATTTCTCGTGACAGGCCATATTATCCCGGACGAAGACGGAAAGCCGGAGCTGATCGTCGCCCACTCCCGGGACATTACGGAGGCGGCACGGGCCAGCTCGCAGTTGGAGGAAACCGTCGCGCTATTGAAGCGCTACAGCGAGGAACTGCAGCTCATGAAGCGGGAAGCGAACCAAAGCTCGTCGCAGACGCTGATCGGCAACAGCCGCTCGTATTTGGCGCTCATGGAACTGATAAAAAAAGTCGCGCTGGTCGACACGACTGTGCTCATCACGGGCGAAACCGGGGTGGGCAAAAGCCATCTCGCCGAGCAAATCCACCAGCTTAGCGAGCGAAGCGCAGGGCCGTTCGTGCACGTAAACTGTAGCGCCATCCCCGAAACGTTGATCGAATCGGAGCTGTTCGGCTATCACAAAGGGGCGTTTACCGGGGCGAACCACTCGGGGAAAATCGGGCTGGTCAAAATGGCGGACAAAGGGACGCTGTTCCTCGACGAGATCAGCGAGCTGCCCTACCATTTGCAGTCGAAGCTGCTTTTGCTTTTGCAAAACAAGACGTTCATGCCGATCGGCGGCACCAAAACTTACACGGCGGACATCCGCATCATCGCCGCGACCAACACCAACCTGCAGGAGCTGGTGCGCCAAGGGAAGTTCCGGCACGACCTGTACTATCGGCTCAACATTTTGCCGATCAACGTCCCGCCCTTGCGCGAGCGCAAAGACGACATTTTCCCGCTGTTGCACCACAATTTGCAAAAATTCAACGCCAAGCACCACCAAAAACGCCGTTTCACATCTGACGTGCTGGACGTGTTGCACCAGTATGACTGGCCAGGCAATGTGCGGGAGCTGGAAAATTTGGTCGAGCGCATCGTCATCACGTCCAAGTTCGACGAGATTTCCGTCACCGATTTGCCGGAGGAACTGCGCAGCATTCGCGAGCTGGAGGACGGCATCCTCACGCTCGGCTCCCTTTCCTTGACGGAGCGGATGGAAAAAATCGAGGTCGAATTTATCATGCAGGCGCTGCGCATCCACAAAACGACGCGCAAGACCGCGGCGGCGCTCGGCATCACCCAATCGCTTCTGATGCGGCGGATCAAAAAGTACGACATTCAGCTTGAGGACGAGACGGCCGAATGATCTCGGTACTTGCCGCTCCCAGCCTTCGCCTGTTCCTCGTCACGAGCGGCTACATCCTGCGATTTTTTGCGCGAAAAAAAAGGAGCGCTACCACTCGCAGCGCTCCTTTCCCTGTTCTTGTCCGACTATTCCTCGACCTTTTTTGGCGCCTTGCCAAACCAGGTCTTCGCTATCAGCTCGACGACTTGCTTCGGCAGCGATTGCGGCGGCTGCACTTCCTGGCCTGACGCGTCGACGCTGCGATACAGCAGCGCTGTGTCGTCTGCCGGATCTGACTTCGTTTGCAAAGTCCACTCGCCGATTTGCCCGGCGTTGGTCCATTCCTCGATCATGAGCTGGTATTCGCCCGGTGCCAGCTCAATGTAGTCGTCCTCTGTCACATCAATGACAGCGTAGCCGTCGTGCTCGATTTCGGCATCGTATGTATTCCCGTTGGCTGCTTCGTAAAGAGCCAGCTCTTCCGGGTTGTTCAAATTCTCTTTCAGCGTCGCAAAATCGTGAATCGTCACTTTGATCCGTTTTGCCATTGGTACCCCTCCCTCGTTGACAACATCCTCTCACACTGTACCACAATCCGGTCAAGCCTGCCAATTGTTCGCCAGACGCCGGACGTGCCTGATTTCTTCGCGATGCCCCCCGCTTGACCCTCGCGCTGTCTCCAATACAATCGGCAAGCCTTGAAGCTGCGGCGTGCGCAACAGCTCGGCAAAAGCATTGTCCCCGATCATCCCTTGTCCGATGCGCGCATGCCGATCCCGAAACGAGCCGCTCGGGTAAACCGAATCGTTCAAATGCACGGCGGACAAATACGGCAAATAGTCCAGTTCTTCCATACGCTGTATGACCGCGCTCCAATTTTTCCCGTCCCACAGCCCGCTGGCAAACGCGTGACACGTATCGAAGCAAAACCCGACCTTCTGCGGCTCGGCAAGCAGTTGCCGCACCTGTGCCAGCTCATCCAGCGTCGTGCCCATCCGGTTGCCCTGTCCGGCGTTGTTTTCAATCAGCAGCTTGGCCTGTCCGGCCCAGCCGTCCACGATTCGATTCGTCAGCAAAATCATCCGCTTGTAGCCGGCAAGCACGTCCGTCCCTTTGTACTGCCCGAAGTGGACAACTACGCCAAGCGCTCCGCACGCCTCGGCAATCTCAAGATCGTTGCGCACCGATTGCACCGTCACCAGAGCCAGCTCGTCGTCCTCCACGCACAGGTTGACCGGATAAGCCGTATGGGCAATCGACGCCAAGCCGTGTTCCTCGCAAAAAGCGCGGCAAGCTGCCGCATCGGCCGGATCAAACTGCTTGACCCCCAGGCTGCGCGGGTTTTTCGGGAAAAACTGATAAGAGGCGGCTCCTTCCCGCAGAGCGGTTCGCGCCGCCTCTGCATAGCCGTGGCGGATGCTGATGTGACACCCGATTTTCATGCGTTCCTCGCCCCCTCACTCGCTTTCCCCATTTTTCCCCTGGCCGTCCATTCTCAATCGCCTTGCGGGAAAGCACTTGCGCTTCTTTCTCCCATCCGGTAGACCGAAATTAAACCGAACGTTCAGTCTATAAAAAGGAGCCTTGCCTTTCATGTCCAAACGTCGCCTTGATGGGGAGAAAACCAAACAACATATCGTCGAGAAAGCAACCGAGCTGTTTTCCCAAAAGGGCTACTTCGCCACATCGATCGAAGACATCTGCCAAGCGACCGGAGCGAGCAAAGGGAGCCTTTACTACCATTTCAAAAACAAGGAGCAGCTTTTTTTGCACCTGCTGGAAAAGCAGTATAACGAGTGGGCAGAGCTGTGGAAGGAAAAAGAGAAGCAGTACGCCACTTCGGTGGAAAAGCTGTACGCCTTGGCCGCTTTTCTGCTCGAAGACTTTTTGTCCCACCCGTTGAAACGAGCCGGAGAAGAGTTTTCCGGCAGCCAGCTCGCCGATCCGCTCATTATGGACCAGGTGCTTGCGATGCTCAGCTCCTCCTACACGCTGTACACGTCGATTTTTTAGGAAGGAATGGCGCGCGGAGAATTTGCCGAGGCCGATCCGGAAGAGCTGGCGATGATCCTCGAAGGGTTTGTCAACGGACTTATCAATGTCGGCTTCAAAATGGAGGAGGAGCGCCTTCATGCCTTGATGAAGCGGGGGATTGATGTTTTGCTGCATGGTATTGTCGCCAGGTAGCTTTTTTTTCGAAAGTTTCTAGACCGAACGTTCGGTTTAATTAATCGCAGGAGTGTGCAAAATGAAGCCACTAATGGGGAAATCGCGTCTTTCTCACCGTCTTTGTCTCCGATACGCTGGAAAACGTCGGGATTTGGATACGCAACATGGCTTTGCTTTATTACGTGATGGAGACGAGCGGAAACAATCCGGTTGCCGTCTTCGCTCTCTCCATCGTCGTCGAGGCGCTCTCTGTCTGGCTGATCGTCACCGCTGCCATGCGTTTTTTCACCGGAGTGGGGCTTGCTTTTCTGGAAATTGTGATCGGAATGCGGATGATTACGCTTGTCGAAGAAGCGTACGTCGGCCGGGTAAACGGGACGATTGCGCCGCTGCTCGTCGGGCTGATGATGCTCGGTTCGTTTGTGGCCGGGCCACTGATGCAGTTGACCGCGCTGATTTATGTCTTCGTCATCGCAGGCGCGGTCGTGCTCGTTGCCGCCTGGGGAAGCTCCCGCATCAACTGGGCGTCCGGCGCTGAGCGTGCCCTGGAGCATTAGAAAACTTGGCTGCGCCAAGCCATTGGCACAGCCTTCGTTGCACTTTCCGCTGGATAAATTCTTATCCAACCTTATCTGCACAAAAAAGCTGCCCGGAGTCCGGACAGCTTGCCTGTTCACGAATGAGCCTATGATTTGACGATCAACAGCGGCGTTTTGGTGCGATGAATCGTTTTGAAGGTCACGCTGCCGAGCAGAGTGCCCGCGATGCCGCCAAGCCCGTGGTGACCGAGCACGATCAGACCTGCTTGCTCCTCTTCGGCGGTCTGGCGAATCACTGTCGCCGGATCGCCAATCACTACCTTGCTCTCGTAAGGAATTTGCGCCGCTTCCAGCACTTCTTCGCAAGTGCGCACGGTTTCTTTTCCCCAGTTTTCCAGCGTCGCTGTGTCTTCCCAGCCTACGCCGTACACTCCGGCATAAGCGACAGGAGGCGTCACGACACTGAGCAGCAGGTAGGAAACGCCCGGAATGTCCTGACTCAAGGCAATCGCTTTTTGCGCTGCGTTTTTCGCCTGCTCCGAGCCGTCGACGGCGATCAGCACTTTTTGCCAAGGGAAGCGGCTGGCATCGGTCTCCTCGGAAATGAGGAAGACAGGAAGCTGGGCGTCGTGAATCGTCGGGTAGCTGACGCTTTGCAGCAGGAATCCGGTGATCCGGCCGTATCCGTGCGTCCCCATGACGATTGCGGCGTACTCGCCTTTTGTCGCGTGCTTGGCGATCACTTCATGCGGCTCGCCGAACTCGATTTCCAATTCGTAAGTGACTCCTGCCTCTTCGACAATCGTGAGGAACTTTTTCAAGTCTTCTCTCGCTTCATCCAATTGGAAATCTTCCACGCTTTTTTGCCCGAGCTTGCGGACGACGTTGCGCGATGGAAACGGAGGGATGGCATGAAGCAGAGTCAGTTCATGCTTATCTTTGGCGTACGCAAGAGCAAAGCGAACCGCCTGAATAGACTGTGCAGAGAAATCTACTGGTACTAGAATACGGGACATAAGGACACGTCCTTTCCTCTTTCATCGTCGCAAAAAGTCGATTTTTGAGACTTTTTGCCTGTTTTCATTGTAGACTGACACCCTCATTATGTATGTAGGGGAATTCCCTGATCTTGGCATCGAAAAAACCCTTAGGTCTAGTTTCTCTCTCTATTCTAGTACTCCTGTAATAAAAATGGTGGGCTCTGCGCCGAGATCAATATCGCAGATCTCGTGATCTTCTGCCATCCGCCGATTCGCCTGCTGCTCCCGCCTGATGACCCGCACGACCGGACGGGCTGGCAGGCCGCGGTTTTGGTCGATCACGACGCCGACTTCGCCTGTGCTCAGCTTGAGCGACGTGCCGATCGGGTACAGCGCGATCGAGCGCAGGAAGTGGATGACCATTTTGTGGTCGAAGCGCTTTTCCGCAAGGCCCATGATTCGCTCGCACGCCTCGTAGGGAGGCAGCGTCTCCTCTTCCTCGGAAAGCGGCGAGATCAGATTGTCGTAGTAGTTGCAGATCGCGACGATTTTGGCGAACTCGTGAATCTCGTCGCCGCTTAGTCCGCGGGGGACTCCGGTTCCGTCGACCCATTCATGGTGCTGGAGCGGCACGTGCGCAGACACGATGCTCATCTCGTGTTTTTTTCGCAATATTTCAAACCCTATCCAGGTATGATGATTGGTCCTGCTGTTTTTCTTGTAGGCTGGCGCTTCCTTGTCCACCGACAGCTTGCCGATGTCATGCAAAAGCGCGCCGATTGCCAGCTCTTTCAGTTGCGTGGTGTTGTAGCCAAGCCCGACGCCCATCACGGTCGCCATCATGCAGACGTTGAGCGAATGGATGTACAGGGCGTTGTCCTTGGTGCGAATTTCCCCGAGATTTAACAGCACCTTGCGATTGCGCAGCGTCTCTTCGACAATGTTGCCGACAGACTTTTGAATGCCGCGCACGTCGAACTCCTTGCCGGACTGGACACACGAAATCGCGCCTGACAGATTGCGAATGGCATCTTTTCGCGTCGTCTCTGTGACTACCTCCTGTTCCTTCACCTCGTCGAAAAAAGGGTCCTTGATACTGAGCATCGTCACCCCAAAGCGCCGCAGTTTGTTTATCATTCCGACGGTCAGTTGCACACCCGTCTGCAACAGCGTCAAGCCCTCGCTCGTATAAATGCTGCGAGCCAGCACATCCCCAGGCTCAACTTGATCTACGCTCACATATTTCATGGGGTCAATCCTCCTGATTCCTTCTCCCCTGATGCTTTTTCCCTATCTTAGCATTGGAAAAACATGTTTCGCAGATGTTTTTATGAACAATCCGGCAAAAAAGGACCTTTGCAGCAAAAAAGCACCGGATGATCCGGTGCTTTTCGCACAAAAGACGGCGCTGTTTCTTTTGGCCTTACAGTCGCGCTTTTTCTCTGCGGCTGGCCATCGCCTCCAGGAACGCGTCGACGACGGTCGGGTCAAACTGGCTGCCTTTTCCGTCCAGCAACTGGTCGACAGCCTTCCCGTAGTCCAAAACAGGGCGGTAAAGCCGCGCTGATGTCATCGCGTTGAAAGCCTCGGCGACAGAGACAATTTTTGCGCCCAGCGGAATCTCGGCAGCGAAAAGGCCGTGCGGATAGCCTTTGCCATCCAGCCGTTCGTGATGGTACAGCACCGTCTTGGCAATTCCTCGCTGTTGCAAGGGAGCAATCCGTTTTACAATCGCGTAGCCGATCTCTGGATGCTTTTTCATGATAGCCAATTCTTCCGGTGTGAGCGACCCGTTTTTCCTCAGGATCGAATCCGGTGTGCCAATGATCCTGATGTCGTGCAGCAAGGCGCCGATATACACATTGGCACATTCTTCCTCGTCGAGCTGAAGTTGGTTGGCGATTACCCAGACGTAAAAGCCAACGTTGACCGAATGCTGATACGTATAAGGATCACGGGCGTTCACGCATGAAACGAGCGAGTGGATCGTTTCGACCATGTGATTCGTAGCCGCACGGTTACTATGCAGCATCGTCGTTAACAGTTTTTGCAATGGTGCCTCCCCGGCCATGTCATCCCGCTCTTTTCTCTCAAGCGAAATTTACGAAATGTAGCGCCGCAACGTTTTCGTCATTCTCGGAGCAGCAGAGCAAAGACAAGCTCTCCTTGCTGCACACCCTTCCCGCCAGGGGGAATCTTAATCAAGCAGTCGGAATCTTTAATCGACACGGTTACGCTTGACTGGTCCATTCCGACAGGCTTTACGAACAGTTTGCCATCTTGCACATACGATTTTCCGCGGACATAGCGCGGATACGCATTGACCTTGGCAAACGCCTCTCCTAAAAAAGCCGTGCATTCCGGTCTGTATTTGTTTTTGCGCCCTTGCATCCCCAAAATCGCCGGGCGGACGAACAGCTCGAAGCCGACAAAGCACGCCCCCGGATTGCCTGACAGGGCAAATAAAAAGGCGTCTTTCCACACCCCTGCCGTCGTCGGGCTTCCGGGCCGCATCGCTACTTTGTTGAACAGCAGCTCCCCTTCCCAGTTTTGGAAAAGATCGACGAGAATATCGTAGTCGCCTACCGATACGCCGCCTGATGTGATGACAAAATCCGCGGTGGAAAACGCATCGAGAATAACCGCTTGCGCTTTGTCCGCTTCATCCGGGACCGCGTTCATCAACAGCGGAATGCCCCCGCTTCCCGAACGAGCGCTGCCAGCATGTAAGAGTTGCTGTTTCGGATTTTCCCCTGGCACAGTGGCGCGTCCACAGGCAGCAGTTCGGAGCCTGTGGCGAATATCGCGACGGTCGGGCGCTTATATACGTTGACACGAGAAAAGCCGAATGTAGCCAGCAGCGCCGTCTCGCCAGCGCGAATTTCGCTTCCTTTTTGCAGGACGCATTCGCCTTTGGCGAGTTCGTGGCCGATCGGAGTCAGATTTTTGCCGGGCGGCATCTCTTTTTTGATGGACACGAACGTGTTGCCCTGCTTCTCCACGTTGTCGGTCATTTCCAGCATGATGACCGCGTCTGCCTGTTCCGGCACCATCGCTCCGGTCATGATCCGCGTAGCCGTATTAGGCGATACGGCTTTAGTCGGAACAAAGCCGCACGGAACATGCTCGATCACTTCCAGCAGGACGGGCGATTCCGGTGACGCTCCCTTGGTAGCGCTCGCCATGATCGCAAAGCCATCCATCCCGGAACGGCGGAAATGCGGCATCGGCTCGGGCGCCGTCACCTCCTCTGCCAACGTGCGGCCATAGGCAGCTTCCAGCGAAACCTCCTCCACGCCAAGCTGGCGCAGATGCTGTTCGATTCTGCGCTGCGCTTCCTCCACCTGAACAGTCTGTCGGCGAAAACGATTTGCGTTTTCCATCTCGCTTATCCTCCAATTTGCGACATGCGCCTTGCCGTCGGTACATGAGATTGGCTTTCATCTGCCAAAGCCTTGGCCATTTCGTGATTCATCGGCTTGATGCTCAACGCTTTGAAAAAAAGCTGGCGAATCGCTTCATCGTCTCCGATATGCTTGCGAACGTTAAACTCGTCTGCCCAATACAGACACGGCTTGATGTTGCCATCCGCCGTCAAACGCAGCCGGTTGCACGTTTCGCAAAAATGATCGCTCACCGGGTGAATCAACCCAAAGCTGCCTTTGGCCCCGGCAATCCGAAAGGTCTGGGCGGGACCGTTGCCGCGCACGTCATGGCTTTCCTCTGTTTCCCAACCAAGCTGCTTACATCGCTCCAAGACGGTCGACAGCGGCAAATACGACTGTTTCCAGCGCATGTCGTTGTGGCCGATCGGCATGTACTCGATAAAGCGGACTTGCACGGCGCCGTCCAGCGTCAGCCGCAAAAAATCTTCAATCTCGTCGTCGTTGATTCCCTTCATGAGAACGACATTCAGCTTGATCGGCCAAATCCCGGCTTGTTGACAGGCCGCGATACTGTCCAAAACGCGCTGGACATCGCCGCCGCGGGTGATAAGCGAAAAACGGTCGGCCTTCAATGTATCCAGGCTGATGTTGACGCGCTTCAAGCCCGCTGCTTTTAATTTCGCCGCCTTTTTCGCCAAAAAAATGCCGTTGGTCGTCAAGGCAATGTCTTCGATTCCCGGTGTTTCCGCTATCGCTGCGACCAGTTCTTCAATGCCTTTGCGGACGAGCGGCTCCCCGCCCGTCAGCCTTACTTTTTTCACGCCCATTTCGGCCAACACTCTGACAACCTCGGTAATCTCGTAAATAGACAAAATGTTTTCGTCCGGCTCAAATTCCATCCCATCCGCTGGCATACAGTACACACAGCGCAAATTGCACCGATCAGTTACGGAAAGGCGCAAATAGTCGTGAACGCGGCCAAACGAGTCCACTAATTCACTTGGAATCACTGGACGTCCCCCCTTCGGCCTGTTCGATTCGCTCAGGCCAGGTGTACACGTTGAACGACTGGTTGCGAATAAAGCCAACGGTAGTAATGCCAAGCTCCTGCGCCAGCCGCAGGGCCAGCTCGGTCGGCGCCGATTTGGACAACACGATACTGCATCCGATCTTGGCTACTTTCAACAGTACTTCTGACGAAATCCGGCCGCTGAACACCATGATTTTGTCTTCTACCGGCACGGAATGCATCAGGCAATGCCCGTACAGTTTGTCGAGGGCATTGTGCCTGCCGATGTCCATTCGGGAGACGACGATCCCGTTTGCATCGCACAGGGCAGCATTGTGAACGCCGCCCGTGTCCTGAAAAAGCTTCGCTGACTGCTGCATCGCCTGCATGAAGCGAAAGCAATCCGCGCTTGAGATCGTCACGCCTGTCGTTTCCAACTTTTTCACCGTGCGCGCGTCGTTGTAAAAGTAAAAGCTTTGGCGGCTTTTCCCGCAGCACGAAGTGACGTACCGTTTCGAGTGGAACATCTGGTTGTACCTGTTCACTTTTTCGGCGCGGACGTAGGCGTACCCAGTGGTTTCGTCCACAAACAGGTCAGTCACATCCGTGTATGCCTGAATTACCCCTTCAGACGCCAAAAAGCCAATGACAAGCTCTTCGATGTATTCCGGGCTGCACACTAACGTCGCAAACTCTTCCTCGTTCAACATGATCGTAATCGGCGACTCTGTGACGATGGAATCTTCTACTTCCTCCAAAGCGCCATTTTCATAGTGCAGGACAGGAGACAAAATAGACACGGGCTGAATCACGATTGTTTCCCACCTTTCCTTTGCTGCTGCTCGTTATGAAATGGATCGGTCCAGTACATATACGGTCATGGCGATGTCTTCTTCCAGGCTGATATCGGAAAAAATCCGCAAAATTTTGGCGTCGATAATTTCCTCCAGCTTCGCTACTACCGCCGGATCATTGTAAATGTTCTTCACCAGCTTCGTACGCGCATCGTGAACCATTCGTCTGCCGTCTTCGGACATAATCATGAACTTTTCTACGTTGGTCAAATTGCCTTTCATCTCGCAAATGACCCACGGCCCGCAAAACCGAGTGAGGATTTCGCGCGGACCGTTTCCAACGTATTCCTTGCGTATCTCGCGCACAAGCATGCTGAATTGGTGCTCAAGACTTTTTGTCATTCGATATTCTCCTTTAGCTCCAAGACCTTGTTCTGACGGGGAGCCAGCATAATATAGCTGATGACCAGGATAAAAATAACGAGCGATAAAATCAGATTGTTCATCGCATCATCCCGATTGACGATGATAAAACGCACAGTGCCTGTGATCCCGATATAGATCAGATAGCGCAACGGAAAGTGATACGCTTCGTGGAAATACTTGACGATCATCGAAACGAAGACAAAGTAGAGAAAAAAGGCCAAGACTTTTTCCAAAATATCATGGACGTTATTATTTCCTTGAAGGGCATCCAGTACAATGGCATACAGTTCGCGTACAAGGTAAAAGCTCAAGACCAACCCGAGAATGATGAGCGAAGTATTTAGCATGAGTTGATAAAAGCGCACGATTGTCAATTCGTTTTTGCTTTTCGTCATCCAACTAGCTGACCTCCTCTTCAAAAAGCTTGCTGCCTGTTTCATCAGTCTTTCAATCCTTCCCCGACTCCTTTCAGCAGGTTGATGCCAAATCCCATCGCCCGGTTGATGTCCGGATCGCGCAACGCTTTTATCAAATCGAACACGCCGACCTTTGCTCCCGACTGCAAAGCTTCATCCGCTCTTTGCAGCCCTTTGGTAACGCCGGCCATCAGCTTTTTGGTCATTTCCGGATCGAGCTCTGTCAATCCTCCCGCCGCCGCCATCGCATTGTTAATCATGTTCGTGACGGGCGGACGAACCATTTGTCCGACGACGATTTTGGCGATATCTTCTTTCGCTTCGACAGCGGCGTTGAGCGCCCCCAGTATGCCGCTGTCATGCAGCTCCTGCAGCAGCTTGATCGTCGCCTGAATCCCCTCCGGATTTTCGGCCAGGGATTGCAGGACGCGATCGACTGTTTGCGCTTGTTTTTGTTCTTCGCTAACCTCTGGTTTCACTACTTTCGTTATCGGTCTTGCCATTATTTTTCTCCTCCCGCAACGTTAACTTCTGCAATCGGCACGTAATCTTCTCTCGCCCATTTCCGCTCTACCTGGACACCCAGTTGCGGGTTTCGTTTCGCGTAGCGAGGATTGTACATAGGCAGCGGGGTCATGCCTTTTTCTTTGAGCAGCTCCATGCGCACCTTCGTCTGTTTGTACGCAGGGGTTTGCGTGCGAACGTCGCCCACGCTGCCTGTCAGCAGGTTGATCGCATTTTCATGGCTGACGGAGTGCATCGGTACGTACAGTTCGTTGCCGCTGACCCGATCGGTCACGAGCACCCGCAGCTTGATCGCTCCGTACGGCGAGACGAGGCGAACCAGGGAACCGTCTTGCACGCCGCGTTCGCGGGCAAGTTCAGGCGAAACCTCCACAAACACTTCCGGCAGTTTGTACTGGATTCCTTTTGACTTGTTCGTCATGTTTCCTTCGTGGAAATGTTCCAGCAATCGACCATTATTCAAAGTAAGGTCAAATTCCGATGGATATTCCACAGGCGGAATGTATTCCACGAGCGAAAGTCTCGCTTTGCCGTCCGGGAAGTTGAAGCGCTCCTGGTAGAGAAGCGGTTCGTCGGTGCCGTCTTTTTGTACCGGCCAATGCAAGCTGTTCCATCCTTCCAGACGGTCGTAGGACACGCCTCCGTAAAGCGGCGCCAGGCTGGCGATTTCGTCCATGATTTCGCTCGGATGCTGGTAGTTCCAGTTGGCTCCCATGCGTTGCGCGATCATCTGGATGATCGCCCAGTCCGGCTTGGAATCGCCAAGCGGTTCCAAAACTTGATACAAACGCTGGATGCGTCTTTCGGTGTTCGCGAACGTACCGTCTTTTTCCAGCGATGGCGACGCAGGCAAGACGACATCGGCAAATTGCGCCGTTTTGGTCAGGAATACGTCCTGGACGACGAAGAAGTCGAGCTTGCTGAGCGTGTCGTGCACGTGGTTCGCGTTGGAATCTACCCACGCCATGTCTTCGCCCATCAGGTACATCGCTTTCAGTTCGCCTTTTTCGACGGCTTCCAGCATTTCGATATTGGTCAAGCCCGGTTTGTTGGAGATGGTGACGCCGTACGCTTTTTCAAATTTCGCTCTCGCCGCATCATCGGTAATATGCTGGTACCCTGGCAGCCAGGTAGGCAGCGTGCCCATGTCGCAAGCGCCCTGGACGTTGTTGTGTCCGCGCAAAGGATAAGCGCCCGCTCCTGGACGGCCGTAGTTTCCTGTCACCAGCAGCAGGTTGGAGATCGCCGCCGATGTATACGAGCCTGCGACGTTTTGCGTGACGCCCATTCCCCACAAAACGCAAGTGCCGTCCGCTTCATGGATCATTTTGGCGGTCTGGATCAGTTGTTCTTTACCGAGTCCGGTAACTGCTTCGGCGTAGTCCAGCGTGTATTTTTCCAGCATGGCGCGATATTCGTCAAACTGGTTCACCCGCGCCCGGATATACGCCTCGTCATGCCAGCCCTGGTCGATGATGTACTTCGCAACGGCCGTCAGCCAGACAAAATCGGTTCCTTGTTTCGGGTGCAGGAACAGATCGGAGCGCTCTGCCATCTCATGCTTGCGCAGGTCGGAAACAATCAGTTTTTGCCCGTGCAATTTTTTCGCCCGTTTTACGCGGGTTGCCAAAACGGGATGGCCCTCTGTCGGGTTCGCCCCGACGATGATGACCAGTCCGGCGCTGGCGATATCTTTAATCGTGCCTGAGTCTCCGCCGTATCCGACAGTTGCGAGCAGTCCGTCGGTTGCGGGCGATTGGCAATAGCGGGAACAGTTGTCGATGTTGTTCGATTCAAAAACTTGGCGCGCCAGCTTTTGCATCAGGTACGCATCTTCGTTTGTCGTTTTCGACGAGCTGACAAAGCCAAGCGCTTCGCCTCCGTAGGTTTGCTTGATCGCACCCATCCGCTCGGCAATCAGCGTCAGCGCCTCATCCCACGTCGCCGGAACGAAGGCGTCGTCTTTGCGAATCAGGGGCGTAGTCAAGCGCTGGTCGCTGTTGACAAAATCCCAGCCGAACTTCCCTTTCACACATGTGGAGACGCTGTTGACCGGAGAGTCTTCCGTTGGCTCCACTTTCAAAATGTGGCG
Organism: Brevibacillus sp. FW306-2-1A-C05A; assembly: GCF_058781555.1. NCBI lineage: Bacteria > Bacillati > Bacillota > Bacilli > Caryophanales > Paenibacillaceae > Brevibacillus > Brevibacillus sp. FW306-2-1A-C05A. The sequence goes on from NZ_JBYSWV010000010.1 coordinate 36,816, forward strand.
GCCTTTGGTCCATACTTCAAACGAACAGCCTACGCCGCAGAACGTACAAACCGTTTTCGTTTTTTTGGTTCGCGTCTCCCGCATCGCCGCTTCGACTTCTGAAATCGCAAAAATGCTGCTGTACCCAGGCTCGACTTCTTTAATCAGATCGATCATCGGGTTCAGCAGGTCTTTTTGAATGCCTGACATGAATCCTGCCTCGCCGAGCATCGATTTTTCCATCAGCGCATTGCACGGGCAAACGGTCACGCACTGACCGCAAGATACGCACGAGGAGTCGTTAATCGATTTGTTGTCATCCCAAATGACTCGCGGGATTTCCCGCTCCCAGTCGATGGTCAGCGTTTCGTTTACTTGCAAATCCTGGCATACTTCGGTACAACGTCCGCAGAGGATGCATTGATCGGGATCGTAGCGGTAAAAAGGATGCGACATGTCCACTTCGTAGTTTTTGCCGCGGAACGGACGCGTTTGGTGGTCGATTTCGAGCAACTCTGCCGTGTTGTGCACCCGGCAATTTCCGTTGTTGTTGTCGCAGACGGTGCAATACAGCATGTGGTTTTCCAGGATGCGGTCCATCGCTTCGGTCTGCGCGCCTTTTGCCCGCTCGGAGGAAGTGAGAATCTTCATCCCGTCTGCAATCGGCGTCGAGCACGCCCGCATAATTTTTCCGTCCACTTCGCACATGCACGTATCACAAGTTTGAACTGGGCCTAAAATGGGTGAGTAGCATATATGCGGATGCTCGATGTCGTGTTGCAGCAGGTAGTCCAGGATGCGGGTCCCTTCTTCCGCTTCGTGCTTCACGTTGTTTAGTTCAAACTTTACCTTTTTCATTTCCCAAAAACCTCCAGAATCATAATAAAAGCCCACCATAAAACAATTCGGGCATAACGCATGCACAAATTGTCTTATGGTGGGCTAATGACTAAGCATCAATTGATACCAGTTATCCATCCCATTCGTATGGAGGAGATCAGGATGCGTTGGCTATACGTGATGACCAACCATCAATGATCGACTATAGCTTCATTATAGCACCAAAACCGCCCGAAAATCCAACTCTTTTTGTTGAAGGATTGCTCACACCTTGCCTTTCACATATCTTGCGTTAAAAATGAACAGCCGCATCAGCAAAAACAGCGACGGAATGAGCAACACCATCCCGCCGATGAAAGCCGCGACCAAAAACTTGGCCATCGTCGGATTCGTGACGCTCGTATGAAAGGAGACGTACGGGTAGAGCAAATACGGCAAATGGGACTTTCCGTACCCCCAGAACGCCGTGAAAAATTGCAGCATGACGGAAATGAACATCCAGCCGTATGCCCTTTTGACGATCAATAAGCGCAGCGCATTCAAGAAGAAGCCAAACGACAAAATAAACCAGATGCTATGGTCCATGAGCGAAGAAAAATGCTCAGGATTATGCTTCCACAAGGCCATAAAGACGAGCAAAGACGCAAAAATCGTCGGCAAGCTGTTAAACAGCGCCCATTGCCGCAGCACGCCCTCTGCCTGCGCGTCCTCCGCCCGATTCGCGTAATAGGTCAAAAAGCTTGCGCTGATAAACAGCACACTCACGAGAGCCAAAAACACAACGGCCCAGGAATACGGGCTGTAAAAAAGGTTGCCGGGCAAAAAATGCGGGACGCCGCCGTCCATTTCGATAAATCCCCCTTCCGATATCGTCAGGACGGTGGAAAAGGAAGCCGGGATCAGGACGCCTGTTGCCGCGTACAAAAAATGGTACAGGTGGCTGCTCGGATTGCCGTATTTGCTGAAGGCGTAAAAAGAGCCGCGAATCGCCAGCAAGACCAGGGCGACGCTCGCCGGGACGAGCAGCGCTGTCCCGTAGAAATAGCCTGTCTCCGGAAAAAAGCCGACGATGCCGACGAAAAAGAACACGAGAAAGACGTTGGTCACTTCCCAGACCGGCGACAAATAGCGGGTAATCACTTTGTTGATGATTTCTCCTTTGCCTGTGATCCTTCCGTAGTAGGAGAAAAAGCCCGCCCCGAAGTCAATCGAAGCGACGATGATATAGCCGTACAAAAACAGCCAGAGGATGGAGATTCCAAGCCCTTCCGTCGTCACGTCTGCTCACTCCTCGCATCCAGTAGCGGCTCCACCGGATTTCTGCGCGCCATTCGAACCAGCACATACACGGTCAATATGCCTAAAAGAGCGTAAATCACACTAAACAGGACAAGCATCGACCCGACGTCTGGCGATGTTGTCGCCGCCTCTGATACGGTCATATACCCGCGCAAAATCCATGGCTGCCGCCCTACTTCAGCAAAAATCCAGCCAAATTCGATCGCAAGCATCGACAACGGGCCTCCGAGCACGATCAGGCCGAGCAGCCAGCGGTTCCATTCCAGTTGCGGCTTCCAGATCCGGCAAGCGACAAAGATACAGGAAAGCACAATCATGAAGCTTCCAATCCCTACCATCAGGTCGAACCAGTAATGAATGATTAAGGGAGGCCAGTTTTCTTTCGGAATGTCGTTTAAGCCCGTGACCTCTCCCTGAAAGCTGTCGGTTGCCAAAAAGGAGAGCATGCTTGGCAATCGGAGGGCGTAGTTCACCTCGTTCGTCGTTCTGTCCAAGGTTCCCCCTACCAGAAGGTCAGCGTGCGTTTTCGTCTCGAAATGCCATTCCGCCGCAGCCAGTTTTTCCGGCTGGTAGGCAGCGAGAAACTTGCCCGACAGATCGCCCACCACGGCCGTCGCCACTGCAAAAATCAGTCCTACCATCATGCTCAGTCGCAACGCTTTTTTATAGTACTCGTTGCGGTGGCCCCGCAAAATAAACCAGGCCGCAATGGCGGCGATCACGAAAGCCGTTGTCATGTACGCAGACGTGAGTACGTGCGCTACCTTGGTCGGCGTCGCCGGGTTGAACATCGCTTTTAACGGCTCGATGTTCGCAATCGCTCCGTTTTCGATCGTAAACCCTTGTGGCGTATTCATGAACGCATTTACCGTCGTTATGAAAAAGGCGGACAGGCCAGAGCCAATCGCGACCGGAATCAAGACGAGCAAATGAAAGAGCGGCTTTTTAAACCGGCTCCACGTGTACAGGTAAATCCCTAAAAAAATCGCTTCAAAGAAAAAGGCAAACGTCTCCATAAATAGCGGCAGAGAAATCACTTGCCCCGCGATTTTCATAAACCCCGGAAACAGAAGGGACAATTGCAGGCCGATGATCGTCCCCGTCACGACGCCAACCGCAACCGTGATCGAATACCCTTTGGCCAGCCTGCGCGCCAAAAGCCTGTACTGCTGGTCTTTTTTCACAATCCCCATCGTTTCAGCCAGTAACAGCAACAACGGCATTCCCACTCCGATGGTGGCATAGATGATGTGAAACCCTAACGTAAGTCCGAATAAAATTCTGCTTTGCAACGCCAAATCCATCCGCTTTCCTCCTTGGCAGCATTCGGTCGTCCCTGCTCGTCTCCCGGTGGAACCCGGTAGCAGCGCTCACTTTTTCCGCGTCGTTTTCATCCTTCATTCCCTGCACGGGGATTTTGTCTGTATGCATTCTCGCGCCTCCTTGCTGTCGCGGTCAATGAACGTGCTTCTCGGCTTCCTGCATGCCTTCGCCCATTCCGCGCAAAAAGTTAATCATGGAGCCAAGCGCGAGGGTGACGTTCGGCTCCATCATCGCCCTGCCCATTCCCATCAGGCCCATCGGTTTCTCGCTTTTCGTGTCCGTTAACCGCACGATTCCATGATCGACGGCGTTCAAGATGTTTTGCAGCTTGCCAGGCTCCAGCTTGCCCAAAAACTGCAGCGCGTTCATCCCGTTTTTCATGATCCGGTGCATGCCGGGCTGGTTGAGCTGGGACACAGCGATAACCCCGATGTCATGCCGATTTTTCAGCGCTCCCTGGACGATGTCCAAGACGCCAATCTCCTGCAATTCCTTCACGATATCGAGCAACGTAATCAGCGCCTGGTGGTTTTCGCTCACCGCATCCAGCACCTGCTGGATCGCCTTTTGCTTTTCTTCCTCCGGCGTGGGAATGTACCGTTCAATGTTTGTAATCGCTTTGGCCATCGGCTTGCCCTCCTGTTCCGAGTAAATCGGGGATGGAAATCCAGTCGTCACGCTTCCGTCCTTGATGTCTCGTTCTTCGGCCAGCTCCGGCGAAACCTCCAGCCACGGATTCGGAACCTTGTGGGTAATTCCCGTCGCTTTATACGTCATGTTTCCTTCATGGAAATGCTCCAGCAGGCGGCCGTTGTTCAGATGCAAGTCGAAGTCCTTCGTCAGCTCGAACATCGGCGGCAGCCAGTCAACCTGAATCAGTCGTGCCTTTCCATCCGGGAACGGGAACCGCTCGGTAAAGAGCAACGGCGTATCCTCCCCGTCAGGCTTCACTGGCCATAGCTGGCTGTTCCAGCCTTCCAGCCGCTCGTAGCTGACTCCGGCAAACATCGGAGCGAGGCTGGCTGCTTCCACCATGATTTCACTTGGGTGCGTGTAGTTCCCGTTTGCGCCCATCGTGTTGGCCAGATCGCGAATAATCATCCAGTCCGGCCTGCATTCGCCCAACGGCTCAAACACTTTGTGCAGCCGCTGAATCCGCCGTTCCGTGTTGGCGAACGTCCCGTCTTTTTCCAGACTCGGCGATGCGGGCAGCACCACGTCGGCAAACTCGCCCACAGGATGCACGTGCCGTCGGCTTCGTGAATCATCGTCGCCAGCTTTATCTGCTCTTCTTTTGTCAACCCGGTCACTTCTTCGGCATATTCGAGGGTGAACTTTTGCAGCGATTGGACGAACTCTTCGTAGCCGTTTACCCTTGCTTGAATAAATTCTTTTGCTTCCCAGCTCTGGTCGATGATGTATTTCGTAATCGCGGAAATCCAGACCAGATCGGTTCCCGGCTTCGGATGCAGATGCAAATTCGCTTTTCGCGCCAATTCGTTTTTCCGCAGATCGACAACCGCGAGCTTTTGCCCAAACAGCTTGTGCGCTCGCTTGATCCGGGTCGTCAGCACCGGGTGGGATTCCGCCGGATTGGCCCCGACCACGATGACCAGGCCGGCGCTGGCGATGTCCTGAATCGTTCCCGAGTCGCCGGAGTAGCCAACCGCCCGCATCAACGCCATGGAAGCAGGCGACTGGCAATAGCGGGAGCAGTTGTCGACGTTGTTCGTCTGGATGACAGAGCGGGCGAACTTCTGGAAAATGTAATTTTCTTCATTGGTGCATTTGGAGGAAGCGATGAAGCCGATCGAATCTGGCCCGTACTTTTCTTTCAGTTCGTTCAGTTTCTTGCTGATAAACCCAAGCGCTTCTTCCCAGCTCGCTTCGACGAATTTGTCGCCTTTGCGAATCAACGGCCTGGTCAAGCGTTCTTCGCTGTTGACGAAATCCCAGCCCCATTTCCCTTTGACACAGGTGGAGATGCCGTTTACGGGCGCTTCTGGCTGCGGCTCGATTTTCAAGATTTTGCGGCCTTTCGTCCATACCTCGAAGCTGCAGCCTACCCCGCAATACGTACAGACCGTTTTGGTCCGCTTAATCCGGGTTTTGCGCATGCTGGCCTCGATTTCGGATACGGCAAAAATTTCTTTGTAGCCAGGTTCCACTTCTTTGGTGATGTTAATCATCGGCTCCAGCACATCGGCGGGAATCCCTGTCATATACCCGGCTTCGCCGAGCATGGATTTTTCCATTAACGCGTTGCATGGGCATACGGTGACACAATGCCCACAGGAAACACAGGAAGACTGGTCGATCGGCACATCGTTGTCCCAGATTACGCGCGGATTTTCGCGGTTCCAGTCGATGGAAAGCACTTCACTGACTTGCAGATCCTGGCATGCTTCCACACAGCGGCCGCACAGGATGCATTGATCGGGTTCGTAGCGGTACATCGGATGGGATAGATCGGGGGGATACGGCTTCGGCTTGAACTCGTATTTTTGATGCTCAATTTCCAGGTACTCGGCGGTGTTGTGGACGACGCAGTTTCCGTTGTTGTTGTCACAAACCGTACAGTACAACTGGTGATTGCGCAAAATGCGCGACATCGCCTCCAACTGCGCTTCTTTGGCCAGCTCCGACTTTGTGTTGACGATCATTCCCGGCTCGCTCCCCGTTGCACAGGAGCGAACCAACTGGACGTTCACTTCCACCATACATGTATCGCACGTCTGAATCGGCATCAGATTGGGATGTTTGCAGATATGAGGAATATAACAATCATGGGATTCTGCCACATCCAAAATCGTTTGCCCTTGCACGGCGGGGTACGTTTCGTCGTTGATTTGAATCGTGTACGATCGCTCGTCCATTTTGCCATCCCTCCACAAAATAAAGAACATCCTGGTATGTACGCAAAGCAAACAAAGGTAAATAAAATGCCTGTACCCTTTCTATTCTGAAGTTATTCTGTCGTAACGCTGGGGGATTATACATTTTTACGCAAACGCTGTCCGGGCGCACGAGCTGCAGCTTTACATTCCGCCTGCTCACGTTGGCAACAAAAAACCCAGGGTGTTTGCCCTGGTGTCGTGCCGGAGAATCGCGTATAGAGAGCGGTATGACGGCGCGATTTTATCGTTGGCACTCGGCCCGATCATCGGGGACATCCTCATGTACATCTTTACCAGCTCGATGCTGACGTTTCGCGGCCAAGGGTTGCCGGAAATCTTGCGGCACGCGTTGCCCAGGGCCATTGCGATTCCGGCGCTGCTGCTTCTGGGCAGCGCGTCGTTTATATCGGGAGCGCTCGTATTGATTAACTACGCCTTCATCGTGTCCCGCTATTTAAGCCCGGAGACTCCGGTGTACGTACTGTTGATTCTATTTGTTGCGGTAGCGAGCTTCGGCGCCTTGCAAGCTTCGAAAACGGTGCTGTACAGCACGGAGCTGATTCTGATTTTGAACGTGCCGCTCCTGCTGTTTTCAATTGTCAAGGCGTACACGAACCCAAACATGAACTTCGACGAAGTAAGGGCGATGATTGATTACACGTGGATTTTTCCCAGTTGGAAAAGCCTCGCCGTCTCGACGTATGCGGTGACGGGATACATCAGCCTGTCGATTTTCAACCGCGCGTTTTCCGGTGTCCAAATACTCAAGCACCGCTGGACGATCCCCTGTATCGGGTTCAGTATCCTGTTTACCGCGTTTTTTGCATTTCCTATTTATTCGCCATGATTACATGGCGCCTTGTTCGGGATCGGGACCGTAATCGTCGGAAGCTGGCTCAGCGAAGGGACAAAGCACTATCACCACGTGCTGCGAAAGCTGCAGACGCTTGGCGTCGATCCGATCGGGTTTGGCTTGCGCTATCGGGCTACCCACTACGAGCGGGAAAAAGACTGGGAGAGATGGAAAGCGATCTATCCCCGGCTCGACTGGCAAATCAAGGTGAACATCGACCTCGTCGGATCGGGCGGAATCAAATGACACAGCCGCCCACAAAGACAAAACGACCCTCTGCACGGGGTCGCCAGTTTCTACTCTTCTTTTTTCATGACGCTGTACTCGTCGCGCACCATGGAGACGTCATCGCCTTGCTGGGTCATCTCCAGCTTGTACAAAATGTCGGAAAGCACCGAGGCGACGATCAAGGTCAGATCGCCCGTATTGACGGGTTGGCGAAAATAGTGCCCGATCATCTCGTAGCCTTTTCGCTTGAACGATTCGGTGTCGTCCTCGCCCAAGGCATCACACAATTCTGCGATCAACTCGTTCAACGCGATTCGCGCCCGCTCGTACACGTCGGGCTGATCGGTGGAAACGACATCTGCTTCCTTTTTCTGGCCCAAATTGTCTCTCCTCCTTCCCCCTATAGGGTGGAACAGGAACAAATTTTTATGCAGAATCCGCTTGGCGTGCTGTCCGCGCCTGCGAAGTGCGGATGCCCGTCAATGCCTGGAGCAGCACGCGGTCGTAGTGCGCTTCAGCGTCAGGCTTGCGGGAATCGAGCAGCGTGCCGAGCACAGCGCCCAAAAACCCGAGCGGAATCGAAATCAAGCCGGGGTTGGTCAGCGGAAAAATCGGCTCGGCCAAAATGAAGCCGGTCTGTGGATTCATCACGGTCGGTCCGGCCACGACGAGTACGACGGACGCGATCAGCCCCGTCAACACGCCGCAAATCGCCCCGCGCACGGTAAAGCGGCGCCAGTACAGCGTAAACAACAAGAGCGGCAAATTGGCCGAGGCGGCGACGGCAAAGGTCAGACCGACGAGAATCGCGACGTTCATCTTTTCCGCGCCGATCGCCAGCCAGATGGAAGCGAATCCGACGGCAACCGACGAGCATTTGGCCATCGCGACTTGTTCTTTTTCCGACGCCAGCCCCCGCCGGATCAGATGGCTGTAGACGTCATGGGCAAAAGCGGACGAGGCGGACAGCACCAGCCCGGTCACCACGGCCAAAATCGTGGCAAAGGCGACTGCAGCGATGTAGGCCATCAAAAATTCGCCGCCGAGCGCATCCGCGAGCAGCGTCACGGTCAGATTGCCGCCAAAGCCGACATTTTTCAGCGCCTCATAGCCGACGAAGGCGCTTGCGCCAAAGCCGAGAAAAATCGTCAGCAAATAAAACGCGCCGATCACCCACGTAGCCGTGTAGATCGAGGAACGGGTGGTCACCGCATCCTTGACCGTAAACAGGCGGGAAATGATGTGCGGCAGCCCGGCGGTGCCGAGAATCAGGGCGAGATGCAGCGAGATCGTCTCCAGCGGATCGTTCAACTGGTTGCCCGGATGCAAAAATTGCTCCTGCAACGGCGTGATCGTGCTGACGTGGGAAAACATCTCCGACAGGCTCCAGCCGAATCGCGAAAAGACGATCAGACTGAGGATGAGCGTCCCCGTCAGCAACAAAATCGCCTTCACAATCTGCACCCACGAGGTCGCGACCATCCCGCCGAAGACGACGTAAAACGTCATCAGGCTGCCGACGATCATGACCGCCGTATCGTAGTGGACGCCGAGCAAATAGTGGATGAGCGCCCCTGCCCCGACGAGCTGCGCGATCATGTAAAAAATCGTAATCAACAGCGTCGTACAGGCGACCACCCCGCGCAGCCACAAGCTGTCGAAGCGGACGGCAATCGCGTCGGCGAGCGTATAGCGCCCGAGGTTGTGCAACGGCTCCGCGATCAGAAACAAAATGATGAGATAGGAGACAAAAAAACCGATGGCGTACACGAAGCCGTCAAAGCCGTACATGGCAATCGTCCCGGCGATGCCGAGAAACGAAGCCGCGCTCATGTAGTCGCCCGCAATGGCAATGCCGTTTTGCAGACCCGTCAGGCGGTTGCCGGCGGCGTAAAAATCTCTGGTCGTTCCCGTCTGCTTGGCAGCCGAATATGTAATCGCCATCGTCCCGATTATGACAGCCAAAAAGAAAATGATCGTCGTCACGGACCCGCTCTCCTTTCCCCGCGCCAAACGAAAAAGCCCAGGGATCACCCTGAGCCTTTTTGCCTGGCAGGAGCTTCCTTGCGTTATTTGCTTCTACGCCGAGTCCTTTATTCCTGTGTTCGCCCGCACCAAAATTTCGTCGTACTTCGCGTCGTTGCGCGAGCTGGACAGCAGCGTGCCGATCCAGGCGGCCAAAAACCCGAGCGGGATGGAGACGATTCCCGGATTCGGCAGCGGGAACAACGCTTCTCCGACCAAAATCGCTTTTCCGGCAACCGGATTCCAGACGTTGGGGCTCAAAGCCACGAGAATCAGCGAACTGAACAGCCCGACCAGCATGCCGCTGACCGCCCCTGTTGTGTTAAACCGTTTCCAGAAGATCGTGAACAAAATGACGGGCAGGTTGGCGCTGGCCGCAACGGCGAAGGCAAGCGCGACGAGAAACGCCACGTTCAAATTTTGGGCAAACAGCGCAAGTGCGATGGACACGACCGAAACCCCTACCGAAGCCCATTTCGCCATCTTCATTTGCTCTTTTTCCGTCGCTTTGCCCTGGCGGATGACGTGGCCGTAAAAATCGTGGGCAAACGCCGAGGCTGCGGTCAGCACCAATCCGGCCACGACGGCGAGAATCGTCGCGAAAGCAACGGCGGATACAAAGGCAAAGAGGAAGTTGCCGCCGAGTGCCTGGGCGAGCAGCGGAGCGCCCATGTTCCCGGCCGCATCCATGTTTTCCGCTCCTACAAACGCCGCTGCGCCAAAGCCGAGGAAGATCGTCATGATGTAGAAGAGGCCGATAATCCAGGTGGCGTAGACGACGGACTTGCGGGCAGTCGTCGCGTCTTTTACCGTAAAGAAGCGAATCAGGATGTGCGGCAGCCCGGCCGTTCCGAGCACCAGCGCCAGGTTGAGCGAGATCGTATCCAGCCCGACCTTGAACTTGTTGCCCGGATTGAGGAACTGCTCCCCGAGCGGCGTCGCCGTTTTCATCTGTTCAAACATCGTCATCAGGTTGAAATCAAACTTGGCAAAGACCATCAGCGAGATGATGAACGTGCCGACCATGAGCAGCACGGCTTTGACAATTTGCACCCACGAGGTTGCCGTCATGCCGCCAAACACGACGTAGACCGTCATCAGCGCCCCTACAATCAAAACAGAGGTCGTGTACTCCAGCCCGAGTAATAGCTTAATCAACGCCCCCGCCCCTACGAGTTGGGCGATCATGTAAAAAATCGAAATGGCGATGGAGTTCAGTGCAGCCACACCACGTACCTGCTTATTGTCAAAACGCGCAGCAATCATGTCCGCCATCGTGTATTTGCCGAGGTTGCGCAAAGGCTCCGCTACCAAGTAAAGCACGACGAGGTAGGCGACGAGAAAGCCGATGCTGTAAAAAAAGCCGTCAAACCCGCTTAATGCAATCATTCCGGCAATCCCGAGAAACGAAGCGGCAGACATGTAGTCGCCCGCAATCGCCAGCCCGTTTTGCCACCCTGTCAGCCCACCGCCCGCGGTGTAAAACTCGCTGGTCGTATTCGTCCGCTTGGAAGCGTAATACGTAATCACCAGCGTAAGCACGACAATTCCTAAAAAAAGTAAAAATGCCGTTACATTCATTTGCCCCCGCCCCCTGTCTCCCGCTTGATTTTCTCCACCAGCTCGTCAAAGCGCGCGGCCCGTTTGGTGTACAAAATACAGAGGCCCCAGGTCATGATGAATTGGGCAAAGGCGAACACCCACGCCCACGAAATCGCTCCAATCGCCGGCTGGTTGAGCACGGTGAAATAGGAGGTCAAGATCGGCAAAGTAAAGTAGAAGACAAAGAAGAAAATGGAAGATGGCAGGATGAACGCCCGTTTGCTGCGCAACAGCTCCTTGAAGGTGTCTGATTGGATGATCGCTGTGTAATCACTGCTATCCTGCTTCTGGCCCTGTGTTTTTGGAACCGAAAGCGGCTTGCTCATTGGAACCTCCCCCTCTTCAAACAAAAAATGTAAGCGCTTCCTCTATTGTAGGGAATCCGTTTTTGTTCGTGTGGCTTTTCGCGCAAGATGTCTGGGGGCGTGCGCCAACGGCCGATTTTGCATCGCGATCTGCAAGCGCCTCATTCTTCGAGCCGTCTCAGCAAATCTTTGGCCGAGGTTCGGGACACCGGGATGCGCGTCTTCGCCTCTCCTTTCAATAGCAGGTTGTAGGCGCCGTTGAACCACGGCTCCAGCTCGCTCACATAGTGCAGGTTGACCAGGTAGCTTTTGTGCGTGCGAAAAAAATCGTAGCCGGCAAGCTTTTCCATGAGCTGGGTCAGCGTCATCCGCGTGGAATACGTGTCGGTCTGGGTAATGATGCGCACGAGCCTCTCTTCTCGCACAGCGTAGACGATCGTGGCCGGATCGATCACGACCAGCCTGCTGTTGTCCTCCACGATCAGCTTGGAGCGCTTGGGAGCAGCCGGCTCCTGCCTAGGCTTGACCAGCCGCTCGCGGATGCGCTGCATCGTTTCCACCAGCCGCTTCGGCTCCGTCGGCTTCAGCAAATAATCGACGGCGTTCAGCTTGAAGGCGTCTACGGCAAACGTCTCATACGCCGTACAGAAGACGATGAGCGGCTGCGGCTTGCGGGCGGCCAGCATTCTCGCGGCCTGTGCCCCTTCCAGCTCCGGCATTTTCATATCGAGAAAAACGACGTCCGGCTCGTGCTCGTCGACCATTTCCAGCAACTCCCGGCCGTTGGTCGCGTAGGGAAGCAGCTCGACATCCCCTTCCTGTTGCAACAAATAGCTCAACTCTTCACGTGCAAGTCGTTCGTCTTCTGCAATCATGATGCGAATCGGCATCAGGCACTCACCTCTTTTTTGATTGGAATCGCAAATGTGATCGAACTGCCGCCTTCTGGCCTGTTGGCAAAATGCAGTTGCGCATCCGGGCCTTGCAAACTGATGAGCCGCTGGTTGACGTTGTGGACCCCGATGCCGTTTCCGTCCTTGCGCTCCATCGGAATTTTGCCCAGGAGCGGAAGCAGTTCCTCCGGGAATCCTCGGCCGTTGTCCTCGATCGTAAACACGATGGCATGGCCTTGCCGCTTTACGCGCAGGCTGATTTCCCCGCCTGCCCCCATGTCGCGCAAGCCGTGGTGAATACAGTTTTCAATCAGCGGCTGCAAGGTGCCGGGCGGCATGAGCGCGTCTTCCACGCCGGGATCAACGGACGTATGCACGGCGAACTGCTCGGAAAAGCGGATGCGGATAATCTCCAAATAAGCGTGCAGATGCTCCAACTCCTGGCCGACCGTGACCAGCGTGCTCGACGTGAGCTTCAGATTGAAGCGCATGAACACGCTAAGCTGAATGGTCATATGGCGGGCGAGCTGCGGGTCGATCCGGATCAAGGTCACGATCGAATTGAGCGTGTTGAACAAAAAGTGCGGGTGAATTTGCGCCTGCAGCATTCGCAGCTCCGCGTCCTTCATCAGCCCTTTCATCTGCTCGGCGAGCGACAGCGTCAACTGGTTGGAGATGAGGTTGCCAAGCCCTTTTGCCAGCGCCTCCTGAACTTTGCCGATTTGCTGGGGACGGCGAAAATACAGCTTGATTAAGCCGACGACGCTTCCCCCTTCTTTGATCGGAACGAGTATGGCGGCTTGCAGTTGGCATTGCTTGCGCTTGCAGCCGAGCATCTCCCGGCCCACGCCCTTGTCGATCGAGCCGCTGGCCAGCACGCGCTGCTCCAGATCGCTCTGAACCGTTTCTCCGGGCAAGTGATGGTCGGCCCCGGCGCCGACGTGGGCCAGTACGCGCTCCCGGTCCGTCACGGCTACTGCGATCGCTTTCGCCTCGCGTTGCAGCACGAGCGCCGCTGCTTGCGCTGTCTGCGGCGTCAGCCCCATTTTCAACTGCGGCAAAATACGCTGAGCAATCGTGAACGCACGCTCAGCCTCCAACGCAGCGGAGCGCTCCTCTTCTTGCAAGGCGACGCGAATCATCGTCGTAAAAATGGCAATCGAAATGCTGTTCGTAAGCACCATCGGAATGCCAATGACATTGACCATCGTGCGAACCAGCTCCGGCGGTCCTGACATAATCAATAGCAGCGACATCTGGATCACGGGAGCAAACATGCCGATAAACAGCGCTTTGGAGGGCGAGATCACCCGTTCTTGCGAAAAAAACCGCGCCACATAACCTGCCAACAGCCCTGTGAGCGGAACGGACAAGCCCATGGGAACCGCGGCAAAACCGCCCAACTGATACAAGTGCAGGCCTGCAATAATCCCCGCTCCCAACCCGACCATCGGCCCGCCCAGAAGCCCTCCGATCACGACGCCGACCAGCGTGGAATTGGCAACGATCTCCTCTCCTGCAAGCGAAAAAATCCAAAAGCCCGGGATGTACCCGTCTTTGTGCACCACCACGCCCGCATACGTGCCCGCGATGCCGAACAAGCCGAACATCATCGAAAAAGCGATGGAGGTTCCAAGGTGCAGCTCCCGGTCCAAAAGCTGCCGGAACAGCGGAATCCGCGTCAGGATAAACCCGAGCGTCAAGAGAATGCCCATCCGTTCGATGAGCAGCAGCGTGAGATTGTCCACGGCTTCCTCCTGTTTGTGTTGAAATCTTCTATAAATTCCGCATTTATTTCGAATTCCCTGCTGGACAGACAATCAAGCTGGGCGTTTTGCATACGCTGAGTGTGCAATGCTTCATGGGAAGGGTGATGGAAACATGTGTGGAATCGTAGGTTGGATTGATTGGGAAAAGGACCTTTCCCAGGAGCGTCCGGTACTGCAAAAAATGACCCGGTGCCTCACGGATCGCGGGCCTGACGCCGACGGGTTTTGGCTGACTCCGCGGGCCGCCCTCGGTCATCGTCGCCTCGTCGTGGTAGACCCGGCAGGCGGGCAACAGCCGATGACGGCTCTCAAAAGCGAACATGCCTGCACGATGATTTACAACGGGGAGCTGTACAACACGGAAGACTTGCGGCAGGAGCTGCTCGCCTGCGGCCATACTTTTCAGTCCCATTCGGATACGGAGGTGCTGCTGCACACGTATCTGGAATGGGGCACGGACTGCCTCTCCAAGCTGAACGGTATTTTCGCTTTTGCGATCTGGGACGATCGGGCACAGCAATTGTTTGTCGCACGCGACCGACTGGGTGTCAAGCCGCTGTTTTACGCGCAGAGAGGCAGCTCGTTTTTGCTCGCCTCCGAATTAAAAGCGCTGCTGGCCCACCCCGATGTACGGCCGGAGCTGTCGCGGGAAGGGCTCGCGGAAGTGTTTGGCATCAGCCCCGCGCGCACGCCGGGCCATGGCGTGTTCCATAACGTGCACGAAGTACGTCCGGGCTGCTTCCTCACCGTCACGCGCGACCGGGTCAAACAGGAGCGATACTGGCAGTTGGAAAGCCGTCCGCATACCGACGACCTGGACACGACGACAGCGCGCGTCAGAGAGCTCGTCGTCGATTCCATCCAGCGCCAGTTGGTAGCGGACGTCCCTGTCGCGACCCTCCTGTCCGGCGGGCTTGACTCCAGCGTCATTACGGCTGTGGCCGCCGACTATTTCAAAAAAGAAGGCCGCGGAACGCTCCACAGCTACTCCATCGACTATGTAGACAACGACAAGCATTTCAAAGCGAGCGCTTTTCAGCCGAACGAGGATGCGCCGTATGTGCAGCTCGTTTCCAAATTTTTGGGCACCGCGCACCATACGATCGAATTTGATACGGCTGAGCTGATCGATGCCTTGAAAACAGCGACGCTCGCCCGCGACCTGCCAGGGATGGCGGACGTGGACGCCTCGCTCTACCTGTTTTGCCGCGAGATCAAAAAAGAGACGACGGTTGTCCTCTCCGGCGAATGCGCAGATGAAGTGTTCGGCGGCTACCCGTGGTTTCACCGGGAGGAGCTGCTTACCGCCGGGACCTTCCCTTGGTCGCGGGCGGTGAAGGAACGGGCCTCGTGGCTTGCGCCCGAGCTGCGAGCCTGGGTCAAACCGGAGGAATACGTCGCGATGCGCTATGCGGAATCGCTCGACGAAGTGCCGCACTTGCCGGGTGAGGACCCGCTGGAAGCACGCCGCCGGGAAATGTTTTACCTCAATATTACGTGGTTCATGAATACGCTGCTCGATCGCAAGGACCGGATGAGTATGGCGGCCAGCCTGGAAGCGCGCGTGCCTTTTTGCGACCATCGGATCGTCGAGTACGTCTGGAATATCCCCTGGGAAATGAAAACGTACGGCAATCGCGAAAAAGGGATTTTGCGCAAGGCGATGGAAGGCATTCTCCCCGACGAAGTGCTGTACCGCAAAAAAAGCCCGTATCCGAAAACGCACAACCCGTCCTACACCGAAGCCGTCCGCACCTGGCTGCTTGATACTTTGAACGACCCGAGCTCGCCGCTGCTGCGGTTGGTCGATGTCCCCGTCATTCGCAAAATTGCCGAGTCGGACGCCCAGGCTTCCAGCATACCGTTCTTCGGTCAGCTCATGAGCACGCCGCAGCTTTTCGCCTACCTGGGCCAGCTAGACTACTGGCTGCGCGAATACAAGGTCACGATCAAGGCGTAGCGTAACGATGGCAACCGTGCAAAAGCAAAGCTCCTCGACCCCATGGTTATGGGGTTTTGAGGAGCTTTTTCTTTCCTTTGCTCTTTTTCTTTTTGGCCTGCTTTGCCTCGGGCTTCGCTGCAGGGTGCAAGACCGGCTTCGGCCCTGGCTTCGCGACGGACTTGACGGCGGGCTTCGGTGCGGGCTTCGGCGTCGCCTTCAAAGCGGCGGCAGGCGGACGGTATCGCACGTCACCTTCGCGGCCGGACCGCTTCATGATCGTAAACGCATCGGTTTCTCCCGCGCGGATCAAGCGGTAATCCACTCTCGTCTTCTTTTCTCCCCCGACGAGGATCGCTGCCACCACTCGCTGGTTGGGGCAGTTCGCTTTGACTTGTACAGACTGTACCGTGTTCGGAAACGGCGGGACCGCGCCATACGGGATACACAGCTTTCCTTTTAGCATCCGCAGGCGGAGGTTGCGAATCATCGCCTCTGTCAGTTGCTTGCCCCAATACCTGCGAAAGATGCGGGAGATTTTCCGCTTCGTGTTGTATTTGTCGGGCAAGGGCGTGTAATCGACGCCATTTACGGTGTAGACGACCTTTCCTCGCGGCGACGTGGCGATCTGTGTCCAGACTTGCTCGGCCGAGCTGATAAACTGCTTGAACATGCGCCATTCATCCAACGATTTCACCTCCTCCATAAACCGTATGGAGAAGGGCTTATGCTAGTACGCCCTTTTTATTTGGCGAGCTTCACAACGTCCACACGCCCGGAGAAAAAGGTCGCGCCGCCGCCCATGTCGGCAACCCGATCAGGGGTGAGCGCGTTCACGTAATGCTTGGCCTGCGGGGCATCTGCCCACAAGCCTTGGCTGACGACCACGCCCGGCAAAACATTTTCGCCGACGGATACGACCAGCTCGCATTCTCCCCGCTCATTCCAGACACGCACCGTGTCCCCATCCGCAATCCCGGCGGCGAGCGCATCCGCGCTGTTCATATGCAGGCGAGGAATTTTCTCCATCTTGACGTGCTTGTCATTGTTGGAAAACGTCGAGTTCAAAAAGTTATGGTTCGGGCCGGGAATGAATCGGTACGGATAAGCGTCGTCCGTCAGAAGCGGCGTATATGTCGGCAAGGCCGGATAGCCTCTGTCTGCCATCGCCTGCGAGTACAGCTCGATTTTTCCGCTCGGAGTTGCCAGGCGGCCGGCAAAGTACGAATCGACCTTGGCCTTCATGAAGTTTCGTTCCGCGAGCGTCTCGAAGTCGATTCCTTCCAGATGCGGATTGCCGTGCCCCTGCAGCGCCTGGCGAATCATCTCCTCGTCGGAATCGCGGAAGGCAGGCTCGTCGTAGCCCATGGCAGCAGCGAGCAAGCGGAACAGTTCCGTGTTGGACTTGCTCTCGCCATACGGGGCGAGAACCGGCTTTTGCAACTGAATGTAGTGGTGCCAGTAGCTTGTGTAAAAGTCCATGTTTTCGTACGAGGACGTAGCGGGCAACACGATGTCGGCATAGCGAGCCGTCTCGGTCAAAAACAGATCGTGGACAACGGTGAACAAATCTTCCCGCGCAAGCCCTTGTCTGACCTTGTTGCCATCCGGAGCGACAATCGCCGGGTTGCTCGTGTACACAAACAGCGACTTCACAGGTGGATTCGCTTCCAGGAGCGCTTTGCCCAGCTCGTTCATGTTGATGACGCGGGTGTTTTTGTCGGCGAGCAAATCCGGCCGCTGCAACGCGCTTTTGTTGTGCTCCAAAAATCCTTTGTTGCCCTTGATCGCGCCCCCGCCCCGCACGAGCCACTGTCCGGTGAGCGCGGGCAGACAGGCGATCGTCCGCACGCACATGCCGCCGTTGTCGTGATGCTGAATGCCGTTGCCGATGCGGATAAAGGCTGGCGACGTCTGCCCGTACCAGCGCGCCAGCTTGTAAATATCGTCAACCGGGACGCCCGTAATCGCGGACACGGTAACCGGGTCGTACGCTTTTACGTGCTCCCTCAGCTCTTCGTGGCCGACCGTGTACGTTTGCAAAAAGGCGGAATCGACCAAGTTTTCTGCGAACAGGACGTGCATAAGTCCGAGCGCCAGGGCGGTATCGGTCCCGGGCAAAATCGGGATGAACCAGTCGGCCCAGCGTCCTGTCTGGTTTTTATGGACGTCGATGACGACGATTTTCGCGCCGTTTTTCCGCGCCTGCTCGGCAAGCACGACCTGGTGCATGTTCGTGCTGACCGTGTTGATGCCCCACATGATGAACAGCTTGGCGTGTACCGTGTCCTCAGGGTCGGTCCCGAAAGCGCCGCCCATCGTGAAGTTGTAGCCGACCGCTCCTGCGCTGTTGCAAATCGTGCGGTCGAGAATGCTCGCACCCATGCGGTGGAAAAAGCGCCGATCCATGCCTTCCACATTGATCCGGCCCATATTTCCGTAAAAGCTGTACGGCAAAATGGACTCGGGGCCGTCCGCATCAATCAAGGTACGCCAGCGCGAAGCAATCGTTTCGATCGCTTCCTCCCAGGTGATGCGGACAAATTCGCCGCTGCCTTTTTTCCCGACTCGCTTGAGCGGATAGGCCAGCCGCTTCGGATCGTAGAGGCGCGCCGCCATGTTGCGCACTTTGTTGCAAATGTTTCCTCTCGTCACCGGATGGTTCGGATCGCCCTCGATTTTTACCAACTTGCCATCCTGCTTGTGAAGCAACAGTCCGCACTGATCCGGGCAATCCAGGGAGCAGACGGCAGGAAATACGCCATTTTCCTCTGTCGTAAAAGTCACGGTAGTCCCTCTTTCGTCGTTTGCTTTTTTTGGTTGTTCGCTGCAAGCTGCCACAAGCTCTAAATCCATGTAACCAGATCGCGTAACATTACTTTTCTATGTATTTTAGCATGAGTGGTGAGCATTTTCGCTACCGAAAACGCCGCGGCCTGCACTTGCGAGTCGGTCCATATAAAAAACCGCCTGAAAATCAGGCGGTTTTGTCTTATCCTATCCAGCAGGAAATGCTATAAGCCAGGTTCTGTCTCTCCCGTGCTGCAAGCGGGACGTATCCCTCGCACCAAGAGCGGTAGCCATCTATCTATGGCATCCGAAGATACCATCCGTCCCTTCCGTTTGATTCCTTCAGGACGGTTCCCCTACCAAATTTGGGTTTCTCGCTCGCAGGGTTTACCGCGTTCCATCTTTTCTGTCGCCAGAAAAGCTACGTTTCTGTGGCACTTTCAGCGTACTCGGGCCTCAGAGAGAGCCCTTTCCACGCCGTCAGCGAGGCTTGCGCCTCACTGCCCTGGCTTGCGCCAGGTACGAACACTCCAAGCATCTCAGCTTGGGCGAGCCTGGACTTTCCTCTACCGCCAATCGCCGAGACGATTGCGGCAGCGGCTACCCGCATTTCCTGCATTTCAGAATCAGTACTACATACTCTATCATACAGCTCATGTGCGGTCAACCAGCAGAACCTGGAACGTTCCCATTCGATCCTTTTGCCAACCTGTAGTACAATGAAAGAAGCGACAAGGAGGGTTGACCGTGATAACCATTACCCCACAGGCGGCAGCGCGCCTTGCCCTGATGATCGCGGAAGAGTGTGACGCAGACAAGCTGGGGATCAGGCTCGTTCCTACAACGACAGGCTGCGGCAGCTTTACCTACAGCATTGCCATCACCGAAGCGGAAAAGCACGATCAGGTCCAGGTCATCAACGAAGTCCGCTTTTTTTACCAGCCGCAAGACGTAGACAAGCTCCTTGGGACTGTCATCGATTGCGATCCTGTCACGGGGCGTTTTTCCATTCTCCATCCCCGGCCGCAAGAGGCAAATTGCCCGCATACTCACTGACCAGGAGGTTATTATGCTACTGCTTTCGTTCGAAAACATCAAGCCCAACATTCATCCAACTGTTTTCCTCGCCAAAGGCTCCGTCGTGTCGGGAGACGTGGAAATCGGCGAGGATTCTTCCATTTGGTACAACACCGTCATTCGCGGCGACATCGCGCCGACCATCATCGGCAAACGAGTGAGCGTGCAAGACAACAGCACGCTGCACCAAAGCCCGAACAACCCGTTGATTCTCGAAGACGAGGTAACGGTCGGACACAATGCCGTCCTGCACAGTTGCATCGTCCGCCGCGGCGCCTTGATCGGCATGGGCGCGATTGTGCTGGACCGCGCCGAGATCGGCGAGGAAGCGATGGTCGCGGCTGGCGCACTCGTCCCGCCCGGCATGAAAGTGCCGCCCCGCACGCTCGTAGTAGGCAACCCGGCGAAGGTCAAGCGGGAGCTGACCGAAGCAGACTTCAAAGAGCTGGTGCGCATCCGCCAGTCTTACGTCGACAAAGGAAAAATGTACCGCAAGCTGGAAGAAAGCCCGCTGGAACGGTAGCGCATAGAGACGAAAGGTCGAGGACATCCGTGCCCTCGACCTTTTTTAGTCGCGATATCTGCCCATCACGATCGTATTGTAGTAGTTGCCGTCGGAAAGCAGTTTGTCCTGTTTCAAAACACCTTCCACTTCAAAGCCAAGCCGCTCGTACAGCCGGATCGCTTTCTCATTCGTTTCCAGGACGTGCAGCGTCATTTTTTTCACGCCAGTTCGATCCGCCCACGCGATTGATTCCTGCAACAAATGTTTTCCGATGCCGTATCCCCAAAAAGCTTGCAGGACTCCTACGCCAAACTCCACCTTGTGCGCGAATCTTTTCAGCGGGCTGCCTGCGCAGCGCGAAAACGCGACGATCTGCCCCTCTGCCACCGCCACCAGAAACAGGTTGCGGCTGCTCGCGGCGTCAGCGCGAATCAGCTCGCTGAACCCGGCTTCGTCGATGTAGCCTTCGCCTTTTTCCCGGTCCAGATTTTCCGTCTCGCCGTCGATTTGCAGCCGCAGCGCGGACAGCTCGCCCGCGTCCTGTTCCGTTGCGGAGCGGATCGTGTAAGTCAGCCCATTGACGGTAAAATCGCGCTTTTCGATTCGCATGCTGCCCCTCCCTCTCTGTTTGGAGTTGATAAACTCTGCTGCGCTCGTCCATTTTTTCACAAAAAAGCCCTCAAGCGAACGAGTATTGGAAATTTTACCAAAACAAAGGAAATGGCGCAATTGTTTTGGCAACTCCTGGCATGGAGAAAAAAGAGCAGCGTATCCATTCATTAAGAGGACACTCTGCTCTTTTCCTGCCCGCCCGCTCGTGTTCAGGCGGAGCGCTGCCGCTCCACTTCGCGAATATGCTCAAACAGCATATAGGAACGAATCGCCGTCTCCAGGTGCAGGCGATCCGGCTCTTTTGTCGTGAAGTGCTTCTGAAAAAAAGCGGACAGCTTGTAAAGCACGCCGCAATATTTGCGCACGTAGCGATCCCCAAACATCCCGACGAACAGGCCGCCCACGCCGCAGACAACGCTCCACTCCAGCGGCAAAAACCAGACCGAGAGCAAAAATCCGACGAAAAACCAGACGACCAGATTGGTCGAGCAGCCGTCGTTGACGATATCGGCTTTGGCGATTTGCGGCAAGGCCGCCAGCGATTTTTTGCCTGTATAGCTGAAGACTTTATGTTCTGCACCGTGAAACTTTTTCATCATTTTTGGAAAAACAAAATGAAAGCCGCCGATGTAAACCGCTACCCACAGCGGATCTATAACCGCCCACGCCGGATTGACCAGGGCTGCGACCACATAGCAGGCAAGCAGCAGATGAAAAAGCTGATAATACCAGGGAAAGGAGAAAAAAATCCGATACCACAGCTTGCCGATCGTCTTGAGCGTAATTTTTTCCGCCCACATATGGATGACGCCGTCTTTTACTTCGGCACAAGCAAGCACGTTTCGATCATGAAAAAGCACACCGCGTCCAAAAGACATCCCCATAATCATGCCGTTAGCTATTCTCCTTCCGCTCTAATGTCGTTATAATAGGTTGAGTTGTACGCAGAATGAAGGAGGTTTCCACAATTGATCCGCATGGTTCCAACAACACCAATCACACCGATACACGATCCATGGGAGCCGTTGTTTAATGCGACACCGCCCGCTTACAAGCTTACCAGCGTGGAGTTTACGGTAACGAATCTGTGCAATCTCCGCTGCGAGCATTGCGCGGTTGGCGATACATTGCGATATAAAGACGATCCCGCCCTGCCTGTCGATCTGATCCTGCGCCGTCTGGACGAAGCCAAGGATTTGCTTACGCTAAGTATAACAGGCGGGGAACCGATGTACAGCGAACGAACTGTAAAGGAAGTCATCCTGCCGATCCTGCGCTACGCAGCAGACCGCGGACTGCGCACACAGATCAACTCGAACATGTCCATGCCGTTTTCCCGCTACGAGCTGATTTTGCCTTACATAGATGTGATGCACATTTCCTGGAACTGGTCTACGCCAGAGGAATTTCATGATATTGTTTACGCAAAAGCAAGGCAAACGGTTTCAATCAAACAGGCAGAAGCGCAGTTTGAGCGCATCATGGAAAATTCCCGCAAGCTCGCTGCAGCAGGCGTGTTCGTCTCCGCGGAGACGATGCTCAATCATCGGACGTGGCCGAAGCTCGATACACTGCATCGGCAAATTCAGGAAATGGGCAGCCGCAGGCACGAGGTTCACCCGATGTACGCCAGCGACTTTGCCCGCGACCTGAACGTGCTGTCTTTGGATGAGCTGCGCCAGGCGATTCACCGGATGCTCGACATTCGCAACGAAAACTTGTGGATGCTGTTCGGGACTCTCCCCTTTTTCGCCTGCAGCCCTGATCCGGCAGACCGAGAGCTGATCCAAAGACTGCGAACAGCGAAAAATGTGACCACCCGCAATGATCCGGATGGTCGGAATCGCTTGAATATCAACATTTTTACGGGCGATGTGATCGTGACCGACTTCGGCGATGTCGAGCCGCTCGGCAATATCCAGGACGCTCAGCTTCAACATATGTTTGACGCCTGGCAGCGCCATTCGTTGAACCAGAAGATCAACTGCTTCTGTCCCGCGGCCAAATGTGCCGGGCCGAACCTGCTCGTTGCCAACACTTACTACCCGGAGACGGACTTCACGTTGCGCAAGGCACTCGTCTAGTTGGGCACGCTAAGGCGAGAGGTGATATCCGTGAGCAGACGAAAACGTCCTCTCGTCCCAGGTGCCAGAGCAGGGCTCGATGCCTTGAAAGCGCAAGTCGCCCATGTCGCCGATCCGAACCAGGCGAAGTATGAAGTGGCTTCCGAGCTTCACGTCCCGCTGCAGCGCGGCTACAACGGCCAGCTCAGCTCACACGACGCAGGCCGGATCGGCGGCAGGCTGGGCGGCAGCATGGTAAAGGAAATGGTGCGGATGGCCGCGCAAGCCATGAATCAAAAATCGTAACGGCCTCACGCCTTGGGAACCCTGTCTTTTGCTGAAAGCGAGCGGCGGGGTTCTTTTTCGATCAATCGCGCCCTCCCCAACAGCATGCTGGCAGCCAGGCTGATGAAAATCAGTAGCATCCCGGAGAAAAACACGCCGTGCAAAGCCTCGCTGAATACGTGCTGCACGGCCGCGAGCGACTCGGGCGCAAGCGCACTGCGAAGCTGCTCGTCCAGCAGAAGCTTCGGATCGGCAAGGGCGGCAAGCTGCTCAGCAGACAGCGTGGAGTCTGCCATACCGCTCACCTCGTTCATCCCCGCCTGCATGCGCCACGCCAAAATCGTTCCGAATACGCTGATGCCCATCGTCCCGCCAATCGAGCGAAAAAATTGCGAGGTCGACATGGCGACGCCGCGTGCCTCGGGCGGAACCGCACTTTGGGCTGCTGTACCGAGCGCCGGGAAGACTGCTCCCATCCCAAGCCCCGTCACGATCATGGAAACCAAAAGCTGGCTGTTTGGCGTGGTTGCCTGAAGCTGGCCTAAAAGGTAAAAGCCAATCGCTATCAAGACCAGACTCGGAACCAGAATCGCGCGAAACGAAGCTTTGGCCAGCAGCCTTCCGCCAATGGCAGAAGACACTGCCACGGACAGCATGAGCGGTGTCAGCATATACCCCGCCTCCGCCGGACTTGCTCCGCGCACGCCCTGGACGAACAGCGGAATGTAAGCAATGGCACCAAATAGCGCTGCGCTCACGAAAAAGCCTGCGATATTTCCGAAGCCGATGGCCGGAATCCGAAACAGCGAGAGCGGCAAAAGCGGCTCCTTCGCCTTGCTTTCAACCCAGATGAACAGCCCCGTCAAAAGCAGACCCGTACCGAACAAGCCGAGAACCGGCCATGAGCCCCATGCGTCATGCCGCTCCCCTCCGATCACCAGGGCGAGCAAAATCGCAAGGACAGCGGCGCTCAGGCTGATGGCTCCGTACCAGTCAATCTGCGGCTTTTTGTCACGAATCGTTTTCCCGCGCCACGCCAGTGCGATGAGCAGAAAGGCGGGAATGCCGATCGGCAGATTGAGAAAGAAAATCCAGCCCCAGTCCCACTTCTCCACTATGATCCCTCCCAGCGTCGGACCGACCATGCTCGCCAAAGCGAACACCGCTCCGAACAAGCCCTGGAATTTTCCGCGTTGCTCGGGTGGGTACAGCTCGCCGACAATCGTAAAGGCAATCGGCAGCAAAGCCCCGGCCCCCAAGCCTTGCACTCCCCGGGCGGTAATCAGCTCCATCATCGAGCCTGACCATCCGCACAAGAGCGACCCCGCCAAAAACAGCGCCAACCCGCTCAAATAGACAATCCGCGTGCCAAACAAATCGGCGAGCTTTCCGTAAATCGGCATCGTGATCGTCGAAGCGAGCATGTAGATCGCAAACACCCAACTGTAGAGCGACAATCCTGCCCATTCTTTTGTAATCGTCGGCATGGCCGTGGCCACGATCGTCTGATCCAGCGACGCCAACACCAGACCAAGCAGCAAGCCTGCCGTCACCAGATTCACCTGACGCTTTTGTTCCTTCATCTCGTTCCCTCCCTTTTTTTGTAAAACCATCGTTGACAGCTTTAAAAATATAAGGGAAATCGCGAAAAATGAATAGACTTTTTCTTTGCGATCGGTTATTCTGATGATAGAGTCTGCCCCTGAGAACTTGCAGGTTTCCATTGCTTTCGGACGCCTTGCCTATAGATAAAAAACCGCCCCAGCAACGACTGGAGGCGGTTTTTTGGTTGTCCGGCTTCATGCCTGATCGTCATCTGAGTTTGTCGAGATTTTTCGCACTCGGCTTGCGTGGCCCAAGCATCGTCTTGCTGATGCTGTTTACTTTGTGAAAGGAATCGAATACTTGGTCGATGACTTCCACCAGCTCGCGAATCTGCACCACTTTTCCATAGACGCCCATGAAATGGTGTCTGACGTTTTTGCCGTTAAACCCTAGCATGGCCGCACCTCCTCGTAATCCTCTAGTACTACCTTATGCAGTTCGGGGCCAAGAGGCGATGGCGTAGCGGGAAAATTATTAGCCCTTTGCAAAAAGGAAGGATGGCCGGACGTCCAATGGCTTAGCGCGGGCGTGGAGTCGCAGTCGGGCGCGGTCGAGGGGGCGGGGTTGGCGCAGGCGTCGGCACCGGGCCGGGCACGAGGCGTTCCAGACGGGTCACGCGCGCCTCCAGGCGGTTGACGCGTGTTTCCAGGCGATCCACGCGATCATCGACTTTGGTGTAGTCGTCGCGCAGCGCATCCACGCGATTTTCCACGCGCGTCAATCTCCGTTCCACATCACTCGTCGGAGCAGGCGTGGCAGTGACCGGGATGTACAGGTTTTGACCGACGTAAATGTAATACGGATAGGCGATATTGTTTACGCGGATCAATTCCTGAACGGGCACGCCAAAGCGAGCGGCAATACTGTTCAGGGTATCTCCCGCACGGACTGTATAGTTCACGAAGCTCACTCCCTCTATCGTTTCTTGTTCGTTACTAGCCTATGCCCGCCCGGAGACAGTGGAGATAAACCAATACCCATTTTTGCAAAGATAGGTAAACACCCAGTATATTCGCCGTTGCAGGCGCGCAGCGGCAAGGCGCCCAAGAATGCTTAGGAGTGAGAATGAACAACAGTGCTAATCATGATACTCAATTAAATACTGCAAATCTGTTTCCCTTTCGATTATTTCCCTTTCAATATCTTCGGTATAAATAAGCACATGTGGTCGGTTATCTTCTTTTCCTAAGTGGTAAACTTTTGAATAAACACTGACTTTTTGTTTCAACAACCGATAAAAAAGCAGATTAAACGGTCTTGGTATGTACCCCACTCGTTCATAATGATTTTCTTGGTCAATAAATTCAACTGCAGACGAATCTTCAGGATTAACATCGTCTATTCTGACAATAAACTCAATGTTCTCCTTCTGTTGAAAATCCCTGTTCTTAGATTTTGTATATGACCAGCCTGCAACCTCACAACTAAATAAAACATAATTCTTTTCATAAACAATTGGTTCCATGAACGTTAACGAGTCCGTTGCCAATTTCCCTTTTGTTACACACAAGTAATCCCAATACACATCATCAGAACCCTGCAAATCATTATCAGACAAAAATTTTTGAAAATCATTTCGTTTCGTGTTAGGAAGTCTTCTTTCAAAAACGGAAAACAATTTCTTGCTTTCATAGACTGACTCGATATCACTAATCCCGATAAACGGAATGAAACCTTCCGCCTTTGCCTCTTCAACGACTGAAATGTTATAAGAAAACACGTACAGACCGCTATCAAGCCTTTTTTGCAGTACTCCTACTGGGAAATTTCTCCCTGAAACTGGACTTTTCCAGTTTAGAAGTAATTTACTAAAACTAATTTTCATGGCTAAACTCCCTTAACATATAGTCTCGACGAGTTATTAACAAGCGTATAACGAATTGCTTTTGAAGGTCAGTCATAACTACGTCCGGTACTTTTTCAAGCAATTGGATTATCAAATTATCAGAAAGTTGTTCAATACGCGACACATATTTACTAATTTCAGGGGTACATTCCCTGATTTTTTGAAACAACGAAAAAATATTCAATTTCTCATGCTGTTGAATGTTTCCCCATTTGATTAAAGAACTTGATTTCCTTCCAAATAAGTATGCATCAAACATTTGTTTATCCCGCATCATTAGCATGATTTTATGTTGAGGTAACTCTCTTCCTAAACTAGAAGAATTATCGTAAAAAGGAGCAAACCGTATCTCGTTTGTTTTTTCATTTCTTATGATTCCAAAATTATCTTGATGTCGATCTGTGTTCCCTATTAAAGTGTCAAAAACCATCATTTTATACAGTTCTTCTATAAAATTGTATTTACGAAAAATTTTCTCTAATAACTCATAGCTGTAAACTTCAAACTCTCCCCGTAAAATGTCCCGATTGTATGTAAAATCATATTCCATGATCATATCTGCACCTTCAACTAAACTCTCCTCCCCTTCAACAAGAAAGGAATGACAAAGTGCTCCGTAAATCATTCCCGAATCCAACTTCGAAATATCTAGCCCATAATGCCCTACGATTTCGTCGTCAGCCGCAACACAAGCTATGTCTACAGTATGTGTGCTAAAACCCAGAATTTTGCCTATTTCGGAAGCAATTTTTTCAGCCCACATTTCCCCAGTAGATTCTCCTTCTATTTTCCATGTACTACTTGTCAGCGAAACAGGAAGCTTGAATAAGCCTAGCTTAAAACTCTCAGGAAATCTGTACCATCTCTTTTCTTTTGATCCCGAAACGTATAGATCTTCGAAGGGCCACCCTGAAATATTTAAGATTGGGTACATATGGCAATCTCCTTAACAATAATCTATGCTGATTATATCAAATAGCACATGTTTAATGCTAAAAGCTATTACTGCTTTTTCATGACCACAGGACAAGGGTTATTGCTTGAATGACTCGTTTACAGCTCAAAAGCCTCTGGCATCATATAATGTCAGAGGCTTTTGCGTTATTTCTATACGGTTTCCCTTATTTGAATACCGGCTCGGCAAACTGAGCCAATTTTTCCAGGGACGATTTCTCGACATCGGCATGCAAGCTGTTGCCGTGGGAGTCCATCGTCACGATGGCGGCGAAGCCTTTTACGCGCAAATGCCACATCGCTTCGGGAATACCGAACTCCAGGAAGTCCACGCCTTCGACTTTTTCCAGGCACTCTGCATAGTACTGAGCCGCGCCACCGATTGCATTCAGGTAGACAGCACCGTGCTCGTTCAACGCTTTCAACGTTTTTGCGCCCATTCCGCCTTTTCCGATAACGGCACGGATTCCGAATTTCTTGATAATGTCGCCCTGGTACGGTTCCTCGCGGATGGAAGTCGTCGGTCCAGCCGCTTTTACATGCCACTCGCCCGCTTCATCCTTCAGCATGACCGGACCGCAATGGTAGATGATCCCCCCATTGAGGTCCACAGGACAGTCGTGATCCATCAGGTAGCTGTGCAGGGCATCGCGTCCGGTGTGCATTTCGCCGTTGATGATGACGACGTCGCCCACTTTCAGGCTGCGGATTTGCTCTTCCGTAATGGGCGCTTCGAGCACTACCTCGCGACGGCTTTCGCCTTCTTCGCTTGCGGCTGCGGTCGGAGCCAAATCCATGGCGACTTCCTCGTCCTTGTACAAGTAACGGAGAATTTCGCCTGTTTCGGCGTTCAGACGCACACCTTGACGGCGGAACGCCCAGCAGTTGTAGGCAACAGAAACGAAAAAGCTTGCGGGCAGGCGATTTTCCACGCCCACTTTACAGCCGAGCAAGGTCGAGTTTCCGCCGAAGCCCATCGTCCCGATTCCCAGTTGGTTCGCTGTTTCCATAATGTAGTTTTCCAGCGCGGCCAGGTCCGGGTTCGGATTGACATCATCCACAGGGCGGAACAGTTGATGCTTCGCCAGCGCATAGCCGGAGGTGCGGTCGCCACCGATGCCTACGCCGATGAAGCCGGCGCTACAGCCTTGTCCTTGTGCCTGGTAGACCGCATGCAAAATGCATTTGCGCACGCCATCCAGGTTGCGGCCCGCTTTGCCCAGACCTTCCAGCTCACAGGGCAGGGAGTATTGAATGTTCTTGTTCTCACAGCCGCCGCCTTTTAGGATCAGCTTGATTTCGATTTCATCCTCTTCCCATTGCTCGAAGTGAATGACCGGAGTACCTGGCCCCAGGTTGTCCCCGCTGTTTGCCCCTGTCAAGGAGTCAACGGAGTTGGGACGCAGCTTGCCTGTTTTCGTCGCCTCTACAATCGCTTCCTTGATCGCTTTTTTGATCGTGAGCTGGTTGACGCCAACCGGAGTTTTGACCTCAAAGGTCGGCATCCCCGTATCTTGGCAGATCGGAGAGACGTTTTCCTCGGCCATCACGACGTTTTGCGCGATGGTGGACAAGGACAGCGCAGCACGAGTGCCCAAATCTTCTTTCAGTTTTGCTGCATTGACGGCGCGACGCACGTCTGGCGGCAAGTTTGTTGACGTATCCGTGATGAGTTCCAGAATGCTTTGCTTCAAGTTTTCCATCTATGACGCCCCTTTTGACGTAAGTGTGAATGGTAGCTTAAACCGCCTATTATTATAGCACACGCTCTCCCCCCTGTCCGTAGATTGCTGACCAAAGACAATGTGAAACGTTAAAGCAGCATTCTGCGTCTTATAACTGAATGCACATCCTGCCAAGATCGAGATGCGAGGGGATCGAGATGAAGAAAAAAGCAGCGGGACTTATCGTGACAGCCGTCGTGCTGTGCGCTCTGCCGTTTTTGCTCCCGCCAGGCTCGCTCAACGAGCCGACTGTCACAGCCTCAGAGCAAGACGGATTGCCTGTCGTCGGTTCCTACGGGCAATTCAAGAAGCTGCTGAAAAAGGCGAAAACCAACTACGTCGTGGCAGAAGCCGAGTTGAGCATGCCCGCAGCGGCTGCTGTCCTTGAAGCGAGGGATTCCGGCAAAAGCGCAGCAGCCCCGGATTTTTCTGCGACGAACACGCAGGTGCAAGGCGTCGATGAAGCCGACATCGTCAAGACGGATGGCACCTACCTGTACCAGTCGACGAGTCGCGAAGTGCGCATCGTCAAAGCGTACCCGGCCTCGGAGATGCGCATGACGAGCCGGATCAGCTATGAGGACGGCCTGTTCACGCCGCTGGAGATGTTCGTCGACGACAAAAAACTCATCGTCATCGGCCAGGCGAACAGCAGCGTCGAGTTGGCTCCTTTGCCCGCTTCGAAGCGCGCTATCCCGTATTACCGCCACAACCAGCTTGTCAAAGCGCTCGTCTACGACATCCAAGACAAAGCGCAACCGCGGCTCATCAGACAACTGGAAGTGGAAGGCCAGTATTTGTCGTCCCGCAAAATCGGTTCCAGCCTGTATTTGACGGCCAATCACTACATCGACACTTACCGGATTTTGCAGGAAAAAACGGAGCTGCCTGGCCCTGCCTATCGCGACAGTGCCTTCGGCGAGCAGTATCAAACCGTTCCGTACAGCGACATCCGCTATTTTCCGGAAAGCTTGCAGCCGAACTACCTGATGGTGGCAGGCGTCAATCTCGACGAGCCTAAACAAAAGCTGTCGCTTTCCACTTATTTGGGCGCAGGGGAAAACATTTACGCCTCCCCGACCAATCTGTACGTAGCGGTAACCGAGCATAAAGCGGAGCCGATCAAGCTGAAGCAAGGCGAGTCACTTGCCCCTTCGTTTGCCCCCCCGCCGCTTGCGACGGACACGACGATCTACCGCTTCGGCATGAACGACGGCAAGATCGCCTTTTCGGCAAAAGGCAGCGTGCCGGGCCAGATTCTCAACCAGTTTTCCCTGGACGAACACGACGGCTACTTGCGGATCGCGACGACGAGCGGAAACATGTGGCGCACCGATTCCGGCACTTCGCAAAACAACGTGTACGTCCTTGACAGCACGCTCGGAATCCACGGCAAGCTGGAAGGCATCGCTCCGACCGAGCGCATCTACTCCGTCCGCTTCATGGGGAAACGCGCCTACATGGTGACGTTCCGCAACGTAGACCCTCTGTTCGTGCTCGATTTGGCAAAGCCTGCTGCCCCGCGTATTTTGGGAGCGCTGAAAATTCCGGGCTACAGCGATTACCTCCATCCGTATGACGAGAACCACATCATCGGATTCGGCAAGGAAGCAGAGTCAGACAAGGACATGGCTTTTTACCAGGGCATGAAAATCGCGCTGTTCGACGTCAGCGACGTGACCAAGCCGAAAGAAAAGTTCAAAACCGTCATCGGCGACCGCGGAACAGACTCCGAGCTGTTGCGCAACCATAAAGCTTTGTTGTTTTCCAAGGAAAAAGGGCTGCTCGCCTTCCCGGTCACCGTCTACGAATGGACCGAGGAACAAAAGGCGAAGCAGGACATTCGCGGCTACGGCCACTTCACGTTCCAGGGCGCGTACGTCTACCGGCTCGATCTGGAAAAAGGCTTTACGTTGACGGACAAAATTACACATCTGGAGCAAGCAGACAGAGACAAGGCAGGGGAAGGCTGGTACGAAAGCACAAAAAACATCAAGCGAATCCTGACGATTGACCAGACGCTCTACACCGTTTCCGACGACTTCGTCAAAGCCCAGCCGCTTCAAGGGCCGAAAGCTGTAAAGACTTTGCCATTGACGAAATAAAGGGAATGGTCTGTCACGCGGACAGGTTCTGTGCTAAGATGGGGGAATAGAGGCAGCGCAAAAAGAGAGGGTGTCATTACGTGGAGTATTTGAGTCTTAATCTGACTTCAACACTGGCGGGATTAGCTGCCGTGCTGCTGGTCATGTTCATTCGCCTGCACTGGCCCTTCCGTTTTCAATATATGGCGAATCTGTACAAGCGCCGATTGGATGTACGGCTTAGCTGGTTGGAGGCATCCTACCGAAAAAACCGTTCGCGTGCGGTAGCCATGCTCGATAAATCGACACACGAAATCATGATCGGCAATTACGAACTGGCTGAAAAGTACATTGTTTCGGGCATCAACGTCTGCAAGGAACGCCCTTCTCTGTTCAATCAGGCCATGATTCACTACCTGTTTTACAACCTGGCGATCGTCTACTACTCGTCCGGCCGTTACAGCGAATCGCTGGAAGTCGCTTTCCGCATTTACCAACGCGACCAGAGGATGACGGATTCGCTCGCGCTCATCGCCTGCTCGCACGCTCGACTGGGCGAAATCGAAAGCGCACTCGAAGCTTATCAACTGATTGCCACCAAGCGCTCTGCCAAGGAGTGGAAGCTGTTTTGCCTCGCTGAAATCGAAGCAGCCAAGGGCAACTACGAGCACGCCTTGACCTATCTCCGCCAGTTGCTGAACAAATCGGCCAGCTCTTTGCACTTCAACCGCTCCGAGCTGGAAAAACGCCTGGAGGAATGGCAAAAGGCTTCGACTCACGTCAGCTAAATATCCGCCTGCTTTCCAATCCAAATGACACCGCACATGATTTTTCTGGTGTGCGGTTTTTTATTGCCGCCTGCTTCCAGAAAACGGGCATATCGGGCAGGAAAATGTGGCATTCTCGTAAAAGCCGTTCCATTTTTCTTCCGTATCGCTGCTCTATACTATTTCAACAGATGTAGGCCAGAAAGAGAGGTTTCTTGAAATGAAAAAGTTTGACATTTCCATCCTGACAGTCGCCGTCCTCCTGACAGGACTGGCTGTGATCGGCGTATCGCAGGCAAAAGATCCTGCCGCCGCCCACACAAGTGCAGTCGCGACAGTCGGCAACACCGCGATCTCGCAAACCGCGCTCTATGAGCAGATGAAAAAAGAGGCTGGCGCCAAAGTCGTGACCGACCTGATTGCCATTGAGCTGTGCAAGCAGGAAGCCGCCGCCCAAGGCATCAAAGTGACCGAGCAGGAGATCGACGCGAAGATCAATCCGATCAAGGATAAATTGAAAACACCGGAGAAGTTCCAGGAGTATTTGCAGGAACGAAAAATGAATGAAAAAGAGCTCCGCGAGCGGTTCGGCATGCTCCTTTTGCGCGACAAAGTGTTTGAAAAGGCATTCCCGGTAACAGAGGAGCAAATCAAGGAGTACTACGAGAAAAATAAAGAAAAGCTCGGAAAAACGTATGAAGAAGCTCGTCCCGAGATCGCCGAGAAGCTGCTAGAGCGCAACAGACGCAAGCACTCGGACGAGTGGCTGGAGCAAATGAAGAAAAAGTACAACGTCCAGATCATGGACCCGGTTCTGGTGGAGCAAGCAAAGGAATAATCGCGCTTGATTCACCCGCACGCGTAATGCCAAAAGACTTGTGTCGCCCGTTTTTCCGGTGCACAAGTCTTTTCTTTTGCAGAAAAAAGTTACGGACGTAAAATCGCGATCAGCTCCTGCAAAAAGTCGGGGATGTCGCCTTGCAGGATGGGACCGTGTCCCGTCGCCAAAAATTCGATCGGCCAGTCAAGCAACGCTTCCAGCCCCTCCACGTACTCCGGGACGCGATCAGGCTCGTCGATGGCCCAGCTTTTTATATGCGCCTTGTACGCCGCCCGGCACTCGCTTTCTTTTCCGACGATCTGACCCAGCTCGGCTTTATCAAAGCAGATGTGGTCGCCGACAAAACAAATTTTGCTCTGCGGGTCGAAAAACGCCACGGACCCTTCCGTATGAAAGGACAATTGCCGAAAACGCAACGACGGTAGATCTCCGCCGCTCCCCGTGAAGGTGTGCCCGAACAGCGTCTGAGAGAAATCGTCCAGCTCGTAGTAATCGTCGAGATGAATCCAGTTGTTTCGGGAAGGAAACATGTCGGCATTCCCGATATGGTCCGCGTGCCGATGGGTAAAGTAAACGTATTCAATCCGCTCCGGCTTGGCACCGATTCCCTCCAGCGCCTGCTGAAAGTACGTCCGCTGCTTGCGCAAGTGGGAATCGATAACAGCAAACGATTCACCTTGTTTGACCACGTAGCTGTTCACGTAGCTCTGCCACGCATCCTCGTAGGTGATGATCGCCCAGGTGGAGTCTGTGATTGGTGCAATCACGTTGTTCATGCCTCCATCTCTCCTCTCCTCCCAGTTTCTATTCATACTGTTATTATACACAATGTTACACGACCTTGCCGACTCTTGCCAAAAGATCGGCTGTTAAAGCACCGATGCCGCTTCCCCGAGGCTGACCCAGGAGCGTCCCTGCGACCGCGCAATGTTGACCGGAACCCCAAAAAAGCGGGTCAATCCGTCTGCCGTCAGCACCTCGTCCGTTTTTCCCGCCCGCTCGACCTCCCCCGCCTTCAACAGCAGCGTGTGGGTAAAGCACGGCAAAATTTCCTCGATATGATGAGTGACGTACAGCAATGTCGGCCCGTCCGGCTGCTTGGCAATTTGCTCGATCATCGACAAAAGCTGCTCTCGTGCCAGCAAATCCAGTCCCGTACATGGCTCGTCCAAAATGAGCAGCCGGGGGGACGCCATCAACGCCCGCGCAATCAGCACCTTTTGCCGCTCTCCTTGCGAAAGCGCTCCGAACGGCCTGTCCCGCAGCTCCGTGCAGCCGAATGTTTCGAGCAGTTCGGACGCTTTTTGCACATCTTTCTCCGCCGGAACCGCGTACAGGCCAATCGTCGCTTCTCTCCCGCTCAAAATGACGCGAAAGGCCGTCTCGTGCTCGTGAAGCTGTGCGATCAAAGCCGTGCTGACCCAGCCGATCGATTTTCTTACTTCGCGCAAATCGACCGTTCCGTACACATTTCCGAGGACACTGACCTGCCCCTTTGTCGGCCAAGTGTAGCCACAGATGATTTTCAGCAGGCTCGTTTTGCCGGAGCCGTTCAGTCCGACCAGGCACCAGTGCTCGTTTTCTTGCACCTGCCAGTTAACGTCGCGCAAAATGACCGTTTCGTCTCTTTGCCACATGACTTGGTTCACATCAATAATCATTTGCTCTCTCCACTCCTGTCTTACTTTGTCGGAAGCCGTAATCTTTCTGATTATTAAGAGTATAACTGTCCATTCCTGATCGATCAATTCTTTTGTACACCCGGAGGCGATGCGAAAAAACCTTCGCGGCAAGTTGCGAGCCACGAAGGTTTGTTTCGCTAATGCGGTTTGCTTAAAACTTTCCTTGAATCTTGAACACGATCTCCGCGAACAAGGTTGCGAACAGGAACGTCCCTGTGAAAACGACGAGGGATACGACTACGATCCGCCAGCTCAACTGCTTGAACAGATGAATGTCTTTTCCAAGCGACAGACCGGCGTATGCGAGAATCGGTGTCGCGAGCGCCAGCAGGTTGATTTTGGCAATTGATGCTGCCGTGTACTCGCTTCCTGGGAAGAAAGGAGAAGTAGCCAACATGGCAAACAGAGAAATCCAGACAATCACCGGAGATTTGAACGGCAAAATTTTCGTAAAGCCCATCCCGATCAAGGTGATGACCGCGAGAAGCACAATGCCTGGCAACGATTCCATGATCGGCACGCCATAGCCGATCCAGTTACCGATGAGTGAGATTGCGCCAATGATGAGAATCGTCAAAATTTGATTCATGCGCTTCTTTTCCCCCCTTCTGTGTCAGAAGAAGCGTTTTTGCGGCCGATGATCGGCTCCAGCCATGCGTACAGCCGCTGCGTGAGCGGTAAGGAGACGAAAATGCATACATACGTACCGATAATGCTCATCATCAAGTTCGCCGCCCCCGAGTAGAAGGCGATGTCTTTTTGCGCTTCCGGGAAAATTACGGCGAGCGAGCCTGTCGCTGCCGCCATCATGCTCCCTGAACCAACCGCTGCGCCCATCGCGAGCGAAATCGGATGGAACAGTCCGCTGCTGCCGAGGATACTTGCGAGCAACGACATGAAAATCGCGCCAAACAACGTACCGCAAATGTAAACGCCCAGTGCGCCGCGCGCTTCCGGCGAGCTTGCCCCGAACTTGTCCACGATAATCGCCAGGTTAGGCTCGCGGTCGAGGGAATAGGTAGCCCCGATTGATTCGCGCTTCAGACCGAGCAAAAGCGCCACTGGCAAGCCCAAAATGATCGTTCCGACGATGTGGCCTACCTCCTGGACGAGCAGCGATACGCCCGCTCCAAACAGCTTGGGCAGCTCTGGACCAATGTTGGCGCCGAGCTTACATACGAAGATCAGAAAAGAAACGCCCAAAATGTTTGCCGCGACATTCATATCTTTTTCTTTCAAAAACTTGAATGAAGGCCAGCTAATGACACCGCCGATAACGAGTGCGTACAGCATCGGGAACAAGGCGATGACCCCGATGCCGATATTGATTTTTTTCGTGCCGATAAACTCTGTCAAGGCTACCAGTACAAGCACCAGGAAATGCAGCTTGTACACATTCACGCGTCCCTCAGTCATAAGGATCCCCCTGTTCGGTCTTGTTTCTGTCTGCTATTCGATGACTACCTTTTGCGCTGCCCGAACGAACAATTCGACGCCGCGAGCCAATGCGTCTTCATCAAAATCAAAGCGTGGGTGGTGGTGCGGGTAAACAAAGCCTTTCTCCGGATTGCCCGCTCCCAACTGGATGAAGCAGCCTGGCGCCTTTTTCAAGTATTCGGAGAAATCCTCGCCCGGCATCAGCGGGTCGATGTACATAATGTCTTCCTCGCCCCAGCGCTCGCGAATGATGTCCTCCATCAGCCTGGTCACTTGCTCGTCGTTGACGACGGAGGTGTAGCCGTGAGAGAACGAGAACTCGTAGCCGGCCCCATGTGCTTCGGTAATCCCTTTGACAATCCGCTCAATCCAGACCGGCAGATTTTCGCGAATTGTCGCGTTAAAGCAGCGGGTCGAGCCTGTCAGCGTCAGCGTATCTGGAATGATGTTGTAGGCCGTGCCTGCGTTCAGCATCGTCACGGAGAGGACGACCTTGTCCAACGCGCTGACATTGCGGGAGACGATTTGCTGCAAAGCGGTGATGACTTGCGCGCCGATGACGACCGGATCGATCGCCGACTCCGGCTGGGAGGAGTGTCCGCCCTTGCCCTGGATTTTCACATCAATACGGTCTGTGGAAGAGGTGAGCGCCCCGTATAAAACTCCGAATTTTCCGACTGGCATGTAAGAAGCGAGGTGAATCCCGATAATCGAATCCAGACCGTCCGCCGCTCCTGTCCGGACAATCTCGACCGCGCCGCCCGGCGGAAGCTCCTCTGCGTGCTGGAAGAAAAATCGCACTTCCCCTTTGATGCGGTCTTTGTACTGCGACAATATTTTCGCCGCCCCAAGCAGCATCGCGGTGTGCCCGTCGTGCCCGCAAGCGTGCATCACGCCCGCTTTGCCGGATGCGTAAGGCACATCGTTTTCTTCGTGAATCGGCAGGGCGTCCATGTCGGCGCGCATGCCGAGCACTTTTCCCGGCTGGGAGCCGATCAGGCGAGCAACCACGCTCGTTTTCGTCGGACGGGACAATTCCAAACTTCCGAAAGATCGCAATTTTTCATACACATATTGAGACGTCTGTTCTTCTTCAAACGACAGTTCGGGATGCTGGTGCAAATGTCTGCGCCAGGCAACGACCTGTTCTGCCAATTCGTCCGCCAATCGCTTCGTATCCAAACTCACTGTGTCCACTCCTTTTCTCTCTAGCTTTACGTTCAGTTAAGTTTCATTAAACAAATTGGCTTTCCGTGAATTCTATCACGTGTGAGCCAAAATTACAAATGTCCATTTCAGAAGGACATTTTTTGTCGAATCCACCTCGATCCCTGTCTATTTATTAGTTATTTTAGAATTTTCTATCTATAATGTCCACGTAAAATATACATAAAACGCAATAAAAATTTTTGAACAGCGTCCTTTAGGGCTTTTCCGCAGAAAAGCCCTGCCCCGCTTCCTACAAATTGACGGCAAACCACACGTACTTGCCGCCGCTTTGGCCCAGCCACAGTTCACCGTTGCCCACCATCACGCCTTGGGCGTTGACGAACGTCTCACGGACGTTTTGGGCGAGCAAAGCTTCCTTGACCTTCGGTGTGACAATCTCGTCGTACTCCGCGAGGAACTGCTGCTCATTTTGCACGTAGCGGCTGCCCCCGTCCTTGTTTATGCGCAGCGGATACTGGACCATTCTTGCGACTTGTGCTTTGTTCCCGGCCTTCACCGCCTCCTGAAGCTTGTGGAAAAAAGCTTCAAAGGCAACCGGGTCGGTAATGCCTGCCACTTCGTAGCGATTGTGCTCGCTCTCCGCCTGTTGCCGCGCCGCTTGCTGCATCATCTGGCCCGGTTCCGCCGCTTGTCTGGCGAGAGCTGGGGAAGTCAGGTGAAGCAGAACGGTTCCGATGACGAGTAACGTTCTCACGCTTTTGCTTTTGCTCATCACGCTTCGCTCCTTTACGGTTTATCGTTCGTTTCTACCAGTAGCTTTTCTCCGGGGGCTTTGGCTTATGAGTCGCGGCGGCCCGTTGCCCAAGCTTTTACCGTGTCGCTGCGGCAATCCATCGCACCTGATGCTTGTCCGTTGCAGGCGGGTGGCCGTACGGAAAGGAAACATGCCGATCGAAAAAGGGTGTACACAGGCGCCCTGCCTGTTCGCTCACCTTCATGCGCGCAACTGGGAAGTTTTCATATCACACGCCGCTACTGTTTTTGGAGATACTACGTGGTGACGACGATCCCAGGGGTGATTTCCTTGATCCGTTTGGGCTATGCCTGCATCAGCGTAAAGCTGAAAAACAATCCGAACAAAAAGACGACCGTTGCGCAAATCAATAAACTGGAGCCGCAGGCGCGCCTGAAAAAGCTGCGGCAAGTGTTGCAGACGAATTTTTTCAACCTGATGGATTTGCTCGCCTACAACGTGGAAAACCGCATTTTTTTGTATCGCCTCCCCTCGGAATTTGTGCCGCTGGCTACGCACCCGGTCGCGGCAGACTGGGACTGGGCCAAAGAATTTTCCTGGGACTTTCAGAAGACAGGCACATTCATCCGCAACAACGGCATTCGCCTGACAGCGCACCCCGGCCACTTCAGCATTTTGAACAGCGACAAGCCATCCGTGGTCGAGGCGGCGATAGCGGATTTTTCGTATCACGCCAAAGTGTTTGATCTGCTTGGATTGGACGACAATTCGGTGCTGGTCACGCATGCCGGCGGTGTGTTCGAGGACAAGGTCACTTCCCTGGAACGATTTGCGGCGAACTTTGAGCGACTGCCTGAGCAGGTCAAGCGGCGACTGGTCGTGGAGAATGACGACACGTCCTTCACCATGCGCGAGGTGTTGGAGCTGTGCGAGCGGATCGGTGTGCCGATGGTGTTCGACATCCATCACCACCATTGCCATTCGGACGGCGAGGAATGGACAGAGTATCTTCCGCGCATCATCCAGACGTGGGGGAAGCGCATCCCGAAAATGCACATGTCCTCGCCGAAATCAGCCAAAGACTTTCGCTCCCATGCGGACAATATCGATCCGGACGAATTTATCGCTTTTGCCAGCGCTCTCGCCGATTACCATGTCGATATTGTGCTGGAATGCAAAAACAAAGACGATGCGCTGCTGACTCTGCGGCAACATCTGAAAAAACGCGGGGTTGAGGTCGAGGCGTTTGCCGCTGCCCCTTGATCGCCCCGGCAGGAAAACCAATTCGCTTTTGCCGCCAGCCAAACAGCCAAAAGGACGCCTACGCGAAAACAGGCGTCCTTTTTTTGCTTGCTCGTTAATCGCAACTGCAACCACAGTCGCAGCCATGTCCGGAGGAGGAGCTTCTATGTCCGTAAGACGATGAGCTGCTGCGTCCGCCAGAGCTGCTGCCCCTATGATGCCAAACTTGGCAACGGTCGTGATAATGCTTCATTCTCCGTTGATGGTGTTTGTAATGTCTGCGGTATTCGCTGTATTTCCGGCGGTGATCCCGGTATTGCTCGCATTTGTGACGGAAATACTGCATCCGGTCCATATGGAAATGGAACTTGAACAAATACAGTTCGATTTCCGAGCCTGGCCGGACGTTTTCCGCTGACGGCGGCCTCATGTTTGGCGAAGCATTTGGTGGACGCCGGTTCGGCATGACGTTCGGCGGCATCGGATTCGGTCTGCGGTTTGGCGGCATTGGGTTGGCTGGCCTCCGATTTGGCGGCATCGGATTGGCTGGCATCCGGTTTGGCGGCATCGGATTGGCTGGCATCCGGTTTGGCGGCATCGGATTGGACGGCATCGGGTTTGGCGGCATCGGGTTTGGCGTATTCGGCATAATCTGGTTAGGAGATGGCACGTTCGGCCGTTGCGGCATCGGGCGTGCCGGGATGTTGTGCTGCGGATTCTCCGAGCTTTGCGGCGCTTTCGGCTTCGACGGTGACGGTACGTTTGGCGATGGTACGTTAGGAGACGGTACAATCGGTGACGGCAACGGCATTATCGAGGAAGGCGGCTTTGGCATTTCTTTGGGACGCCTTGGGGACGATGGAGGCACAGGCGGCATCTTGCGTCGCTTTTCCACGGAAATGAACACGTCCTTTCTGATGAAATAACACAGTACATGGTATGACATTTATCCCGCTCAAGAAACGACAATCGCCCAGTTTCCAAAAATGGATTGAGCCCGTTTTTTCCACTATAGGGAAGGAGCCGTGCCAATCTTGATCTTGACTGCGCGCTCACTTCCGTTACAATAATACTAATAACGAAAATTATCTGACAGTTGTAGAGCGAAAGTGAGGAAAGACGTATGCGGCCTCCAATCGGGCTTACGCGTTTCATCCAATCACATAGAACCCAGGAGCGAGGGGTTAGGATCTAGTATCCTAACCCCTCGCTCTTTTCGTTCTCTGCTCTGTTAAAGGAGGAAACTATCCATGAATCAGCAAGCAAGCGTCATCCATATGAATGGGAATCGCCTGCGCATTGAAGACGTCGTCCGGATTGCCAGGGACGCTCACCGCATCGAATTGACCCCCGAGGCGCTGGAAAATGTGCGCCGCTCCCGGGCGATGGTCGAAGAGATGCTCCAGGAGCAAAAAGTCGTCTACGGCATCACCACAGGCTTCGGCAAATTTTCCGATGTCATGATTCAGGGCGAAGATGTCAGCAAGCTGCAGGAAAACTTGATTATGAGCCACGCCTGCGGAATGGGAGAGCCTTATCCGGTGGAAGTCGTCCGCGCCATGATGGCGTTGCGAATCAATGCGTTGGCAAAAGGCTATTCCGGCATCCGGGAAGAAACGCTGCTGCACCTGGCCGAGCTGTGCAACCGCGGCGTCCATCCGGTCATTCCCCAGCAAGGCTCGCTCGGCGCCAGCGGCGATTTGGCTCCGCTCGCGCACATGGTCCTCGTCATGCTCGGCAAGGGCGAAGCGATCGTCAATGGACAGCGGATGAGCGGAGAAGCGGCGCTCAAAGCAGTCGGGCTCTCCCCGATTCGCCTGCAGGCCAAAGAAGGTCTGGCCCTGATTAACGGCACGCAGGCGATGACCGCCCTGCTCTGCCTGGCCTTGTACGATTCGCGCGTCGTCCTGGAAAGCGCGGAGCTGATCGCGTCGATGACGATTGAAGCGTTGCGCGGCATACCGAAAGCGTTTGATCCGCAACTGCACCTCGTCCGCCCGCATCCCGGACAGCAGGAATCGGCGAGACGACTGCTCGCGCACCTGTCCGGCAGCGAAAGAACCTCGCAGCAGGGCGAGCTGCGCGTCCAGGACCCTTACAGTCTGCGCTGCCTCCCGCAAGTCCACGGAGCGACACGCGATACGCTGGAATACGTCTGGGCGACGGTCACCCGGGAGTGCAACAGCGTGACCGACAACCCGATCCTGTTCACGGAAACAGGCGATGTCATCTCCGGCGGAAACTTCCACGGGCAGCCGATGGCCTTTGCCGCCGATTTTTTGGCGATCGCCATGGCAGAGCTGGCCAACATCTCCGAGCGCCGCACAGAGCGACTCGTCAACCCGCAGCTTAGCGGCCTGCCCGGATTTTTGACCGAAAACGGCGGTCTTCATTCCGGTTTTATGATTACGCAATATGTAGCCGCTTCCATCGTCTCGGA
The DNA here is from genome assembly GCF_058781555.1 of Brevibacillus sp. FW306-2-1A-C05A. Lineage (NCBI taxonomy): Bacteria > Bacillati > Bacillota > Bacilli > Caryophanales > Paenibacillaceae > Brevibacillus > Brevibacillus sp. FW306-2-1A-C05A. The sequence goes on from NZ_JBYSWV010000010.1 coordinate 78,646, forward strand.
AAACAAAGTGCTGTGCCATCCTGCGTCCGTCGATTCCATCCCGTCCTCGGCAAACCAGGAGGACCACGTCAGCATGGGGACAACCGCCGCCCGCAAGCTGCGCACGGTCATTTCCAACGTGACAAAGGTGCTCGCCATCGAATATTTGGCGGCAGCACAGGCGATCGACTTCGGGAATGGAGAGCTGGGCGCAGGCACGAAAAAAGCTTACGAAGAGCTGCGCCGCGTCATTCCCCGTCTGCACGAGGACCGGGAAATGCACCCCGACCTGGTGAAAGCAGAGGAACTGATTCAAAAAGGAGCGCTTGTCATTCTCTAGTTATCCGCACTGGGAAAGCCCTCCCTTCTCTGCTATGATGAAAGCGAAGGCGGCACGACCGCACGACCATTCGATTCGCTGTAGAGCATGGAGGGCTGCCTGATGAAGCCAGCATCTGAGCCGCTGCAACACCCTGACTATCTTTTGTTGTTCGACGGTGTTTGCCATTTGTGCAACAGCGCCGTTCAATTCATCCTCAAGCGCGATCCTTCCGGCAGCATTCACTTCGCTTCTTTGCAGTCGGAAAAAGCGCAGCAAATTTTGTCCCGCTATTCGTATGCCGAAAGCGGGCTGTCATCTGTCGTCCTGATTGCCCATGGACGCTTATACACCAAGTCAGACGCGATTTTGCGAGTGGCGCGCAAGCTGTCCGGGGCCTGGCCGCTGTGCTACTACCTCGGCCGTCTGTTCCCCCGTCCCGTCCGCGATTTCACCTACGATTGGGTGGCCAAAAACCGTTACCGCTGGTTTGGCAAACAGGAACAGTGCATGCTGCCTACTCCCGAGATCAAGGCTCGCTTTCTGGACTGACTGATCGGTTAGAAAACTTGGCTGCGCCAAACCCTTGGCGACGCCTTTGTGGCACTTATGTACAAAAAAAAGAGGAGCCGTCGCGATCTGTCGGCTCCTCTTTTCGCTATTTGACCCGCGCTTGCGGGTGATCGTCGCTTGCGAAGGCAGCGGCTTTGGCGTTTGCCTCCACCTGTGCCGGGCTTTTGCTGCCCGGGATGACCGTCGTGACGGCCGGGTGCTTCAGGCACCACGCCAGCGCCCACTGCGCCATGTCCACGCCCTCCGGCACTTCGCTTTCCTTGATTTTGGCAACCTCTTCGAGCAGGCGGGCGACGTGCTGCGGATCGTGGCGGTGGCGCACATCGTTTCCGGCGAACACGGCTCCTGGCTTGTATTTTCCGCTCAAATAACCGCTCGCCAGCGGCACGCGTGCGAGCACGCCCAAATCCTGCTCCGCGCACGACGCAAGCACCGCTTCCTCCGGCTTGCGATCCAGCCGGTTGTAGACGACCTGGATCGTCTGCGCGTTGACGCGGGAAGCTCCGCCCACCTGATGCATGTTGTCGTTTTTGGCAATCGACAAGCCCAGATGGCGAATCTTCCCTGCCTGCACCTGCTTGTCCAGATACGTCCACAGCTCGTCGTTGTCAAACGCTTCGTCTGGCCCGGAATGGAACTGGTACAGGTCGATGTAGTCGGTCTGCAAAGCCCGCAGCGATTTTTCCAGTTGCTCCAGCACAGCGGCAGCCCCGTACTCGTTCGTCCGCGAAAACTTGTCGTGGAAATGGTGGCCGAACTTCGTCGCGATGATCCAATCGGCGCGGCGGCTCTTTTTCAAATAGCCTCCGATCAGCTTCTCGGACAGATGATCGCCGTAGCACTCTGCGGTGTCGATCAGGTTGATCCCCAGCTCGTGCGCCTTGTCCAGAATCTGGTCGACTTCTTGCTGCGAAAAGTCTTGCCCCCACTCTCCGCCAAATTGCCACGTCCCTACGCCAATGACCGAAACAGTCAGTTCCGTTTTCCCTAATCTGCGGTACTTCATTGTCGATTCCTCCTCGCGCCTCTATGTAGAAAAGGCCCTGAGCGAACTGTCGCTCAGGGTGAAACCAAACGAACATCAGATTGTTTTTTCGATGTTTAACTGGCTGACAAACGCTTGCAGGCTGTCTTTCCGTTCCTTGCGCATTTTTTTGCGCTCCTCGGCAGTAGCCATCAACCTTTTCTCTTCCTCGGTTTCCGGAACGATGGCCGGAACCTCGGTAGGATTGCCCGCTTCATCGAGCGCGACAAAAGTCAAAAACGAAGTGGCAGTCAGGACTCGTTCCCCTGTTTGCAGGTTTTCCGAGACGATTTTCACAAAGACCTCCATGGACGTGCGCCCTGTCGAGGAGACAAACGCTTCCAGGCAGATCGAATGCCCCATTTTTACGGGTGCCAAAAAATCGATGGAGTCTATGGAAGCAGTCACGACCGGGCGGCGCGAATGCCGCATGGCAGCGATTGCCGCTACCTCATCTATATAGGCCATCATCGTCCCGCCGAAGATGGTCCCGTGGTAATTCGTATCGGACGGTTGAACCAAGGATGCCTGGATCGTGCGGGATTCTTGTGTAGTCTTGACGTTCATCACTGTTGCTCCTTTGTCAATCATGTTCATGCTCCCCCATCATATCACAAGGCATCCGCTGTTCCAATTACATACTGACAGTTGTCATATGGCTGCGCTCGCGCAGGCGCTCCAGCACGGTATCCGCCTCCTCCTGCAAAAAATAGCGCAGCATCGGCACGTTCCATTCGTAGGCGGGGCGGTAGCCATCGAGCGCGAACCAGTTTTCGTCGATGTGCGCAGCCAGCTTCCTGCGCTCCCGGTTCGCGCAGTAAAACTGCTCCAAATAGTCCGTTCCCCAGCGGGAAAAGGACGACGTCTCTTTGGTCACGGCAGTCAACAAAATTTCCTGGCCCGTATCAATCAAATCCAGCGGGTACAACTGGCAACTGAACGGCTTGAGCGGCAGGACATCGTGCCCTGCCTCTTCCGCGTAGGCGTGGATCGCACAGCCGAAGCGGCCGTTGTTTTCCTGATAAAACAGACAGTTGCCATGCCGCATACGAATCGTGCCTGGCAACTGTCCCCGGTCCCACACGCCGTAGCGCTCCCAGTTTTCCCGCTCACCTGCTGTCTGCAAACGGGCAGCGATCGCCGGAACCTGTTTTTCCAGCAGCGGGATTTGCCATTCCTCGACGGCGTATGGCTGGCCGCCTTCGCAGCAAGTCTCGCGGTGAACCGCCCGGCAATTCCAGCAGTCCAGGTGAAACAAAGCGAGCAGAGCGGGTACGTCCACCATGTACCGCCCTGCCTTTATCATCGCATGCCTGTTTTTTTTCATGTACTTTTCGCAACTGTACACTTCTTTTTCACTCATCGGATCGGGTGTTCCGACGTAGCGATAGGATGGCTTCCTGTTCATTTTTCCAGGACGATCTCCGCTTCCGTACCGAAAATGTTCAGTTTTCCGTCTGCATAGGTGGCGAGATCCACTTCTTCTCCGGGAATTTCCATCAAAATTTCCACGCTTTCCTCGTCCGCTGCCACAAACAGCAGCAACAGGTCTTTTTCGTCAAATTCGTTGTCGGTGAGCTTCACTTCTGTCAGTTGTCCCTGAAACTGCGCGACTTCTTCATCGTCTTCGCTTTCCGTGTCCCATTGCGTAAAAGTGACAGACAGCGTTTGCTTGGCAAACTCGTCCGCAAGCAGGCGCAAAAGCTGTTCGTGCTGTTGAATTTCCATTGTCAATCCCTCCGAAAAAATATCATTACTGCCCATCATAGCAAAGTGCAGCGGAAAAGCCAAAAGAAAAACCGCTTCCCAAACCGAAGCGGCTGTTTCCTGACGCTAGCTTACTTTGCTGATCGTCTGGGCGAGGGCAAAATCTTTGCCCGTCAGCCCTTTTGCCTCGCGGGTCGCGAGCGTAAACGTCACAGTTCCGCCAGACAGGTGAATCTCGACATGCTGACTGTCATGCTCAAGCATTTCCGCCACACGGTTTACAAAGCTCACAGCCGTGGCAAAGTCTCTACAGTGATATGTGCGAGACAGCGCCATCCTGTCTTCTACCAGCTTCCAGCCCGGAACCTTGCTCAAATACAGTTTGACCTGTTCCAAAGACAGCTTGCTCACTCACATCGCCCCCCTTTTGTCCGATGAATCGGTGGTAACACCATCATATTCAACAGACAGAAAGGTTAGTCACGCTTATCCGCGCTACCTATTGCTTGATCGCGTAAAAAATCATGCGCGGCGATTGACTGGCTATATACGGTTCAAATTGGTAATTGCCGAATACCTGAATTTGTCCGAATCCGGCCAGCTCCAGCATGGCCGTCATCTGTTCCACGGAGAAAAGCCGAACCTGCTCCAAGTACTCCCTCGGCTGCGCGGCGGGATCGTCTCGAATCAAAATCCGCTTTTTTACCGCCTTGTCCTCGATCCAGCGCTTCTCCTCGATCAGCATCCCGCTGACCTCTTTGGTGGAGTGCGGGACAAGATGCTGCTTCACGTAGGCGGGGTTCAAATAGTCGATGACGACTTCCCCGTTCACCTTCAATGCCTGCGCCATATTGCGGACGACCTGCGCGTTTTCCTCATCGGACGAAAAATAGCCAAAGCTGGTGAACAGGTTGACTACGATGTCAAATTCGTCCCGATACGGAATATGGCGCATGTCGCAGCGAGCGAAGCTGAGCTGTGGATAGGTGTTCTGCTCTTCCGCAAGCTGCAGCAGCACGGGGGACAGGTCGACACCTACGACTTCGTATCCTCTGCGAGCCAGCGCACGCGAATGCCGCCCGCTCCCACAGCAAAGATCAAGTACGCGCCCCGTGCTCTTTATCGGCAATCGCTCGAGCAGATTGGCGATCTCGCTGTCGGCCGCCGAATCGTCCCGATGCCGATACACAAGTACGTAATCTTCGCGAAAGCTGCGTTCAAACCATTCTTCTGCCATTCCCTAGCTCCTTTAATTCCAAGATGCTCTCATTATACCACAGCGGGGTTTATCCGCAGCCGATTTCCCCCCGCCGAAGTGCACGGAAAACCGCAGGAAGCCTGACCAAAAGCACGCTCGCGAAGAAACGACGACAGCGATGCGCTGAGGCTCGAAGACTATCCCGTCCGGTGAATGGCAAACACAGTCCGAAAACAAAAACCCCCTGTCTTTCCTGCTGGCGGCAAGCCTTGCCATACAGTAGGAGGACAGGGGGTTTTGGGGCTGGCTACGGCAGGCGCGCAGCTCGTCCCAGGCGAATTTTTTCCGCCGCACGGGCAATGATGCTCTCCACGGAGGCCGGGTCGTCCACGACGTCGTACTCGTTGATGTTCACCCGCAGAACAGGACAGGAGGTAAACGAGTGAATCCAGCTATCATAGCGGTTGAACAAATCGCGCCAGTAGTCGATCGGGGTCTGCTGCTCCATCGGGCGTCCCCGCTCCTGGACGCGCCCGATAATGTCATCGAAGCTGCCTTCCAGGTAGATCAAAATATCGGGATGCGGGAAGTACGGCGTCATGACCATCGCTTCGAACAGCTCTGTGTACGTGCGGTAGTCTTCTTCCGTCATGTTGCCCTGCTCGTACAGCATGCGGGCGAAAATGCCGGTATCCTCGTAAATCGAGCGATCCTGGACGAAGCCGCCGCCGTAGTCGAACATCCGCTTCTGCTCCTTGAAGCGCTCGGCCAGGAAAAAGATTTGCAGGTGAAAGCCCCAGCGGGACAAATCGTTGTAATAACGGCCAAGGTAAGGGTTGTTGTCCACTTTTTCCACGGACACGCGAAAACCGAGCTGATCGGCCAGGGCGTGTGTGAACGTCGATTTGCCGACGCCTACCGTTCCGCCGATGGTGATGACCGCATTGCTCGGAATGCCGTATTTTTCACGAAGATGGCTGTTTTGAAACCTAGACATGTACGCAACTCCTTATTGAAATACTTGCCAATCACACGGCATCGTTATGCCTGTTGCCCCCGCAGCTCCTGAATGCGCGGCAGGATGAGATCGAGCATATACTGCCGATCCTCTGGCCGATGGACGAAATCCAGCTCGTCACAGTTGAATTTGATGACAGGCGTATCCGGGTGGTGCTTTTCAAACTCGTCCATAAATTCGTTGTAATCGGCGATCAGATTTTCCATATAGCCCACATCCATCGTCCGCTCCACCTCGCGATCGCGCATGGCGATCCGCTTCATGACCGTGTCGATGGACGCCGTCAAGTAAATGACCAGATGAGCCTGCGGCAAATCTTCTGTCAGGATATCATAAATTTTGAGATACTTCGGGAGATTGTTGTCGGACAGCGTTCGTTTGGCAAAAATCGTATTTTTAAAAATATTGTAATCGGATACGACAGAAATGCCCTGGTTGAGATAGTGGGCGTGAATATCCTGCAACTGCTTGTAGCGGTTGCACAGGAAAAACATCTCTAGCTGAAAGCTCCACTCCGCGATGTTCTCGTAAAACTTTCCTAGAAACGGATTTTCATAAACAATTTCTTCCAATAATTGCAATTCGCAAGTGCGGTGCAGTTCCCGCGCCAACGAGGTTTTCCCAATACCGATCGGTCCCTCGACAGTTATTAATATGGACTTCATATACGCCTCTGTTCCTTTCGCCAAAATGAGAGCACTCCATATTTTAGCACGCGTACTTCCATTTGTCGAAACCATTCCTTTTCTGTCGCATGCCGCTTTTTTCCAATAAAAAAAACTGCTCCTGACGATCAGAGCAGTCGGTCGAACAAACGCTTTTGCGCTACGTAAAATACTCGATTTTGGCCTTGGGAAACAGTCTCGCAATCTCCCTCTCCAAATGCGCCTGCAAGGCTTTGGCCTGCACGTCCGGGTAGACGTACTTGCCTTTGCCGTACTTGCCCCATTTGTATTTGCGCTCCTCCTCGTTCATCGCCAGCTTGGTTTTCGGATAGCGCTGCAAAATCAAGTTTTTGGCAATTTTGGTGAAGCGGTGCTGGATCAGCTCAAAAGTCAGGTCGGCCAGCGCTTCCGGGACGAGCTGGTTTCGCAGCCGTTCCAGCAAGTCGGTGTAGCCTTCCTCCCATCCGTCAAACCAGTATAAGGGGGCCAAAATGAAGCCGAGCGGATAGCCTGCTTTTGCCACTTTGCCCGCCGCTTCAATTCTTTGCGCAAAGCTGGAAGTGCCCGGCTCGAAGTTTTTGATGACGTAATCGGCATTCATGCTGAAGCGAAAACGGGTATGCTTGTTATGTTTCGCATCGAGCAACGAATCGACGTGGTGAAACTTGGTAACGAACCGCAGACGGCCATACTCCTGTTCCCCCATAAATTCGATCGCTCGCTTCAGGTTTCCTGTCAAATGCTCGATGCTGACCGGATCGGACGTACAGGCTGCCTCGAATCGGGTAATCTCTCCCGGCCGTTCCTCGATGTATGTTTTCGCCTGGGCCAAAATTTCATCGGTATTGACGTAGACGCGAACGTACGGCTTGGACCCGATGTTCGTATTCAAATAGCAGTAGTGGCAATGCGCCGCGCAGCCTGTAGCCAGCGGAATCGCGTATTCGGCAGACGGCTTGGAGGTTTCGAACTTCAACGTTTTGCGCACCCCAATGACCAATGTTCGCTTGGCATTGCGGTACTTTTCCACCTCTGTCTCGCCGGGAATGCCGCGCACCTGATTGTGGCTGGTTGTCATTTGCAGCGGGATGCCTTCCGCTTGCAAACGCTGGTACAGCTCCTGGCCGAGCGGATAGTTCAGTGCGTTTGGCTCGACGAAAACGTAGTCGGGCACAAACAGGCCAGCTTTTTTCTGCCCTGTTTTCGCGGGTGCTTCCAGCAGTGTCGTCACCATAAGCGCAAGATCCCTCCCAGTGTGTAGTATGGCCTGCACAGTCGGACAAGCTTTCGAGGAGATCACTGGCTGCTCACGCTCTACAGCGTGCTTTTGAACTCGCGCAGCCACTGTCGCGCTTCCGCCGCCTGGCTGGACGGCACCTGCAGCGTGTACACATACCCGCCTTTTTTCGTTTCTCTGGACAACAGCCTGACCCGGATTCCTTTTATCTCCAAATATCGCCGGCACTCGCTCGCCACTCTAGGAAGCCCGTACGATTCATGAATCGTTACCCATTTGGTCCACATGCCTTCCCCCACCCTCATTGCTTCTTCCTTTACTGTAAGCAACAAGCAGGCAGTTGGTTCAAAAAAGACGCAGCGATTGCCGATTTTCCCAAAACTGTTTTCGCCTTTGCGCAGTCTAATACGTGTAGGAGGGGGAAAATGTGAATCTGGAACAACTTGTCTCGCAAGCCAGGCAAGGAGACGACGAAGCTTTTTACCAGTTGATTTGCCAGCAGCAAAAGCAACTGTACAGCGTGGCTTACGCCTTTTTGCGCAACGAAGCGGACGCGCTGGAGGCGATACAGGAGGCGACCTGCCGCTCCTATCTCCGCTTGTCTCGCCTGAAGCAGCCCGCGCATTTTCGCACCTGGCTGACGCGCATTCTCATCCACGTATGTCTGGACGAGCTGAAACGAAAAAAACGGTTTGCCCCCGACTTTCCCGATGGCGACGGTCTGGCGGACCCGGATCGCAAGCAGTGGGAGCACACGGCGGACAAACTCGTTATCGAGGAAGCGCTGGCCAAGCTTACGCCTGCTTACCGCAGCATCATCATCCTGAAATATTTTGAAGATCTGACCATTCGCGAAATTGCGTTGCGGCTCGGCCATCCGGAAGGAACGATCAAGACCTGGCTGCACAAGGCGTTGGCTACATTGCGAAAAGAACTCGGGAAAGGCTGGTGAATGTATATGGATATCGAAAAAACAGAGGGTCAGACCGACGCGCACGTACCGCCGCACATCGAGCACTACATTCGCTCTGGCATCGCCCAGGCCAAAAGCCTTCAACGCAGACGCCGCCGCAGCCGTCTGGTTCGCCTCTGCTCGGGAATTGCGGCAGGGTGTCTGCTCCTGGCCTTTGTGTTCTCGGTGCGCCTCTCCCCGGCGGTTGCCGCTTATGTCAGCCACATTCCCGGGATGGAAAAGTTCGTCGAGCTGATTCGCGATGACAAAGGGTTGCAGCGGGCTGCCGAGCACGAGATGGTCCAGGACATTGGCACAGGCGGCTCGCTTGCAGGCATCACGTTCACGATCGACCAGGTGCTGACCGATCAGAAGCGGATGCTGCTGTTTTACACCTTGAAGCACGAACGTAGCGGCCAAAAGGTCGGGATGCGCAAGCTGGAGCTGTTTGACGCCTCCGGCAAGGAGTGGGAGCACGGAGCGAGCTGGTCTGGCATGGACGTGGAAGCGAACGAGGAGCAAAAAAACCGGATTGATATTTTTCTCCCGGAAACAAGCGAAGTACCTGACGCGCTGACAGCCAAAGTGACGCTCGACCTCGACGGCGTAGAGCTGAACCCTCCGCTTGCGATTACGTTTCCGATCGACCATAGCAAATACACGACATTTGAGAAAAAAGTGGTTCCTGTCGGAAAAAAAGTGACGGTGGACGGACAGACGTTTACCATCGAGCAAATGACGGTGTTCCCTACGCAAACAGAAGTCAGCATCCGCTTCGATCCGGGCAACTCCAAACATATTTTCGGCTTTGACGATCTGCGGCTGGTGGATGAAAACGGCCAGACGTACGCTTTCTGGGGAAATGGCGTGCCGACGCGTGACAACGGGGAAAACGGCAAAGTGTACAATTTGGAAAGCATCTATTTTCTGGAGCCGCAAAAGCTGTTTTTGAAAGCAAGCGGGATTCGGGCGCTGGACCGCGACAAGCTGCAGGTGGTGATCGACGCGAAGACGCAGACGCTCGCCAAAGCTCCTGATGCCAGGCTCAAGCTGACAGCGCTGCGCCAGGTCGACGATGTGGTCGGCATGGACTGGGAACTGCAAATCGAGGAAGCGGACGCGCATCGCTACGTCTATCTGGGAAGCGACATCACGGACAATCGGGCGAATCAATACGACTACGTCCAGGGAAGCTCTTCTTCGCGCTATCCGGAGGAACGTTTCCAGACGTACAGCCTGCTTTACAAAAGGCTGACGAAAAACGGCGCCCCCGATTCCTACACCTTTACCCTGACGGACTACCCCGTTCGTTTGCAAGGCGCATTTACCGTGCAAGTCAAATAAAAAAACGGCTTCGCAGAAAATCGACTTCTCCGCGAGGCCGTTTGCTTTGTTCCGCTCGCGTTAATCCACAACCGCCCAATGGTTGGTCGGCCCGTGGCCGCCGCCCAATTGCGGAGCGGTCTTGATCGCGGCAAAAATAAAGCGGTTCGCTTTTTCGACCGCAGCCCTAAGCGGCGTATGTTTCGCCAGCTCTGCCGTCAACGCAGCGGAAAACGTGCAGCCCGTTCCGTGCGTATGCCGGGTCTGGATGCGCTCATGCGACAGCTCGAAAAAGTCGCGGCCGTCAAACAAAATGTCGACGACCGTATCACCGTCGAGGTGGCCGCCCTTCATCAAGACGTTGCGCGCTCCGAGCGCATGAATCGCGCGGGCGCCTTCGCGCATATCGTCCGGGGTGCGAATCGTCATACCTGTCAGGCACTCGGCCTCCGGCAAATTCGGCGTCACGACTTCCGCGAGCGGCAGCAACTCTGTTTTCAGCGCGTCAATCGCTTCGTCCAGGAGCAGCTTGGCCCCGCCCTTGGCGATCATCACCGGGTCTACGACCAGCTTTTGCAGACTCGCGGCGCGCACCTCTGCCGCCACTGCGCGGATGATGTCCGCATCAAACAGCATTCCCGTCTTCGCCGCATCCGCTCCCAGGTCGCGCAACACTTCGCGCATCTGCTGGGCCACCGCCTCTGTCGGCAGCGGATACACCCCGGCCACGCCCAACGTATTTTGCGCCGTAATCGCCGTAATCGCGCTCATTCCGTAAACGCCGAGTTGGTGAAACGTCTTCAAATCGGCCTGGATGCCCGCTCCGCCCCCGCTGTCTGATCCTGCTATCGTCAATGCTCTCGCGATTGTATGCATGAATCTCCCTCCTGCTTTCGCCACCTTTTCTCCTACGAGTATATCATCCGCTTGTCCCATTCGGTATACTTAGGAGTGATGACCAACCGCAAAGAAGGGATTTGTTATGTCGTATCGCTTGTTTTACTGGCTGACCGTGCTCATTCCCACGATCATTATCGGGGGCTTCGAATTTGTTCGGCACGATTTTTTGCTGCCTTATATGTCCATGGAAACGGGCAACGTATATATTACTTTGCTGACGCTCTTGTTGTCTTATTTGTTCGCCACCTGGATGTTTCGCACGATCAAGCAGATGAACGCGCGGATCGTCGAGGAGCAAGCCAGGAGGGCCGTGTACGAGGAGCGCGAGCGTTTGGCCCGGGAGTTGCACGACGGCATCGCGCAATCTTTGTTTTTTCTCAATGTCAAGCTGAAGCAGGGGCATTTGGATGACGCCAGAGTAGCGGTTTCGGCCATCGACAACCACGTGCGCCAGGCGATTTTCAACCTGCGCTCGTTGCCGGAGGAAGGCAGCTTCGACCAGCGGCTGGAAAAATGGCTGACGCAGTGGAGCGCGCTGTCCGGCGTCGATGTCGCAGCGGATTTGCGCGTGAAGGAAAGCTTTTTCACCCCTGCGGAGGAAGTGCAACTGTTCGGAATCATCCAGGAAGCTTTTGCCAACATCCGCAAACATGCGCAGGCCAAGCATTCCTGGATTCGACTGACGACAGGCGAGCCGCGGAGCTGGCAGCTCGTGATCGAGGACGACGGCGTGGGAATTGCCCATACCAAGCCAGACACGAAAAAATACGGCTTGTCGATGATGCGCGAGCGGGCGCGCCAGTTGAACGCCGCAATTGACATTCAAAAACGGGCAGACGGCGGCACCATCATTCGCCTGACAGCCCATCCTGGAGGTTTTTCGCAATGAACGCATACCGTGTGCTGATCGCTGACGACCACCCGATGGCTCGCATGGCGATTCGCTCGCTCTTGGACCCGGACCCTTCGTTTGAAGTGATCGGCGAGGCCGAAAACGGCGAGGAAGCTTTTTTGCTCTGTGGACAGTTGCAGCCCGATCTGGTGCTGATGGACATCAACATGCCGAAATGGAGCGGCCTGGAAGCGACCCGCGAGGTGAAAAAAGCGTACCCGCACATCAAGGTCGTCATCCTGAGCGTCTCGGATGACGTCGCAGACTTGATTACCGCGATTCAATTCGGCGCGCAAGGCTATTTGCTGAAAAACCTGGAGCCAGACGACTGGATCAACTACTTGCACGCGTTGCTTGGCGAAGACAGCGAGCTGACGCGGGAAATGGCAACCCGGCTGATGTACCGGTTCAGGCAGGAGGAGCACGTGGACGATCTGGTGCCGGATGTGCTGACGCCGCGCGAACGGGAAATCGTCATGTACGTCGGAGCCGGAAAGACGAACAGGGAAATCAGCGAAGCGTTGATTATCGCGGAAAACACGGTGAAAAATCACCTGAAAAACATCCTGGAAAAGCTGCAATTGGCCAATCGCGTGCAGCTCGCCGCCTACGCGGTGCGCCACCATCTGATTATGAAAAAGTAAGCTCCCAACCGAAAACAGTTGCTTTCCGCGCCAACCACTGTCATCCTTAGAAGGACCCGTTTTTACGATACCAGACATGAAGAATGGCAGGTGAACCACATGCTCGAAGTCAAGACCTCCAAGCTGAGCAACGGAGAATTAAACAGAGGCGTTTTCGCCATGCGCGACTTTGCAAAAGGCGAATTGCTCCATGAAGCTCCGGTTCTTCCTTATCTGAACGAGGAACACGAGCACATTGAAAAAACGCTTTTGGCGGACTACGCCTTTGAATACGGTGCCAACCATACCGCGTTTTTGCTCGGCTACGGCATGCTATTCAACCATTCCTACACGCCAAACGCCACGTACAGCATCAATTTTGACAACCACACGTTCGATTTCTACGCCTATCGCGACATTCAGGCGGGCGAAGAGATTTTGATTAACTACAACGGCGATGAGGATTGCGACGATCCGCTCTGGTTTTACGAAGAAGAGCAGTCCGGCAATAAAAAGGAATAGGCAAGCGCGATCAACAGGCAGGGGAGCTTTTCCCTTGCCTTTTTGTTTTTTAGCCCGTGTTGGCAGCCAGCGCCGCCTCCAGCAGCTTCAGTTCGTATTCGTCGCGTTCCGGCGCAAGCGCCGAGCAGCGCATGTCAATCCTGGCCCCGTACCGCACCGGGTCGATATCCTCTCCGCCCGCCAGCACAATGCCATCGACCGCCGCTACAAGCTCTTGGCAAGCATCGAGATCCCCGACAGGAATCCCGAGCGGAATCGCTCCTTTCGCATGGCATCCAAATAGTCGTGCCCGATGACGCTAAAGCCTTGTCCGGCCACTCCCCGCAGCTTCCCGCCGAAGCCTTCATGCGGGTTATCCAAAGCTCAGCAGTCTCGCTCTGTTCTGCACAAAAAAATGACTCCGCCAGACGTAACTGGCGAAGCCAATGGGTGAGCACGATTTTTATGGAGTGATATCTGCCGCCTCGTAGCTGTAGTACACATACGGATCTTTCGGTGCCTTGACCGCCTGGATTTTCGCATCTTTCAGCACGAGCATGTCATAGCCGTCGACCTGGCGCAGTTCCAGCTTGCCCTGCACCTTGACCCAACTGTCTTTCGCCCATTTGCCTGCGTCCTCGCTCTCCACGAGAATGCCGAAGACGCTGGCATCCGCCGTGCAGCACGTCACCGAAAAACGCGCCACGACGAATTGCTTGTCGCCAAGTCCAGGCTCCCTGTAGACAAAGCCGAGCGTTTCGAGCTGTTTTCCCGCGAAGTCTTTCGCGTACAGCTCCAGCGTGGTGAGGCCGTCCAAAAAGATTTTGTCATGAAGCGAGATCACGGGCTGCCTGTACATGGAGGCGGCGATGTCGGTGTAAAAATCGCCGAAGCCCCCGCCCGAAAAGTATCGCTTCAGCTCCTCGTCCGTCATGGACGGACTGGCGCCAGAAGCAGCCTGTGCTGTGCCACTTGCTGTCGGGTTCGCAGCCGTTGCGTCTGCGGGCACTGCTTGCTCTATCGCTTGCGGCTGCGCGGATTGCTGTGGCGTCTGTTGCTGATCGCCCTTCTGGCCTTCGCCTGTTGTTTCCACCACGACTGGCGCATTTGCCTGCTGTGATGGCGATGCGTCCTCGCCTGTCTGCTCTGGCGGTGCAGCCTGGCCGCCCTGCTCCCCGGACGGCTGGGACGCTGCTTCTGGTTGCCCAGCTCCTGTCGCCACTGCCGCCAATTTTCTGGCGTCGCTGCTGAGCAGAGTAACCCCGCGGTTTTCCGCTACGGCGCTCCCCAATATTTTATCCGGCATGAAAAAGCCCATGAAGATCGGCAGCAAAAACAGGCTGTAGATGACAAGCGAGCCCCAGCGCGTGCGCGGCACCTGGTGCGCTTCCTCGCAGTCGCACTCGTACGCCCGGTTTTTGCTGAACAACTGGCGCACGCTCACAATGGTCAAAATGACGAGAATGCCTAGCGTGACGTAGCTGAGCATGTGCAGCTTCGGCGCGAGGTAATGCCCCAGCTTTTCCGTCCAGATCAGGTAGGACAACAGCGCGGCGAACCCTGCCAAAATCAGGCTGCGCATCAAATAGTGTCTGGTCCAGTTCGTCTGTTCCATTTCTTTCCTCCCCCTAGATCGGCATCAGCATCGTAACGGCCAACACCAGTATTGTAATGGCGACGACGAGCTTAACGACAAATCCGAAGCGGAACGTGCCGAGCAGCATCAGCGTCGTTTTGAAATCAAGCATCGGTCCAAAGACGAGAAAAGCGAGCAGCGAGCTGCTTTGAAACGTGCCCGAAAACGATGCGGCAATAAAGGCATCCGCCTCCGAGCAAAGCGAAAACAAGTAAGCCATGCCCATCATGACCAGATGGGACGTAATCGGCGTTTGCCCGATCTCCACCAAAATGTCGCGGCTCATGAACACTTGCAGGATGCTGCTGACCAACGCCCCGAACAGCAAAAATTTGCCCATGTCGAAAAATTCGTCAACGGCATGCGCAAAAGTTGCCGACAGCTTGCCCCGCATCGCTTCGCTATGGGCGGCTTCGTGGCGAATTTGCGCCTCTGTCCCGAGCCGCAGCGGGTTCTTTTTCACAAACAGCCAGACCAACAAGCCGACGGCCAGCGCGACGAGAAAACCGGCGACTCCCCGGTACAGCGCCATATCCGGCTGCCGCGCGAAGGCGATGTACGTCGAGGAGAGCACGACCGGATTGACAATCGGTCCGGCGAGTAAAAACACGACGCCGACGGATACGGGCATCCCTTTTTGAATCAGGCGGCGGACAACCGGGACGATCGCACACTCGCACACCGGAAACAAAAAGCCGAGCAGCCCGGCAATCGGTAACGCGACGAGCGGATGTTTTGGCATCCAGCGCCTAACCTGCTCTTCCGAGACAAACGTCTGAATGAAGGCGGAAAAAAACACGCCCAGCAGCACAAACGGGATGGCCTCCAGCAAAATGCTGAGAAAAAACGTTTTGACATCGAGCCAACGCGGCGACCATTCTATGCGAAAGCCGGAAAACCAGCTATTCTGGCTGCCAGTGGTAAGCCAGACTACACACAATCCAAGAAGGACGGCCCCTATAATCTCTATGAGGAAATGACGAATTTTAGCAATCACGTAAGCTGTCCACTCCTTTTAGCAAATCGTCATCATTCCTAATTAGATACTCCTTGCGCACTTTCCTCCTGGTTCCCGTCTTTTTTTCCGTCCCTTTCCGTTTTATAATGGATAAAACCGACTGTGCGGGGGGAAGAACATGGAGCTGGAATTTCAGCGTGCTGCTGAAGAAGGAGACGTTTGCGAGATCCAAACGGTCGATGAAGCGAAGGTAAACAGGCTGCGGCCGAAGATGAGCGAAACAGAAGGCGTCGCCCCTTTGTTCAAGGCGCTGGCTGACGACACGCGCGCGAAAATCATTTACGCCCTGGCGCTGGAGGGCGAGCTGTGCGTGTGCGATGTCGCGGCCACGATCAACAGCTCGATTGCCAACACCTCCCACCATCTGCGCTTGCTGCGCAACATGGGGCTTGCCCGGCACCGCAAGGACGGAAAGCTCGTCTACTACGCCCTGGACGACGACCATGTTCGCCATCTGATTATGTGCGGGATCGAGCATGCGGCCGAATTGAAGCAATCGAAAAAGACAGCTCGTTCTTGAGCAGTTCCATTGTGGCTCGTCACATTTGTGGCGGCTTTTTTTATTGTTTTTACCTAACATTCAAATGATTGTTTGAATATAATAATGAATGTGGTATGATTTAGGTAAATTCCCGGCCGAAAGAAGGGGTCTCCCATGCACGACTACGAAGTCATCATCATTGGCGGCGGCCAGTCCGGCCTTGCGCTGGGCCATTTTTTGCAGCAGCGGCAGGTACGCTTCGTCATTCTGGACCAAAATGGACGCGTCGGGGACAGTTGGCGCAAGCGTTACGACTCCCTCGTGCTGTTTACCTCGCGCAAGCACAATGCCCTCCCCGGCCTGGCCTTTCCCGGAGAGCCGCATACCGTTCCGACGAAAGACGAAGCCGCGGACTATCTGGAGCTGTACGCCAGTCATTTTCAATTGCCCGTCCGTTTGAATACGGCGGTCGTCTCCGTCGAGCGCACGGCATCGGGCTTTCTCGTGCAGACAGGGCACGAAGCGCTGCGAACGAAAAACGTCGTCGTCGCAACAGGCCCGTTTCAATCGCCTTACATCCCGCCGTTTGCCGGGCATTTGGCCCCCGATGCCGTCTCGCTCCATACGGCGCACTACCGAAACGAAAGCCAGCTCCCCGCCGGGCCCGTCCTCGTCGTCGGCTCAGGCAATTCGGGCGCGCAAATCGCCGTGGAGCTGGCCATGCACCGCCCCGTCATTTTTTCCAGCGGACAGCCGCGCGTTCATCTGCCTTTGTACGTTTTGGGCAAAACTATTTTTGACTACATGCAGTTGTTTGGCTTGCTGGACGCCCCGCGCTCGTCGTGGGTCGGAAAGCAACTGATGAAACGACCTGATCCGATTTTTGGCTACCAAAAACAGATGAAAGCTCTGGCAAAAACTGGCGCCATGCGCATCGCGGCCAGAACCGTTCGCCTTGCGGACAAAACCGCCTTTTTCGTGGACGGCGGGCAGGCGAGCTTCCAGAGCGTTTTATGGGCGACCGGATTTCGCCCCGACTACGGCTGGCTGTCCATGGCAGACGTACTCGACCCAAGCGGCTGGCCGCGGCATGATCGCGGTGTCACAGCCGTGCCGGGACTGTTTTTTCTCGGGCTTCCCTGGCAGCACACATGCGCCTCCGCGCTCATGGGCGGCGTGGGAAAAGACGCTTTCTTTCTTGCTGAACAACTCGTCCGCTAAAGCGACCCAATAGAGGAGGGCAACACTATGGGATTCCACCATCACGACCACGGAGATGGACACGACCATCATCACCATGGAAAAGGAGCGAGCAAAAAAGCGCTGTTCACTTCTTTTCTCATCATCACGGTGTTTTTGATCGTCGAGACGATCGGCGGCTTTTTGACCAACAGTCTTGCGCTTTTATCCGATGCCGGCCACATGCTGAGCGATGCCCTGGCGCTTCTGCTCAGCCTCGTTGCCTTGCACTTTGCCGCGCGTCCCCCTTCGGCCAAAAAAACGTTCGGGATGCAGCGTTTTGAAATTCTCGCTGCCTTGACAAACGGCGTCACGCTTGTGCTGATTTCCTTGTTCATTTTCTGGGAAGGCTTCCAGCGCCTGCTCCAGCCTCCCGAGGTGGCCAGCGGAAAAATGATCGTCATTGCCGCCATCGGTTTGCTCGCCAATATCGCCGCTGCCTTCGTCCTCATGCGCGGCGATTACAAGGACAACGTGAACGTGCGCAGCGCCTACCTGCACGTTCTGGGCGACATGCTCGGCTCTGTCGGCGCCATTCTCGGCGGCATCCTGATGCTCGCTTTCGACTGGTACATCGCCGACCCGCTCATCAGCATTATCGTCGCCTTCCTGATCTTGCTCAGCGCCTGGCGCGTCACCAAGGAATCGGTCAACATCTTGCTGGAAGGAGCGCCCTCCCGCCTCGACACGACAAAGGTGGAAGCGCGCCTGGGCCAGCTCGACGGCGTGCGCAAAGTGCACGATCTGCACATCTGGACGGTCACTTCCGGCTTTGACTCGCTGACGTGCCACCTCATCGTCGAGGACGGCTTGCCGAGCTACCCTGTCCTGGATGCGGCGCTGGAGCTTTTGCAAAAAGAATTTGGCATCACGCACGCGACGATCCAGATTGAGAACTCTTCAATCTCGCACGGCAAGCTGCATTGTCAGGGAGGGGCGCGGGGGCATGTGCATGAGCACGGACACTCCCGCTGAACACGCGAACTCACACCTTCACGCACACCGCCATAACCACGAACGTCCCATCTCCAAGCCCCGCCCCACTGAGCAAAAAAAGAACCATCTCCCTTACCAAGAGAGATGGTTCTTCGTCTGTTCGCCTAGTCTTCCATCGTGGACAGGTCGCCTGTCGGCAGGCCCAGCTCCCACGCCTTGAGGACGCGGCGCATGATTTTTCCGGAGCGCGTTTTTGGCAGCTTGTCGCGGAACTCGATTTCGCGCGGAGCGGCGTGGGCTGCCAGCCCCTCCTTCACGAACTTGCGGATGTCGTCCATCAACGCTTCGCTCGGCTCGTAGCCCGCGCGCAGCGAGATGAACGCCTTGATAATTTCGCCCCGCAACGGATCGGGCTTGCCGATTACCCCTGCTTCGGCGACTGCCGGATGCTCGACCAGCTTGCTCTCGACCTCGAAAGGACCGACGCGCTCGCCGGACGTGTTGATAACATCGTCAATCCGGCCCTGGAACCAGAAGTAGCCTTCCTCGTCCTTGTAAGCCGAGTCGCCCGACACGTACCAGCCCGGGATGCTGAAATATTCTGCGTATTTCGCCGGGTTGTTCCAGATTTGTCGCATCATCGACGGCCAGCCGACGCGGATCGCAAGGTTGCCCATCCGGTTTGGCGGCAGCTCGTTGCCTTGGTCGTCGATAATCGCCGCGTAGACGCCCGGGACAGGCTTGCCCATCGAGCCTGGCTTGATCGGCATGCTGCGGTAGTTGGAAATCAGTTGGCCGCCAGTCTCTGTCATCCACCAGTTGTCGTGGATGCGGTGGTTGAACACGCGCAGTCCCCAATACACAACCTCCGGATTGAGCGGCTCGCCGACGCTCAGTACATGGCGCAGGCTGGACAGATCGAAGCGCTTCACAACCTCATCGCCTGCGCCCATCAGCATGCGGAACGCGGTAGGCGCGCTGTACCAGACCGTTACTTTATATTTTTCAATCGTTTTATACCAGTCTTCCGGAGTGAATCGTCCGCCGCGAACGACGTTCGTGACGCCGTTCAGCCACGGAGCGAAAATGCCGTACGAAGTGCCTGTCACCCAACCCGGGTCGGCTGTACACCAGTACACATCGTCTTCTTGCAAGTCCAGCACCCATTTTCCTGTCTGGTAGTGCTGAATCATCGCGTTGTGGACGTGCAGCACGCCTTTTGGCTTGCCTGTCGAGCCGGACGTGTAGTGCAAAATCATGCCGTCCTCGCGATCCACCCACTCGATCTCCAGCTCCGAGGATGCTTTTGCCATCGCTTCTTCAAAGCTGACTTGCCCTTCCGCAAGCTCCTCTTTTGCCCCGACAATAATGACGTGCTTGAGGGCTGGCAGCTCGGATACCGGGATGCGCGGCAGCAGCGCAGGAGTCGTCACAATCGCGGTCGCTTCGCTGTTTTCCAGACGGTCGCGCACCGCTGCTTCCATAAATGCCTCGAACAAAGGGCCGACAATCGCACCGACCTTCAGCGTTCCTAAAACGCTTACATAAAGCTCTGGGGTACGCGGCATGAAGACGAACACGCGGTCGCCTTTTGCGATTCCCAGGTCACGCAGTACATTTCCGAATTTATTGGACAGCTCGCTCAGTTGGGCAAAGGTGTAGGCTTCTTCCCGGGTCAAATCGCTGTACAGCAGCGCGACCTTGTCCTTGCGCTCGGTAGAAAGATGGCGATCAATGGCTTCATAAGCCATATTCACTTTTCCCGTCTCATACCAGGAAAATTGCTTTTCGACATCCTTCCAGTCAAAATTGGCGTACGTCTCGTCGTAATTCTCCAGGTTGAATCGGCCTTCTGTCGCCGGAATTTTTTCTACGTTCATGCTCTCACTCTCCTAAACCCCTTAATGGATTCTTCACTACGCAACATTCATAATATTTCTGCACTTTTCGCTAAATTCCTTCTGCCAGAACCTACTTATTCGAAAAGCGCAGAAATCGAGTATAATGACACTACCTTGGGGATAAAGGAGATGGCCGAAGAGATGTTATGGTTTTTACTGATTGTCGCTGTCGCCTTGCTCTTTGTCAAAGCGTATCGCAATACATTCGATGTCCATACCAACTATGTTTCCATTCCGCTGCAACCGTCGCAGCATATAGATGATCGGCAAGACTTCGAACCGCTCTCTGTCTTGCATCTGTCCGATTTGCATATGGAAAATTTGTCGATTGACCCGATGCGGATCGTCCGCGATTTTTCCGGGCAATCGGTCGATTTGATCGCGATTACCGGAGATTTGCTCGATCGCCATAAAAACATTCCGAAAGCAGTCGCCTACGTCGAGCGGCTGATGCAATTGCAGCCTGCGCTCGGTACGTATGTCGTTTTTGGCAACCACGACTACGTTCTCTCGCCGCCAAAGCTGGCGCAACTGAAATCGGAGCTGACGCGGATCGGCTGCCGCGTCCTCATCAACGAACATGTGACGGTCGACCATAAAGGCCAGCCGCTGCACATCATCGGCGTCGACGATTACAGCACGCGCCGCAGCCAACTGGAAAAGTCGTTTCAAGCCGTTCCCGCGACAGGCGTGCGCCTCGTTCTCACGCACGACCCGAATATCGTCTTGCATATGAAAGATTACGCCTACGATTACTTGCTGGCCGGACATTTTCACGGCGGGCAAATTCATTGGCCGCGTCCTTACCACCTCGCCAAAATGGGGAAGTTGCCGCGGCTGAACATGGTCAAAGGGCTGCATGAGATGGACGGACGGCCGTTCTACATTAGTGAGGGCCTGGGGCAAACAGGGCTGAACGTCCGCCTTCGCTCTCGTCCGGAAATGACACTGCACACGCTAGGCAGCGCAAGCCTGCTTGCGGTCCCAGAGGCAACGGCAGCACAGCCTTCCGCTTTGCAGGAAAGCGCCGCCACGCTTGCCCTGGAGTAATGTATAATAGACCTACGCAAGAGTTTGTAACGGAGGTCTTCGCTGTGGAAAAATGGATGAAGGAAGTCGAGCAAATCAGGCAGGTTACGAACTTGCCGATCGTTTGCGTGAAAGTTTGTGAACACGAGATCAGCCAGACTCAGCAAGAATGGGAGCAAAAAGGCTGGGGACTTGTTTCGCTTGCGTCTGAGCACGATGCCGCCTACCTCGTGCTGATTGAAGCGATGCAGTGGCCCGCGTCTTCCCGTTCCTTGCTGAGTCTGTTTTTTTCCCGTCCCGAAGAAAAAGCGCCCCCGACGCTGCACGAGCAGATTGCGGTATGGCTGCAATCCATGGTCACAGGATTGCGCCAGGCTCCCCCTGAACGTCTCGATGCCCGCTGGCCGTGGAAGGAAGAGCGCCTCGTCTTTTTGATCGAGCGCAACCGGACGGAAGGCACAGGCACGTGGGAAGCGTTGCAAAGCTGTTTGCACCCGTTTTTCCGCGAAACGGCTGCCTACGCGCCAAAAGCGTCGAGCCTCGCCTTTTTTGCATTGAGTCATTCTTATTCTGTCCTGCTGCTCCCGATCTCAATCCTGGAGGGCGCAAAGGAGCGGGCTGACTTGCTGGAATGGGCATCCGGCCTGTACGACCTGATCTCGACCGAATGGATGGAGCCTGTGCGCATCATTGTCAGCGCGCCCGTAGCTGCGCCTTCCTCTCTGGAAAAAACGCTCGCCGGGCAACTGCTGTTGTCCCGCGCCTTGCATCAATACCGGGCACAAGTGATGGTCGCGGGCGACTGGATGTATCCGTTGGAGCGCTGGGCTGCTTCTCTGCCTGCGGAAACGGCGAAGTCGATTGCCCGCGAGCTTGCCGCTCTCATGTCTGTGCCGCAAATCAGCAGCGAGCAGCGCGAAACGTTGGAGACGCTGTTCGCGCGGCAGCTCAATGTCAGCGAGACAGCCCGGCAGCTTTTTTTGCACCGCAACACGCTCTTGTACCGGCTGGACAAGCTGACGGAACAGACGGGCCTTGATCCGCGCCAGTTTCCTGACGCCGTTTTGCTCCAGCTCTATTTGCTCTTTCGGCAGCATTAACAAAACATTTTGTACATTTCATCCATAGTCTAACTGTCTAAAAATTGTTACTCTTGCAAAAAGTCATCCGAGAATTGCTCCCCTATCATTCAAGGAGGTGCCTCTTCCATGGCAAAAGTGACACTGAACCACATATACAAGCGGTACGGCGGAAATGTAACGGCAGTAGATGATTTTCACCTGGAGATTCAGGATCGGGAGTTTCTCGTCCTCGTCGGGCCGTCCGGCTGCGGAAAATCGACGACGCTGCGGATGATTGCCGGGCTGGAGGAAATCTCCGAAGGCGATTTGTACATAGGCGACCGCCGCGTCAACGACGTCGCTCCCAAAGATCGGGACATCGCGATGGTATTCCAGAGCTACGCGCTCTACCCGCACATGAACGTGTATGAAAACATGGCATTCGGTCTGAAGCTGCGCAAGTTTTCCAAAAGCGACATCGACAAGCGGATTCAGGAAGCAGCCCGCATCCTCGACATTTCCCACCTGCTGGACCGCAAGCCAAAGGCGCTTTCCGGCGGCCAGCGGCAGCGTGTCGCGCTCGGACGCGCCATCGTGCGGGAGCCGCAAGTTTTTTTGATGGACGAACCTTTGTCCAACCTCGACGCCAAGCTGCGCGTCCAGATGCGCACAGAAATTTTGAAGCTGCACCAGCGGCTGAACACGACGATCATCTACGTGACCCACGACCAGACGGAAGCGATGACGATGGGCGACCGGATCGTCGTCATGAAGGACGGCCTGATTCAGCAAGTGGCGACGCCGAACGAGATTTACAACCACCCCGTCAACCTGTTTGTGGCGAGCTTCATCGGCTCCCCGGCGATGAACTTCGTCAAAGGGCAGCTTTCGGAACAGGACGGCGCCCTGTACTTCGATGCGGAAAACATCCACGTCCGCTTCCCAGAGGACAAAGCAAGAGTTTTGCGCGACAAAGGCTATGTAAACAAGCCGGCGATCTTCGGCATCCGCCCGGAGGACATTTACAGCGATGCCGCTTTTATGGAGGCCAATCCGTTCGAAAGCTCGCTTGAGGCGCAGATTGAAGTCGTGGAAAACATGGGCTCCGAGCTGTACGTTTACTTCCATAATATCGGCCAGACACAAATGGTCGCCCGCGTGGACTCTCGCGAAGATTTGAAGCCGAAAATGACGGTCAAGCTCGCCATGGATCTTTCCAAATGTCATCTATTTGACAGCGAGACGGAAGTGGCTGTATTCTAATAGCAAAGTGAAAAGGAATGTCTTTTCCGGCATTCCTTTTTCTGTTGTCCTCAACCGTTTTTCGTCCGTGGCGGCTTCTGTACTGCCGCTGCTTTTTTATGGCTACAAATAGAGAAAGAGTGGAGAGAGCAAACATGGCCTACAAAATTGTCTTTTTCGACATCGACGGCACTCTGTTGAACACGGAGCACGCGATTCCGCCAGCAACCGTGGACGCTGTGCGCAAGCTCAAGCAAAACGGCATCCGGGTTGCCATCGCAACTGGCCGCTCGCCGTACCACCTGATGCCGATCGCCCGGCAGCTCGGGATTGATACGTTTGTCGGGTTCAACGGCTCCTACGTCGTGAACGAACAAAAAGTCATTCACCATACTCCGTTTGCCACGACGACATTGGCCGAACTGGAGCAGATGGCAAACGGAAACGCGCATCCGATGGTGTTTTTAAGCCATGAAGAGTGCTATGCGAACACATCCGATCACCCGCACGTCCTCGACTCGTTCGACTTTTTGCGCTTGCCCGCTCCGGCCCATCACCATCGCTACTGGGAGGTCGCTCCGATCTATCAGGCGTTTTTGTATTGCACCGCCGAAGAAGAAGCGCTCTATACGGAAGGTTTCGAGCAAGTGTCGTACGTGCGCTGGCACAAGCACGTCCTCGACATTTTGCCAAAAGGCGGCTCGAAAGCGCGCGGCATCGAAGCGATCCTCAAGCACGAGGGCCTCACTCCCGCTGACGCCGTAGCGTTCGGGGACGGACTCAACGACAGGGAAATGCTCTCCTACGTCGGAATGGGCGTCGCCATGGGAAATGCCCATGAAGAATTGAAGCCTTTTGCCAAGATGGTGACCCGTCATGTGAACGAAGACGGCATCCGGCACGGCTTGCTGCAACTTGGACTCATCAATTAGGAAGGACGTTGAAAGATACATGTCTTGGGAATGGTTTAACATCGTTGGCACGGTAGCGTTCGTCATTAGCGGCGCGATCATCGCCATGGAGGAAGAATACGACATCTTGGGAGTAATCGTTCTCGGAATGGCCACAGCATTTGGCGGCGGGATCATGCGCAATATTTTGCTCGGCATCCCGCTGACCGCTTTTTGGAATCAGGGAACACTGTTTACAATCGCACTCGTTTCCATGCTCATCGTTTTTGTCCTCCCCCACAAATACCTTGACTACTGGAATCGCTGGGGGATGTTTTTTGACGCAGTCGGGCTCTCTGCCTTTGCCATTCAGGGCGCTATCTACGCCACACAAATGAACTACCCGCTCAGCGCGACGATCGTCGCAGCGGTTTTGACCGGAATCGGCGGCGGAATCATTCGCGACGTTCTCGCTGGACGCAAGCCGCTCGTGTTCAAGGAAGAAATTTATGCGGTCTGGGCCATGGTCGCCGGGCTGGCTGTCGGCCTCAAGTGGGCGACAACCGTCGGCGAGCTGTACACGCTGTTTTCCGCCATCATCGTTTGCCGGATGATTTCCGTCTATCAAGGCTGGAAGCTGCCACGCCGCTCGCTTCGTCCCGTCCCGATTCGCCCTTTTGACAACCGAATGTAAGCTATTTCCTTCATAATCACTCTCTCCATGTGCACGCTATAGTCATCAGCACTGGAGGGAGTGAGTTTTTTTGCGCGTCTTGCCCCCAATTATCGCCGCCCTTGCCTTGGTCGGTCTGGTCGTCCTGCCTTATCGTCACCATCAAAATGCCGAGCAGGAAATGCGCGAACCTCATCCCCGCGTCACTTCCATCGAGGCGAGCATACCGCGGATCAACTATATCGAGCAGGTCAAAGACATTCGCAGGGATCTGGAAAAAAGCAGCCACGTACAGACGCTCCACCACAATCCGCGCGACCGCAGCCATTATGTCGAGCATGAAGTGGTCGTCCGCTTCTCCCCACGCCCTGAACAGAAAAAAATTGACCAGTTGGTCCGTTCGCTGGATGCCAAGATCAAACGCGATTTTGAGCAATTTATCATCATCAAGTCCAAAAGCCTGACGACGAAGCAGTTAATGAAAAAGCTGGCCGAGCATCCCGACTCGGTGTTTGCCGAGCCGAACTACCTGCTTTTGCCCAACCGCAAGCCAAACGACACGTACTACGCGGAGTACCAGTGGAATTTGCCGCTGATCGGCATGGAGCAGAGCTGGGACGTGAGCGAGGGCAGCAGTGACGTCACGGTCGCGGTCATTGATACGGGGATTGACCTCAATCACCCCGAGTTTGCCGGAAAGCTCGTAGAAGGCTACAACGTGCTGGAAGACAACAATCGACCAGAGGACGACAACGGGCACGGCACGCACGTCTCTGGCGTAATTGCCGCAAAAACGAACAACGAGGACGGCATCGCCGGGATGTCGTGGAACAGCAAGCTGATGCCGATCAAAGCCATCGGCGCGGACGGCTCCGGCTCGGCTGTCGATATCGCCCAAGGCATCTACTGGGCGACCGATCACGGAGCTGACGTGATTAACCTCAGTGTCGGCAACTACACGTCATCTGCCGCTTTGAAGGAAGCGTGCCGCTATGCGTATGAAAAAAACGTCGTGCTCGTCGCGGCTTCCGGAAACGACGCCACCGATCAGCCGAGCTACCCGGCAGCCTATGAAGAAGTGCTCGCCGTCGCCGCTGTCGACCATCGCAAGGAACGCGCCGATTTTTCCAACTTTGGCGATTACGTGGATGTCGCCGCTCCCGGCGTCGATATTCCGAGCACGTACATCTACAGCGACTACGCCTCGCTCTCCGGTACTTCCATGGCTTGTCCGCACGTCGCAGCGCTCGCCTCGCTGGTGCGCTCTGTTCATCCTGACATGAAAAACCACGATGTCATGGAGCTGATCCGCCAATCGGCCAAAGACCTCGGCGCCCCCGGACACGATCAGTTGTACGGCTACGGCATGATTGACGTCAATCAGACGCTGCGGCAAATCAAACCGGCAGAGCCGGCGCGCACGGAAAAAACAGAGCATACGGTCGGTGGACTATTGAACAAATTTTTTATGCGCCTGCGCTTTGGCTTCGAATAAGCATACAAACGGTAACCCACGGAGGGATGGACGATGAAAGCGTGCATTGTTTTTGCTCACGAAGGAAAGGAAAGCTTCTGCCATGCCATTCTCGACCGCGTCACCCGCTCCTTGCAACAGCAACAAATCGACTTTGAGGTGCGCGACTTGTATCAGATGAAATTCCAGCCTGTCTTCGATGCGGCAGACATGCAAAAAGTAGCGAACGGGTCAGCCTCGCAAGATGTTGCCACCGAACAGGAGCTGATTTCCGATGCCGATTTGCTGGTGATGATTTACCCTGTCTGGTGGTGGTCGCCTCCTGCGATCCTCAAAGGCTATATCGACCGGGTGTTTACGAACAACTTCGCCTTCCGCTACGACGCCAATGGCCCCGTCGGCCTGTTGTCAAACAAACAGGCGATTGTGTTTACGACAACCCGGGAGTCCGAAGCGGAAATGCAGACGAGCGGCTTCGACGCTGTGGTGAAAAAACAGATCGTGGACGGCACGCTCGCCATGATCGGCTACGATGTGACCTACCGCAATTTTGCCGCCGTCCCTTACGTAGACAACGCCGCCCGCGAGCAAATGCTTGCCGAGGTCGAGAAAATCGCTGCGAGTGCGCGCCAGCCGCTCGGCGTGTAGCCGGATTAGCAAACTTGGCTGCGCCAAATTTTTATCTGTATAAAAGACGACAAGCACAGGTCATTACACCTGTGCTTGTTCTTTATGCAGCCGTTTTTTGGCTATATAGTCATTTTCGTAGTATTGCAATTCATCACGCATTTGCTCAAACACTCTGGACAAGGACAAGGTCAACTGCTGCAACTCGGGTGTTACTTGTTTGCGGAAAATGATACAGTCTTGTCCCGTGTAGGCATAGCGGCCGTCTTCCTCATAAACCTCGCCTTTGGGATAATAGAAGTAATTCACACAAGTGTGGTACACCTGGTACAGAACTTCTTCGGCAAACTCCTCGTTAAATCGTGCTCGGCGCAGGGATACCCCCAGCCTGTCGTACGCATTTTCACAGTAAACCAAAAGGTGGCGCAGATCGGAAAGATACGCTCGATAATAAGTTTCAAATTCTTCCGGGTCGCCCGATGCGGATACAAGACTAGACAAGGTAACCTGATTGAGATAACGCTCCAGTTCCATGCTTACCTTTTTCAACTTGGTGTACGTCTCTTCGCACAATTGCTTCAGATGAGTCGCTGACATATTGTCCCCCTTGCGTTGAAGAATCTGTCTTTTTTAAGTGAGCCTTTTGCAAAATTCACTTCTTGATTAGACGCGATAAATTCGAAGGAGTCCTTGCATGAAGAATTGTTATCAA
>NZ_JBYSWV010000105.1:0-1407 GCF_058781555.1 Brevibacillus sp. FW306-2-1A-C05A
AAGTATTCTGAATGACATTTTCAGCTACACAACCAAAAACGGCAGCAACCAAGCAAAAGGTAGCCACTGTCCATTTGGTAGTTTTATACATTTATTACAATCGTGATAACAGCAACCAATACCTAATTCCTTTTCTGTCGCCCTCTGGATGTTCGTTTGGACTGGTAATTCATTCTACCTATCCATTGTTCGAACGTTTGCCAAAGAAACACTTTTAGCCATCTCCTGATCTGCAACAAGCTGTGCTGACTGTTTTGTTCCAGTTTGACAAGGAGCAACAGGCAGTAGGCAATGAGTGCGAGTAATACTTGGTTTCGTACCGCATTTTCACTCGTTCCATAGAAGTTCTTGATCTTTACATGCTGCTTTATCCACTTGAAAAACAGCTCAATTTGCCAACGCCAACGATAGATGTCGCTGAGTTCTTCTGCTTCCAGGTCGAACCGATTCGTAATGATTCGAATGAGATTTCCCTTCGAATCAAGCGTTTCAATGAGTCGCAGCACGTTATCTACCCGCTTTTGAGGCGTTCCAAGAAGGATCATGGAATCCGATAAAACGGAGCTTTCCAAGGGGATTTTGAATTCATAAAGATGACGGATTTCGGCGTTATCTTTTAGACGAGAAGCGAAAAAGATGCCTTTGTCCGTGTATTCATCAAATTTTTCATAATCCACATACCCTCGATCAAAGACGTACATCATACCGATCTCATCAATCAACGATTCCATTTGAGTGCGGTCATTGGACTTGGCACCCGTGATGGTTATTTTTTCAGGATACACATCCCCCTGGTCGGCAAAGACGAGACGAAGATGAAGTTTGATGCCAGCCTTGGTTTTACGGAAAGTTGCCCATTTGTACTTCTGCAAACACAGCCCAATCGTTGTAGAATCAATGATTTTCATGTCTTTTCGAAGGGAATACGTGTTGCCCGAGTGTCTCTGAATTTGCCCTACAAGGTCAACAAATATTTCTTCAAGCAAAGCTGGATCTACTCGATTGTTTTTGCGACTAAGCTGAGCGGGACTAATCGACGACAGTCCTAACTCTCGCTGGAATTTCTTTGATAAAACATCATCTGCAATGGCTCGGAGTCCTTCTCGTTGCTGAAGTTGAGCATGCAAAAACAGGAGTAGATATGCTTTGGTCGTTAACTTTTTCACGTACTTGTCCTGATCCGTTTCGTCTATCCGTTGTTGAAATTTCACAATATTAATGGGTGAAATGTATTTACCAAATGAAGAAAATAGGGTATTCTTGTCCATGGTCTATCCTTTGCGTTGGATTTGGACAGGAACTACCTGACCTTTCCAGTGTAAAGGATTTTTTTATGCCTGAGAACACTTGAACGCTGAAAGTTATGATGATTTTGAATGGTATGAAAAGATTAATGCAACGCTAGTG
>NZ_JBYSWV010000106.1:0-1401 GCF_058781555.1 Brevibacillus sp. FW306-2-1A-C05A
TGTAATGCCCCCCTTTGTCAAGACACTTTGAGAACGAAAATAAGTTATGTCCTCCCATCTTTTTGAATGGTGGTACAGTTCCGAAGGCCGCTTGACATGGAGCCTCTGCGGGCATGACTGCTCGCGATCGGGCGATGGCTAGTAAGCTAGCATCGCGAGGCTAACTAGCCTATCATGCCCGCCCCTCCATGTAAAGCTGCCTATGCTACCGATGTTACATGCTCGTAGTAAATCCTGTCTGGTGTTGCATAGTCCAAAGATTGATGAGGACGGTCCGTATTGTAGAACGTGACGTACCGTTTGATGCCTTTCCGTAATTCTCGTGGATTTTCAAATTCATTCAGATAGATACATTCATACTTTAAAGCTCGAAAGAATCGTTCTGTACGACTATTGTCCGTCGCACGTCCCTTGCCATCCATCGATACCTGGATTTCATGTTCTGCCAACAGATTGAGATAATCTGCATTCGTAAAATGGCTGCCTTGATCACTGTTGATGATTTCTGGCTTACAGCGACGAAATGCTCGTTTCAGACAGGTCATGACAAACCCTTTCTCTAGCGTGCTCGACAACTCGTAATCAACCACCTTGCGACTGAACCAGTCTATGATGGTGAACAGGTACATAAATCCTTTCCCCATGCGAAGGTATGTGATATCTACTCCCCAAACGTGATTGGGGCGATGGATGTCCAGTCCCCGTAACAAGTAAGGGCGAACGTACTTTGCATGCAGTCGCTTGCTCAAATTGGGCTGTGGATGGATTCCGTGAATCCCCATGAGTCTCATCAGACGCCGTACACGTTTGCGATTGACGTTGAAACCCATTTCCCGCAGTTTGACGGTGATCCGCCTGTACCCGAAGAAGGGCTTGTCGGTGTAGATGGCATCAATCACGTGCATGATTTGAATGTTTTCAGCGCTCTCCTCCGTTCCTGCGGGCTTGCGGTACACACTTGTACGATTAACACCTAACAAAGAAGCTTGGCGCTTAATGTTAATTGTGGGATGATCGCGCTCAATCATGGCTTGGCGCTCTTTGACGGATTTATTTAAGGCCAGATTTTTTTTTGAGCCAGTCGATCTCCACGGTTAGTTGACCGACCAGCTTTTCCAGATGTTCTTGTTTGCTCTCGTACTCCTTTCTCAGTTTGTCCGCTTCACTGGTTCCCTTCTCGAACACCATCGAGGCTCGCTCAAGAAACTCGGCTTTCCACCGGCTGATCATCACCGGATTCAGCTCATATTTGGCGGCAATTTGATTCACGGTCTGCTCTTCCTGAAGAACCTCAAGCACGACCTTCGTTTTAAATTCTGGGGTATATCGGTTCCGTTTTTCCATGGCTTCATTATAACTTATTTATCACGCTCCCGTGTCTCAGCCTATGGGAGCATTGTA
>NZ_JBYSWV010000107.1:0-1397 GCF_058781555.1 Brevibacillus sp. FW306-2-1A-C05A
TTGGTTTCAATGTCGTGATGTGATGGCTTTGGAAAAATGGGCAGACCTGCAGAATTTTCGTCTATGCTGAAAAATTTAAGCTGCGGCTTTGCTTGAATGCTTAACCATGGCTAGTGCAGAAGCCAGCAATACAATGGCGTTAAGGTACTGGTGCGTTGTGACTTTCTGAATTCCCCAAACGTGCATCGCATCGGCAGTTAGATAGGTTTTCAAGCGGGAATTGCATCGTTCCACGCTAGTTCTTTCGTTGTACAGTTCTTTCCAACGCTTGCTCTCCCGATGCGGTGTGGAGTAGCGGCGCAGATCACTGGTTGTATCCACCTTAACGACCATCCCATAATTGGAAGACGAACAAGCGGCCATTCCGAGCGGGCAGTCTACCTTGCCTGTAGCATGGGGACAGCGGAATTTCAGAACATCGCCATCCGCTCCCCAATAGGTCATCGGAAAACCCATGGAGCAGCAAGGCGTTCCGTTTGATGTCATGCCGGCAGGCGGCTCTTTCTCATTGCGAAGATTCATCGGGATGATCGCCTGTGCTTTCAAATTCCGGGCAGCCTCATAGTTTTTTAGTTGGTCGTACCCAGCATCGAGGACAAAGAAGCTGACTTTGGTTTTTGCCGCGACTTGTTCCATCAGATCTGGCGCCATATCGCCGTCATGGACATGAGCCGGTGTCACGGCGAGCGCCATCGGCAGTTCGCTTTTGGTATCGACGGCGAGATGAAGCTTGTAGCCAAACCACTTCACCTTATTGCCGAAGGAGTCGAACTTGGCACCCCAGTTTGCATTGCCTGTGAGCTCGCTTTTACGTTTCGGCTGTTTCTTCTCGTAGGCATGGATCGCGGCACTATCGATGGCCACATGACTTCCATCGACGATGCCTTCTTGCTTGCAGCGTGTGACCAGATCCTCAAAAAGTCGCTTGACCAGGTCTTTGCTCGTAAGCTCGGCAAAGACGCGGCTCAACGTTGCCACGGAAGGAGCTTTCCGATCAAGCCGAAGTCCGCATCGATAGCGAAAACGAAGATCCATATCCAGCCGGCGATGTAGGCCAGTGAACGTACTGATATTCTCAAGCGGAGCTGCAAGCAAAGCCCGAAGGATTCCTTGTCTGCAGTGACCGTCAGCGCCTCGGGGGGAACGGCTTCTCAGTTCTTTGGCGTAAGGACGTAGGTCAAGAGCGCTGAAAAAGATAGGCAATCGTTCTTTGGATTCAAGTTTTTGCAGTTCCTCGAAGGAAAACAGACTTTCTTGAAGAATATACAAGGTGACTTCCTCCTTTTGGGCGTTTTTGGTTTGGTCACCGAAAAACTTCTCCAAATTGGGGTGAAGTCCCTTTTTTATCCCTAGAAATCCTTGTGTCTCAAGGGCTCAGATTTCTGCAAAATGCTCAA
>NZ_JBYSWV010000108.1:0-1343 GCF_058781555.1 Brevibacillus sp. FW306-2-1A-C05A
GATTCATCACCATAACCCGTGCTAGACATTGAAAAAACGTAGATGTTCCTCTATCGTGAAAGTTGTCCTGACCATCACAAGATAGGAGGAAATCTACGTTGTCTAACCAGTTTACCACAGACTTAATCGGCCTTCCATCGTTTCAACTTTCCCATTGGGACAAAACGACTGAAACCGATTGGGTAGTGACTCTCACTCCCAATCCAGCCTCTCATCTGTGTCCTCTCTGCCTGAAAGAGAGCACCAATCATGCTCGCCCAGGGTACCGTCTTCTTCGTCACCGCTTTATTCCTTCATGGGGTACTGTCTGGGTACGTGTTCCTGTATATCGACAACGTTGCCACGATTGCCAGATCACCTGGACTCTCGAATGGGATGGAATTCCCTATCGAGGAACGGCTACTTTTGCGTTTCGTCAAATGGCCGTTGAGTTGTGTCAGAAGAGGGATTTGCTTAGCGTTTCCAAACAACTCGGAATCTGCTATACGACATTGGAACGGTGGTATTACCAACTGGCTCCTCAGCTTCTCGCTAAGCCCCAAGATCATCTTACGCCTACTATGGTCTGTCTGGACGAGTTTGCTCTCCAAAAAGGACACAAGTACGGTGTCAACCTCATGGATGCACAAAGCGGGCATATCTGGCAGGTTACAGAAGGGCGTTCACGTGAGCAGGTTCGTCAGGCTCTCATGAACTGGCCCTTTGCTACGCCTCCACAGGTTGTTGTGACAGACTTGGCTCCTGGAATGGCTGAGACGGTTCGCGGTGTTTGGAAGGATGCCACGGTAGTAGCGGACAAGTTCCACGTCATTCAGCTCTTCTCCAAATCGTTAGAAGCTGCTCGTAAACGTACCCGTTCGCGGGGAACTCATCGCCGGGGTAGACATGAACAACGTCTGCTCCACACACCTCCTGATAAACTGAAACCTGAGGAACAGGAGGAATTGAAAGCCTGGTTCGCTCAAGATCCCCATTTGGAACGCCTTTACAACGCTCTTCAGCACATGAGAACGGTATATGCAGCTCAGACAGAAGAGTCGGGAAAAGAAGCACTCCAACAATGGATAACCGAGCACCTCACATCTCCCACCTCTGCCGTCCGTTCGATTGCAAAAACAATCGTTCAATGGCGACAGTCGGTTCAGAATTATTTTTCGTTTCGAGTTACAAATGCTCCGATTGAAGGGACACACAACAAAGTGAAAGTCATCAAGCGACGAGCCTATGGGTATCGCAACATCGAGCGGTTCAAGATTCGAATTCGGCTGGAGTGTAAACCAGCCATATAAAAAAGTGAAAAACTACGCTAGAGGAAGATCAAGCACGTTTAATGGTGAAGAGCT
>NZ_JBYSWV010000109.1:0-1278 GCF_058781555.1 Brevibacillus sp. FW306-2-1A-C05A
TGGTATTATCCCCTCATGGTAGACAGTGAAAAAAGACCTCATGGTATGATGAGATCAACACTGTTGACCGGAGGGGATTTTCTTATGCCGCCACGTAAAGGGCAAAAACAGCAGCAATATGACGAAGCAACGAAGAGCGAAGCAGTACGTTTGCGGGTTGAGGAGCATTGGAGCTACCCAATGATAATGGAGAAATTAGGCATTAA
This sequence comes from Brevibacillus sp. FW306-2-1A-C05A, assembly GCF_058781555.1. NCBI lineage: Bacteria > Bacillati > Bacillota > Bacilli > Caryophanales > Paenibacillaceae > Brevibacillus > Brevibacillus sp. FW306-2-1A-C05A. The sequence continues at coordinate 207 of NZ_JBYSWV010000109.1, forward strand.
AAGTAAGACGCAGATTCGGGAGTGGGTACAGAAACGGCAAAACGGTGAAACGTTTGAAGACTATAGAGGGCGATGGATCAAGAAGTATTTCAGCAGTCTAGAGGAAGAGAACAACTACTTGAAAGCGCAGGTCGAATACCTAAAAAAGCTCAATCCAAATCTACACGGGGAGGGAAGTTGGATAAGCAAACCCGGTTTAGGACGATCGAAGAAATGAGTCGCAAGTACGCTGTGGTCATGCTATGCGAAATAGCGGAGGTCTCCCGGGCGGGCTACTACAAGTGGAAGGCGACGGAGAAGGTTCGTAAGGTACGTGTGGAGCAGGATGCCGACCTAAAGGAACATATACTGGCAATTCACCGCATTCGCCCATACTTTGGGTATAAACGAATGCGCACGGCTCTACGCAAAGAGGGACTACAAGTAAATACGAAGAAAGTTCGCCGACTGATGCGAGAATTGGGCATCCGCTCAGTGATCCGCAAAAAGCGTCCATTTGCCGGCCGCAAGCCCTCCATCGTGTTCAACAATGTCCTTAATCGCCAGTTCGCTGCGGACGAGGCTAGAAAGAAATATGTAACCGATATTACCTATATTCGAGTCGTCGATGACTTCATTTATCTGTCCGTGGTCCTGGATCTGTATAATAACGAAACGGTTGCTTGGGAAGTGTCGGAGAGAAACGATCTTGATCTTGTGCTGTCTACGGTGAAGCAACTGGGTAATGGAGATGCGATCCTGCACTCCGACCAAGGATTCCAGTACACTACCAAGACATACGCAAATCTGTTGCAAGAACAAGGGCTAACCGGAAGCCATTCCAGACGGGGGAACTGCTTCGACAACGCTTGTGTTGAATCGTTTTTTTCACACCTGAAGACGGAAAAGTTGTATCTGGAGAAACCAAGAGATATAGCTCACGCTCGCAAACTGATCGCTGAATACATCGAATTCTACAATACAGAACGGTTCCAGAAAAAACTCGGCGACCTCTCCCCAGTCCAATACCGGGAATCGATCGCCGCTTAAGATAGCGTCTTTTTTTAGTGTCTACTTGACGGGGCTATGACCA
>NZ_JBYSWV010000110.1:0-1079 GCF_058781555.1 Brevibacillus sp. FW306-2-1A-C05A
GACGGATTGTAATATGAAGTGCGACACCAACAGCTAGATAAAAAAATGGCCCATGATTGATTCGTGTAAAATGAAGTTACCACATCACATTTACACAGGAGAATCAATCATGAGTTATTCACATCTTAGCATAACAGAGCGCAGTCAGCTAGCGTTACTCCATCGTCTGGGTTGGTCTACTCGGGCTATTGCCACTGAACTCAAACGACATCACTCTACGATTGCCCGTGAGTTAACTCGGGGAATAGAGGCAGGCGAATATCAAGCCGAGAATGCTCAACATGCGTATGAGCAGCGTCGAGAGAAATCCACTTCCCGTGGCAAATGGACACCTAAACGTGGCTCCTATATTGCCGAGAAATTAGAACAAACCTGGTCTCCTGAGCAAATTTCTGGACGTATGAGCCAGGACTTCCCCGATCAGAAAGTATCGTTTAAAACGATTTATCGCTGGCTCTATCAAGGTTTATTGGTGAAGGGAGATACCACTGTCTTGCGCCAAAAGGGAAAACGCAGACACCCTCGAGAAACGCGTGGTCGATTTAACGTAGGAAAATCCATTCAACAACGACCAAAAGAAGTGAGAAAACGTGAGAGTTTTGGGCATTGGGAACTGGATACGGTAGTTTCCAGTCGGGGAAAAAGCAAAGCATGCGTCGCCACGTTTGCCGAGCGTAAGACCCGTCTCTATCTTGCCATCAAGATGCCTGATCGAACTGCAAGATCCTTCGAGATGGCATTTGGAGTGATTGCTGGCTCTTTTCCTAAAGGTACATTTCAAACAGCCACTGTTGATCGTGGAAAGGAATTTGCCTGTCATGAACGATTGGAGGCAGACCATGGCCTGGATATTTACTTTGCCGATCCATATTCCTCGTGGCAACGAGGCACCAACGAGAATGCCAATGGGCTTCTCCGTGAATTTTTCCCTAAAGGTAAAGATTTTGCTGAAGTATCAACGGAAGAATTGATCCATGCGTTATATCTCATTAACAATCGTCCAAGAAAGTGTTTGGGTTGGAAGACCGCCTACGAATCATTCATGGAGGCAGTGTCGCACTTGGCTTGACAATCCGTCA
>NZ_JBYSWV010000112.1:0-956 GCF_058781555.1 Brevibacillus sp. FW306-2-1A-C05A
ATCAATATCAGGATCAAACAAGATAAGTAATTGTGCAGATGGTTGTGCAATTGAAACTTCAATACCTGGGAAAATTACAATTCTATCTGATTCATCAATAGCCCCGCCATCTTCTGTCACTTCGGATAAAGACGCATCTCTGATATATTTATAAAATACTGTGTCGTGATGATCGGTTATTGCGATTGCATGCAAACCTTTTTCTCTGCAAGTCTTGATAAAACGCTTAGCATACTCAACACGTTCTTGTTCCGTAATATATGTTCTACCATTCCAATTTAAGTCCCTTGGTGAGTGCACCTGAAAATCACAACGGTAATAATGAGCACCTTTGTCCATTTGATCACCCTCCGATAAATCTAATATATGGCCTTTGATAAAATACTCCAAAAATCTCCAATTACCTTCAGAGTACGACAAGAAGAACATATATCATAGCTCACTACGCAACACTCGCAGTAATTCATGTATGTTTACACGGAACAGTATGGCTACAGTTGAGTCCGTATAATTGTGTAAAAACAGCATCTCTCTAAAAATAAGGGAGCCATTTTCAATCCCCCTCGGTTAGAATGAAGTTGACTAGACAACATTCGAAGGAGAGGGAATTTGAAATGGCTCAATACCAGATTACCGTAGATTCGCAACTTTTGCATCAGCTTTTTCTCGGCAATTCACAGGATTCGGGAGTGGCCAAGTTGTTGGAATCCGTATTGAACCAAGTCTTGCAGGCACAGGCGACCGAACAGTTGGGGGCGGAACCCTACGAACGGACAGATGAGCGTCAAGCATATCGAAATGGTACATACCCACACCAATTGACTACACGTGTCGGTACGATCACGCTTCGTGTCCCTCGCATTCGCGGCGGGAAGTTCTCTGTAATGCCCCCCTTTGTCAAGACACTTTGAGAACGAAAATAAGTTATGTCCTCCCATCTTTTTGAATGGTGGTAC
>NZ_JBYSWV010000113.1:0-937 GCF_058781555.1 Brevibacillus sp. FW306-2-1A-C05A
CTTCAAAAGCGAATTCGTGATCTGGAAGAGGAGAACGAAATCTTAAAAAAGGCGATGCACTACTTCGCAAAAGACCGGCGCTGATCTACCCTTTCATCCACGATCACCGCTCCAAGCTCCGAGTCGCGAAGATGTGCGAGGTGTTTCAAGTTTCTCGAAGCGGTTATTACGATTGGACCCGGCGTAAGAAGAACGATCGGGCGAAGCGTCGAGAAAAGCTGGAGCAACAAATCCGGCGGGTCTTTCTGGATTCGAGACGTTTGTACGGCAGTAAGAAGGTCTTGGAAGCACTGAAAAAGGAAGGGGTTCAGGTTTCCGAGAAAACCGTCGCTCGTACGATGAAAAGGCTCGGGCTGAAATCCCGTACGGTGAAGAAATACAAGGCGACAACGAATTCGAAGCACCATTTGCCTGTGGCCGAAAACGTGCTAAACCAAACGTTTACCGCAAACGCGCCGGGGAAGGTCTGGATGACGGATATCACTTATATCCCGACAGACGAAGGCTGGTTGTATTTAGCCAGTGTGATGGACTTGTATACGCGTAAGATCGTAGGCTTTCACATGGGGGAGCGGATGACAAAAGAACTCGTGATCGCCGCGCTAGATCAAGCCTACAACCGTCAGCGACCAGCTCCGGGGCTTTTACACCACTCTGATCGCGGCAGCCAGTATGCCTCGACTGAGTACCAGAAGCGTCTGGAGAAATACCAGATGATCGGAAGCATGAGCCGCAAAGGAAACTGTTACGATAACGCCTGCATCGAGTCTTTCCACAGCGTACTGAAGAAAGAACTCGTTTATCTGGAAAAATTCAAAACGAGAGAACAAGCGAAAAGAGCGATATTTGAGTATATCACTTGCTTTTATAATGGAAAACGCATCCATTCATCCATTGGGTACTTCACGCCCAATCAATACGAACATATGTACCGATG
>NZ_JBYSWV010000011.1:0-103093 GCF_058781555.1 Brevibacillus sp. FW306-2-1A-C05A
TGGAGTGTAAACCAGCCATATAAAAAAGTGAAAAACTACGCTAGAGGAAGATCAAGCACGTTTAATGGTGAAGAGCTCATATTTACTAGATTTGGAAACTATTTCTATTATACCTCCAAAAGAACAACTTGTAAATTATGTAAAAAGTTGGATAGAATATAGGGAGCTAACCTTATATGTCAGGAGGACCTGTTGATGAGAAAGGTAACGGAGAAAGAGACACATCTAATCTTACAGCATATCGTCAACAAAATAGAAGAGAACAAGTGGGAGGAAGCGAAAAAGCCATTTGACAATCTGGATGTAGAACAAGTCGCTGCAGAAGACAGAAGCATATACTGGTGGGCGAATGCTCGCTTTCATCATAGAAGTCAGAATTTTGCGGTTGCGGAAAAACAATATCTGCTCAGCATTGCCCTGGCGAAAAAAACGTACGAAGAAAAAGCAAATCCTACCGACTATGTGAGGGGGTTATCCTCCATCGGGCTGTTTTACTCGCAGGTCGGGGAAGCGCACAAAGCCGTTCCTTACTTGATGACGGCCAACCAACTGATCGACAGGCATGAAATCGGCGGGGTGCAAAAGGTGCTTGCCTACTATTCCAAAGGCGTGATGCACGGCGTCCTCGACGAGCACGTGTCCGCGATTGAATGGCTGAAGCGTGCAGAAGAGTTGAATGTTTCGCAAAGATTGCTCTACAACGGAGCAGACATACATATTGTCATGGGGATTTGTTATCACAAGCTGTCCCATTTCGAGGAAGCGGAGCGCAGCTTTTTGAAGGTGCTGGATATTTTGAAAATCATTCCCGACGAACGGCTGGAAGCCGCTCTCGACCACAATCTGGGGATGCTGTACAGAAGAACAGGCCGCTACGAAGAAGCGATTGAACATTTGCAATCCGCTTACGAGCTGCACCAAGAAGCCGGCCGACACCATTCCACGAACAATACAACGATTGAGCTGGCAAAGGCGTACCGACTCAACGGCCAGTTGGAAGAGTCCAAACGGCTCTGTTACAAGGTGATGAATGATGGCCCGGTGGAGGAGCTGTTGGCGGAAGCGCAATACGCTCTTGCCGAGACGCTGTACGTGGACGGGCAGTATGAGGAAGCGCTGGAAAACGCCAAGCTCGCCCTGGAGTTTTTCAAAAAAGCGCCGAACCGGCTTGAATTTGTAAACAAGACGTATGAACTCATGGTGAACATATACGAGATAAAATGTTCTTCCTGAATAGATCGGGGGGTTCCCGACAAGCACGAAAAAAGCATCCCGTTTCACTTTTGATCGCGAAAAGTGGGACGGGATGCTCGTCTTTGTTTTGCTAGCCAACTCTTGTCGCCAAGCTGCGGCCAAATTCGAGTTCTTCAAACTTGCTGAGCACCATTTCAGAATCGTATTGCCAAGCGGCTTCCTCCATGGAAAACTCGACAGGCACATCGCGAATGATCGTCGCCAGCTTCTGGCTTAAGTACACCTGCTCGCGATGCTCTTCCAGCTTGCTGCGCATTTTCGGCGTGCAGCTCGTCAAGTTGTCGTACAGGTTGTCCAGATTGCCGTGCTCGGTAATCAGCTTGGTCGCCGTCTTTTCCCCGATGCCCGGGCAGCCTGGAATACAGTCTGACGTGTCACCCATGAGCGCTTTGACATCTACGACCTGTTCCGGAGCGATGCCGCGCAGGGCTCGCAGGCTCGCCGGGTCGTAATGTTCGTGCTTGCCGCCGTTTTTCAAGATTTTGACGCTGACGTTTTCATCGACCAACTGCAAGCTGTCGTAGTCGCCCGTCGCGATGACGATCTCATGGCCATCTGCGGCGAGGCGCGTGGACAGCGTCCCCAAAACATCGTCGCCTTCGTAACCCGGACAGCCCAGGTTCGGCACGGAAAAGGCAGCGGTGATTTCCTTGACCAGCTCGAACTGCGGAATCAGCTCGTCCGGCGGCGCCGTGCGATTGGATTTGTAGCCGTCAAACCACTGGCTGCGCACGAGCGACTCGCGCGACGCGACGTCCCAGCCGACCATCAGGTGGGTCGGGCGAACCAGCTCGGCGTAGTCCAGCATCATTTTCGTAAAGCCGTAGACCGCATTGGTGTAGACGCCTGTGGACGTTTGCCGATAAGCGCCGCCCCAGGCAGACCCGTAAAAGGCGCGAAATAAAAAGCTCATGCCATCGATGAGCAGTACTTTCCCTGTTTCATTCACAAATGGTGACTCCTCTCAGCTCCAAACTTTACGCCTCATTATAGCATAAAGCAGGGGGACAGCTTTGACAGATTTTACATTTGCAAAAGGCGTATGGACTTAGGATCTCGTGGGATGATAGTAGCACAAGAGGTTGAACCACCGCCTCTTGGACCTCAAAATCATCTTCCGGTCTCAGTCGGTGGGAGGCGAAGAAGCAGGCGGTTCAAATCCGTCCCGGGAGAAAAAAACGCGTCAGGAGGAATCAATCATGGCTAACAACAACGGAAGCAGCAACAACCTGGTAGTTCCTCAAGCGAACCAAGCTCTGGATCAACTGAAGTATGAGATTGCATCTGAATTTGGTGTAAATCTCGGCCCAGACACTACTTCCCGCCAAAACGGATCTGTTGGTGGCGAAATCACCAAGCGTCTGGTAAGCTTCGCTGAGCAACAAATGGCTGGCCGCTAAGCACAAGCTTTTGACAAGTAAATAGTTGGATGAAGAAAGGTCCCTTGCACGGGGCCTTTCTTGTTTTGGCTTGCAGCCCTTTCTTTTTGACAGGGTGCAAACACACAAGCACATTCGCGGACTAGTCATATGGTGTAACGAACAGCTCTCTATTTTGGTTGTACACGCGAAAGGAGTGACGTTTCGACGATGAAGAAAAAAGAAGTGAAAAAGCTTCTGCGGGAAAATCCTGAATTCGAAGCGTGGGTCGTGGAAGACTCCATGCGCGTCCGGGCCGTCCGCAGCAATCCCGGCATGGCCGAAGAATTGTTCAAGCGTTGGAATGACCGCAAAAGAGGGCGCCTCGATTTTGACAACATCTCGCAAAAAACAAAACGAGCCAGCGAAATGCTGACAGGCGTGCAGTCGATCATGGACATGATGGCTGATTACACGAAAAAACTGTAGGGCGCGCTGCAATGGATTGGAGAAGGCTAGTCGGATAGCCTTCTTTTTCTTTTTCCTTTCAAAGCCTGTTTTGTTATACTAGAAAATGGGAGGGAGCATGCCTATGTTTCAATCGATGGTCAGTTTGATGACGGTCGTTGCCCTGACGCTCACGTCCGGAACGGCCGCTTGCAGCCAAGTACTGGAAGGCGCTTACGCGAGTGTAGAGAAACAGCAACCATCGATTAGCGTGACGCCAGCCAGGACGTATCCCGGTGATGTCATTTTCGTGCGCAGCAAACAGCCTCAAACGGTTACACTCTTCTCGCGATCGTACCGTTTGCAGCCCTCTTCTAACGAGTATGCCCGATTTATCCCGATTCCATTTGACGTGAAGCCGGGAGATTACAACGTGCAATCAGCGGATAAAAAACTCACGGCAACCTTGACGGTTCAGCCGAAGCAATTTGCCGTGGACAAGCTGACCGTCAGCAAGCAAATGAATGCGATGCGGCAGGACACGGCCCGGATCAACGCGGATCAGAAGAAAATCAACGCCGCTCGCGCAAGCTCCCGGGCGACGCCGTACTTTAGCGAACCGTTTACGATGCCGGCAAAAGGGACATTGACGACACCTTTTGGCTATCAGCGCGTCGTAAACGGAGTGCCCGCCAACCGCCACGCAGCGATTGACATTGCGAACAAAACCGGAACGCCGATCTGGGCGAGCAACCACGGCAAGGTCGTTTTGGCCGACTCGCTCTATTTGACCGGAAACACGATCATTATCGACCACGGCATGAACGTCTTTTCGATCTATGCGCATCTGTCCAAGCTTGCGGTTGCGACCGGGCAGGAAGTGAAACAGGGACAGGTGATCGGGCTTATGGGCACCACAGGTTTTTCCACAGGCCCTCACCTTCATTACGGCATGTTGATTGGCAATACGTACGTAAATCCGCAGCCGTTTTTTGATGCATCACCTTTCCTCTGGAAGTAATTGGAGGTGTTTTCATGAGAGTTACCCATGTGCCAAGCAAAGTCTTGAACAATATGGTCCATTTCTTGGCACCGTATGAACAGGCAGTAGAGGAATTGAAGCTCAAACTGAAAGGAATCAAGTACGGCTTTCTGAAAAGCGGCCGCTATTCTCCGATTGAGTTCGTGGTGGGACGGGTCAAAAAAGTGGACAGTCTCATCAAGAAAGCCAATGAGAAAGGAATCGATTTTCAGCAAGCCAACTGGCAGGACGAAGTGGCGAAGGAAGTCCAGGACATCGCTGGCTTGCGCATAGTCTGCCGCTACGTCGATGACGTCCGCGAAGTTCAGCAGTTGCTGCAGGAACGGGAGGATATCGTCATTCATGACATCAAGGACTATATCTCCACGCCAAAAGATTCGGGCTATCGCAGCATCCATATGATCGTTTCCTACACTGTATATCACGGGAGCGAAAAGCGTACCCTTTTTTGTGAAATCCAAATTCGTACACTCGGCATGAACTTCTGGGCGACAAACGAGCACGAGCTGCGCTACAAATACGCCGGAAACATTCCAACCGACGTGATGCAGCAACTGCACGAGGCTTCGGTCATTACTCATCAGCTAGACGTGCTGATGAACAACCTGCGCCATGAAATCCTCACGCCGGCCGAGGTGGATTCGACTTTGGAAGAAAAGCTGGAGGAAATTTTTTCGCTGTACGTGAAACAAGATGTGGAGTCCGCCGCAGCCCTGTACCGCGAGCACGTCAGCGGCTTTGAAGAGGCGTTTGCAGACAATCCCAAGTTTAAAATGATTCACGATTTGCTGGGAAAGCGTTTGAAATAGCAGACTCGCGAAGCTTCCTGAAGCCAAAAGCCATACGTTAACACCCGACAAGCAAGGAAAGGATATAGACTAACATGCGTCTTCTACTAACGTACCTTCTCGTTGTGGTCACGGTTATTTTCAACCTTGACGTGCCTGTGGCTTTTGCCGAGGGATCGTCATCGATTACACCAAATGAGCTGTTTGGCGAATCGGCCATCCTCATTGATGCGACAACGGGACAAGTCCTGTTTGAAAAGAACCCTCATGTGAAGCTGTACCCTGCAAGCATTACGAAAATTGCCACTGGCATTTACGCCATTGAAAAAGGAAATCCGGACGACGTTGTCACGGTTTCCAAAAAAGCCCGATATGAAGAGGGAACCCGGGTTTATTTGGGCGAAGGCGAGCAGGTTTCGCTGCGCAAGCTGGAATACGGCCTGCTCATGCACTCCGGCAACGATGCGGCGACAGCGATTGCGGAGCATATGAGCGGGTCCACCGAGCAGTTCGCCGAGGAATTGAACGCGTTTTTGGTCGAAAAGGTCGGCGTGACCGAAACGCATTTTGCCAATGCGCACGGCCTGCACGACCCGGAGCACTATACGACGGCGGCCGACATGGCGAAAATCGCGCAGTACGCGATGAAAAACCCGATTTTCCGCGAGATCGTCGGAACGAACCGCCTCCCCTGGGACGGAAGAGAGTGGAAGTCGGAGCTTATCAACCACAACAAGCTGTTGCGCGATTACCCCGGCGCGACCGGGATTAAAAACGGCTTTACCGATCAGGCGATGCATACGCTGGTTGGCTCTGCCAAGCGCGGCGATACGGAAATGATCGCGGTCACGATGAAAGCGGCTTCCGGCAATTACGCCTACAAAGACGTGACCAAGCTGCTCGATTTCGGGCTGAACGGATACGAAACGAAACAGATCGCCGCAAAAGGCGAGCGCTATTCCGCCATTGCGGCTCCAGGCGACACAAACCAGGTGAGCTATACGGCCAAGGAAGACTTGTACGCCACGGTTCCGGTCGGGAGCGAGCCGCTCGTGGAGCTGACCGCAGACGGACAGCTTTCGGTGTCCGCCGGAGAACTGGCGATGACGTATCCGCTGGAGCGCCACGAGCCGCCTGCGCAGCGCGTGCAGGCAGCAAGCGCCGCTTTTGGCTTTGGCGCGGCGGACGACGACAGCAGCCATTCCTACGCGCGTTACGGGCTTTTGATCGCCTGGCTGGGAATGAATCTGTTTTTGATCGGCTATACGTTTTCCCGCTCGCGGCGAATGCGCCGAGTCCGGCAGCGCAACCTGGAGCGCCGTGTCAATTGATCGACCCGACAAAATCAAAAACAGGACGGAGAGCAAAGCGCCGTCCTGTTTTTTTGGCATGCGGATTTGTATGAGCGACGCGGGTATAGCAGCCGTGTCCAAACGATCAAGCAGTACGTACACTACCGATATAGCTTTACTTTTCTGGCGAGGGGGAAGGGGAAGTGGACTCTCAAAACTATGCGCAAAGCCTCGTGTCCGTCATTATCCCCACCCATGGCGGAGCCAGGAATGTGGAACGACTGGTTCACATCGCCAAACAGGTGGCTTTGGCTACAGAAGTGATAATCGTCTGCGCAGGCTTGCCCCCGCACGCGGCAGACAGCGAATACGTGTGGGGCGCCAAAGTAGTTCCGGCGAGCGAGCAGGCCACGGCCAGCGAGTGCCGGGCAATCGGGGCGCAGCACGCTCAAGGAAACGTGCTGCTGTTTTTGGAGGAAGGCATCACGCTTCCTCTCGGTTCCTTGAAAAAATACACCGCAGCCTTGCTGAAAGGCTACGACCTCGTTCTCTCCGCAGGGTGCCGCGTGTTGACGACGAAAGGCAAGCTGTCGTCAGAGCGCTGTGCCTATGCGCTATTGAACCATCTGCTCGGGCAAAAGCAGCTCGGGAGCGCTTCCTTGGAAAAAGCTCCGTTTGCCTTGAACCGCAAAGCGCTGGAAGCGATCGGGCAGCACCATTTGCACGTTCCGGCGGCTGCGCTCGTCCGCGCTGTGCAAAAGGCTCTGGCGATTACGCTCGTGACATCTGGCTCGACTGGCCAAGCAGCGCGGAAAAGGTCAGCGGCGAATCAGCCTTTGGCCAAAAAGCAAGCTTTGATATTCCAGGAGCATGGCGAAGCGATTCAACTGCTCCTGCAGGATAAAGACGTGCGTGGCGCCTTGCCTGATGGAGAGCGGCACCGCATCCTGGTGCAAGCGCCTGGACTGCTGCATTTGCGTTCCGTATTCTATCAGGAATCCCGCGAAAAGGAGGGGGATGAATGGGGTGCCAAACGGAAAGAAAGGCCCAAAAGAACCCGCAAAAGGGCGCAAAGTCGCAAAAAACGGTCGCATTAGCGATGTGGACAAATTGGAAAATCAGGACAGACTAAGCATTATCATCGGGGTGGAGCAGGACGAAGACACGATCGTCAAGGTGCTCAAGCAGGCAGAAAAGCTCTGTCCGCTAGAGATTGTCGTCGTCGTGCACGGCAGCCATGATCGGTCACTGGAGCATGTGCTCGCTTACTCGGCGTCGCCCGTCCTCCGCGTTTTTGCCTACCCGTATGCGCTCGGGGAAGACGTCTGGCGGGCGATCGGCGCGCGCGAAGCGGCAGGAGATGTGTGGCTGTTTCTGGGGGCGGAACAGATCGTCGCCGCGCAACAGCTTCAGCTTTTTGTCCGCTCCTGCTATCGCGGTACAGATATCGCGTTGCGGCAAGCGCATGCTTTTCCTGCGAGCGAAAAAATTGGGCAAGATCCAGTAGAGCTGGCGAAGTGTTTTCTGAACAACCTGCTCGAGCGAAGCGAGCTCGGCAGCTCGTCGATGGGCGATCTTCCGTTTGCCATGACCCGGGAGGCCGCGGCGTCGATTGGCGCGCATCATTTGTTCGTTCCGGCTGTCGCCCAGGCGATCGCGCTGCAAAAAGAGCTGCGAGTAACCCCCGTGCGCACCGCGAAGGAGCGCGTCTCTGCCAAAGCGGCAAAAACAGAGCAGGCGAGAGACAGCACAAGCGCCCTGACAGACTTAGGAGATCATCTGGAAGCGCTCTCCCTTTGGCAAGCACAAGCAAAGGACAAGTGAAAAACCTCAAACAAGCGATGCTGCGACAAGTATCGCTCTATATTTTTCATTTTGCAGCGTTCGGTTTTTGTAGTACGATAAGCTGGTAGGAAATTTTTTGAAAGCGAAGGAGCAAGCGATTATGAGCATACATATCGGAGCCAAGCAAGGCCAAATTGCGGACACCATTTTGCTGCCAGGCGATCCGCTGCGGGCCAAATACATTGCCGAGACCTTCCTGGAAGGTGCCGAATGCTACAACGAAGTGCGCGGCATGCTCGGATTTACAGGTACATACAAAGGGAAGCGCGTATCCGTACAAGGGACAGGCATGGGTGTGCCTTCGATTTCGATCTACGTCAACGAGCTGATGGAATCTTACGGCGTGCAAAACCTGATTCGCGTCGGCACGTGCGGAGCGATCCAGGAGGACATCAAGGTGCGCGACGTCATCATTGCGATGAGCGCTTCTTCTGATTCGCAAGTCAATCGCCTGTTGTTTAACCAGATTGACTTTGCCCCGACAGCAAGCTTCGACCTGCTGCACAAAGCTTACCAGGTCGCTTCCGAGCGCAACCTGTCAGTGAAGGTCGGCAATATTTTCACAAGCGACAGCTTCTACCGCGAGAATTTTGACCTGTACAAAAAGCTGGCCGGCTACCAGGTGCTCGCCGTAGAAATGGAGTCTTCCGCGCTCTACACGCTCGCTGCCAAGTACAAGCGCAACGCCTTGTCCATTTTGACAGTAAGCGACCATATCTTGACCGGGGAAGAAACGACGGCCGAGGAGCGTCAAACGACTTTCAACGAAATGATCGAAGTGGCGCTGGACGCAGCCTTAACCAAATAACCATCGCGAAGACTGACAACCCGCTGGCAACACGTGACAGTGGGTTGCTTCATTCTGTCGCTCACTATATCGCTTTGCTAGGAGGAATGAAGCTTGAGACAGCATTACCCGGATTTTTTCGAAACAGCGTTTACAGAAGGCTTCCGCACGGAGCAGCATAACTACGAATACCGCCTGGTGCCCCAGGAGATTGGCCAGTTGCAGGTGCCAACGGGAAAAATCGTCGCTAACGATCCGCTCGTCATGTTTGAAACCGAGCCGTTTACCGAAACATTTCCGACAGGCTCGTTTCCGGTGCAGCTTGCGATCGCCCAGGTAACGCCTTTGGACGCGGCAGGTGCGACACAAGGGGAAATGGAGCCGGATGAGCGCGTCGCGCTGGCCCGGATCGTTTTTGCCGACAGGCCGGTCGCTAGCTGGAAAATGGCTGTCTGGGAAAATTCCGATGTGACGCAGCTCGCCGCCAATGAGTTTTTCGGCTACGGCGTGGACGCCGGAACGGGCGCTTTTATGGACGAAAAGGCGTGCAAGCGCCTGGAGAGCCGTTTGGAGCAGGATGAGGCATTTTCCGAGGCGTTGATGGCGGAAATGGATCAGACGTACAAGCATACGAGAAGCTGGCTCGTCAAAGATATGGGGGATGGGTGCAACATCGCGATGTTTTCCAGCGGCTGGGGTGATGGCAGCTACGCGAGCTATATCGGCTATGACGCAGACGGGCAAATCGTTCGGCTGTTGACGGATTTTTATTTGGTGGATTGGATGGAAGGGCAAGAAGGGGAGTAAGGTGGGAGTCCTCTTGGAGTCTTATCTTTATATCTTCTGATCTGGAGAAGGGAAGCGAAGGATAGGGCGAAGGGGAAGGAATGTTCATAGTTCATATACGTCAAAACAGAGTGCCGCTATTTTTGGGCACTCTTTTATGTTTACTTTTTCTTGGCTTCTTTTTTCAGGTAGTGGGCCAGGTTGTTCAAGGTGTCTTCGTAGGAGCGTTTTTGGGAACGGGTGGCGGTTGCCGTCGAGTTTGTTTTGCTTTTCGTCATGTCGGGACCTCCAGGTGGGTGAATTTGAATTTTTAGGTATAGTGATCTCGATTATACTATATATTAATTTCCAATAAATGTAAATACAATTTTATATAATACTTAAAAAAGTTACTTTATAGTGAATTTTGACTGGAGCTTTTTCGCATCGCATGTGGTCTACTGACCGTTTTCAGGCAGCGAAAATACCGCGCGCCGAATGTGGGACCCGAGTGCGAGTATCTGAAGGGAATGGTCGAGTTTGGTGGAAGGTTGCTGATGTGGCTTATTGTCAGAACATGCTTTTTGTCATTTTTGTCAAATGAAAATTTCGTCTGAGCGTATGTTAACTGATGTATGCAGGTTGCTAACGGATATTGAGGTTTGTTGATTGAAGTTGATGTTGAATTTGCGAAGTTTGCTGTTTGTTGCTGATTTCGTTGCTTAATCCGCAAATGCGCAGTTGGCGATCTACGGCTAGTAGCCAATCCAAGTTGTGTAGCTCTTGTTACTCAAACAGGCAATAGGCGAGCGCATCTCACTGCTGCTTTCTCCATTTTATTTTGAGTCCGATAATATATATTATGTAAACTTATAAAAAGAGCAAGAAATGCATGGGTGTGGTTACGCTGGATGATGTGTGCTGATTATGTACGATTTAAGTGTGTTAAGTATGCAGCAGCAGCTCCAATAACTGCGTATGGCTTAAATTTATGGTTCCGTCCATAGATTTTGCATAGTTTGATGCTATATCCAGATTCGCAATGGGATTGCATGTTAATAGCGTGTTGTAAGTTATGAGAAATTGTCAGTAACGATAAACAGTTGTCAGTAATGCTTTTTGTCGACGTCAGAAGAACCAAGTAGTAGCCCTCCACAGTCAAAGTTTCAAGTTTTCCTTTCAGTTCATGAAATGGCTGTTTTATGAACTGAAAGGAAAACGAAATGAGTTTCGCTCATCATTGAATCAAAATCTAATCATTTTTGTTTGATGTTCGTGTCCCTCACCACGGGTTGGCATTTTGCCCCCAGCTTCAAATAAAATTCGACTTCCCGAATTGCCCCCCTTGCTCTTGGCTGATGGTTAGTAACTCTAATCCTCGCAACGGACTCCTCCACCTGGTTGTTTGATGCTCCTCTCTCCCCTGTTCGGCTCCCTCGGTTTGGCGTCGCTTTTGCCGGATTGCCTTTCCGCTCAGGAGTTTAAGCGGATAGCGCTGAAAATGACGGTTTGATAAACACCCGAAACCTTGGCCCTCGTGATCTCTTGTCTTGCCGCCTCGACAACTGCAAAAACGGAAAAGATCGGCGTAAAAATTTCCCCCAAAAAGCTTGACTGCTCGTGGAAAACGGAATACAACTCTCCTATTTGACAATTATGACAATAGTCAGTAGATTCCGGTATGATGAAACAAAGTAAGGAAGAGGCACACTTTTTTGCGGAATACCAAACTTCTGATTGTAGATATAGAACTAATTACAAATGAAAGGATAATTGGTTGGTTTGAGCAAACATTTGCACATGCGCCCGTTCGCCAATTTGATTACATTGAACGAACTGGTCCATTTGGAGATAGCCCTTGCATGTACGTTGCCAGAAAAAATCGGTGGCCAAGAGTAATTATAACATGACCAGCTCGATGTGCAGTTGTTTCCAGAGGCGGAACAAAACGTCGCCGCGCAACATCTTTAGCCCTTTGTGCGCTCCTGCTATCGCGGGACAAATATCGCATTGCGGCAAGCGCATGCTTTTCCTGCGAGCCAAAAAGGTGAAATCAAAAAGCAAGGCATAGGTATTTATCCTACACCTTGCTTTTGGCAAAGGAAAAAGTGCAGATGTATCTCCCTGCACGGTGCAGCCGACTCGCACATTTTCCCAACAGCCTAACCTAAGTACTCGCTAGAAGAAACTCCTCTCCACTAGGCAACCGCAGCCCATCTGCTCGACCGCTAAAATACCGCTGGTCAAGCTCGCTTGCAGACACGTGCTGAACTTCCCGGAACCCGGCCGCGCGGGCCAAAGCTAGCATTTCCGGCGGCGTGAAAAAGCTGATGAACGGGGTTCCGCTTGCACGCGCGCCCTTTGCGGATGTGGCAAATCCGGAACGGACCTCGGGAGCTGTGGCCTCCATCGGCAAAAGGAACGTCATCGCCAGCGTGGAGCCAGGTTCGAGCGTCGCTACCTGGCGCAAAGTGGCGGCAATGGCGTCTTTTGTGAGGTACTGGGTAACGCCAGTCGAGGCGACCACAGCCGGGCGGCTCGGGTCGAAGCCGGCAGCCTTAAGCTGCTCCAGCCAGGACTGGTCTGCCTCGAAGTCTACCGGGACGAACCGCAGCCATTCCGGGATACCAAAGCCAAGGTCCAGCAGCCGCTGCCGCTTCCATGCCTGTGTCTCGGGCTGGTCAATTTCGAAGACGCGGATGTTCGCGGCGATCTCCGGGCGACGCTGGGCAAAAGTGTCCAGACCTGCACCGAGAATAACGTATTGCGTGACGCCCTGATCGGCTTGTTCGCTGACGAGATCCTCCACGAAGCGGGCACGAGCTACGATAGACGCCCGGAAGCTGCGCGAGAACTGCGGGTCCATATCGGGGCGCTGGCGCCAATCGGCGTCCGGGTTCGCCAGTTGCAGGCCAACTTCGTCTGCAAGCACATGTGGTGCGGAGTCGAGCCGGACGTGCAATGCCCGCCACAATGCGACTCGCACCGCCGTGTTGTCCGGGATTGTCTTTTGCTTGTCTGGCATGATGTGCGCTCTCCTTTCCATGACTGTTTTCTATTACCGCAAATACTTCCCCGTGATCGACTGCTCCGCATGGACGATCTGCGACGGTGTGCCCTCAAACACAACCTGGCCGCCTTTGCTCCCACCGTCCGGCCCCATGTCGATGATCCAGTCCGCCTGGCTGATGACTTCGAGGTTGTGCTCGATGACGATCACGGTATTGCCCGCATCCACGAGGCGGTTCATGATCTCCAAAAGGTGGCCGATATCTGACATGTGCAGTCCTGTCGTCGGCTCGTCCATGACGTAAATGCTGCCCTTTTTATGCAGCTCGCTGGCCAGCTTGATGCGCTGGCATTCCCCGCCCGAGAGCGTGCTGAGCGGCTGGCCGAGCGTAATGTAGTTCAGCCCCACATCGCTTAGCGCCTGCAGCTTGCGGACGACTTCTTTTAGCTCGAAAAAGTCCAACGCCTGCTCCACTGTCATTTCCAGTACATCTGCGATAGACTTGCCGTTCAGCTTGTAGTCGAGCACCTCTTCCTTGAACCGCTTGCCGCCGCATACTTCGCACGGCAGCTTCACGCTCTCAAGGAAGGCCAGGTCTGTGTACACGACCCCGAGCCCCTGGCAGTTCTCGCAAGCGCCTTTGGAGTTGAAGCTGAACAAGCTTTGATTGACCTTGTTCGCGGAAGCAAACGCCTTGCGCACATCGTCCATAATCCCTGTGTAGGTGGCGGGATTCGAGCGCGTCGACACGCCTACTGCCGACTGGTCGATGACGATGGCGTCCGGATGCTGGCGGAGGAATACTTCGTTAATGAGCGTGCTTTTGCCTGAGCCGGCGACACCCGTCACGACTGTCAGCACGCCTGTGGGAATGTCCACACTCACGTTTTGCAAATTGTGCAAAGTAGCTTCTTTAATGGAAAGATTGCCGGACGGCTGCCTGCAATCTTGCTTCAACTGCAGCGGCCGCTTCATGTGCGTGCCTGTCAGGGTGCCTGACTCCAGCAGACCCTGGAAGCTGCCTTCGTACATGATGTTGCCGCCGCGGCTGCCCGCGTGAGGCCCGACGTCGACGATATGGTCGGCTACCTTGATGACATCCGGGTCATGCTCGACGACGATGACGGTATTGCCTTTGTCGCGCAGCTTTTGCAGCAAGCCGTTTAGCCGATGGACATCGCGCGGGTGCAAGCCAACGCTCGGCTCATCGAAAATGTAAGTGACATCCACCAGACTGCCGCTCAAATGCTTGACCATCTTGACGCGCTGCGACTCGCCGCCGGACAGCGTATCGGTCTCCCGGTCCAGCGTCAAGTAGTCCAGCCCGATATCGACCAGATGCTGCAGCCGCTCTGTCAGCGACTTGACGATCGGGGCGGCGGTGGCGTCGTCAATTTCCCGGATGACGCGGATGAGCTGGCCGACCTCCATGGCAGACATGTCCGCGATGTTGCGCCCGTTGATTTTGCAACTGAGCGCGGCCTGGCTGAGCCTTGCGCCGCGGCAACTAGGGCATGGCCCTTCGATAATGTACGGGGCGACCGCTTTTTGGGTGCGTTCGGACTTCGTTTTCACGTCCTGCTTGATGTACTTGTTGGTGAACTTCTCGATGACGCCTTCCACGGTAATGTTCGTCGCCTTTCCGGCGAAGTCCAGCTTCACTTTCCTCGCTTTGCCGTACAGCAGTTGCTCAAGTTCCTCCGCCGAGTAATCGCGCAGCTTTTTGTCCGGGTCAAACGAGCCTGACTGCACGACCAACGTCCAATCCCAGCTATCTACTTTATAGTCCGGCAGCATGATCGCCCCTTCGTTCAGCGACTTGGACATGTCGATCGCCTTGCTCATATCGACGCCCAATTTGCGGCCGATCCCGTTGCACTCCGGGCACATCCCTTGCGGATCGTTAAACGAAAACATGTGCGCTTGTCCGACATACGGCTGCCCCACCCGCGAAAAAAGCAGGCGGAGAATGGGAGAAATATCGGTAATCGTGCCCATCGTGGAATGCGAACCGCCGCCCAGCCGCTTCTGGTCGACGATGACAGCCATACTCAAGTTTTCGATTGCGTCTGCATCCGGCTGCGGATAGCGCGGCAGGAAATTGCGCACGAACATGCTGAAGTTCTCATTCAGCAAGCGCGTCGATTCTGCGGCAATCGTATCGAACACGATGGAAGATTTGCCGGACCCGGATACCCCGGTGAAAATCGTAATCTTCCGTTTGGGAATGCGCAACGATACGTTTTTGAGATTGTTTTCCCGCGCTCCCGAGATGACGATATACTCCTGATTCGGTTCGCTCATGCGTAACACCCTCCCGCTACTGGTAGTTTCTGACTCATCTTCCCATTGTACCATTCCTCGTGCATCCATAGTCGAGCCGGACATGCTTTTTCTCCCCGGGAAGAGAAGGCCGACACAGAAAAAAACGACCCTGTAAAAAGGGTCGTCCATCGTTTGCCGCAGCTTATTTCTCTAACTCACCATCGTCATCGGTTACCGCAAAATTGTAGTTGATCGAACGGGTAAATGGCTCGCCGTCTTCATTGATGCCCGTTACGTCAAAAGACAGATTGTACACGCCCGGCTTGGTTGGGACTGTAAAATTGCCAGTCAGCTCTTCGCCCTTGATGGCAAACTTCACCTGGTCGAGCACACTCGCCTTTTTGCCGTTGAGCGAGCGCGTCACATTTGCTTTTTGCAGCAAGGACGGATCAATTTCGTTGTTGCCCAGCTCGACGGAAATTTTCGCTTTGTCGCCCTGCTGGAATACTTTTTTGCTTGCTTTTACCTTGGCCCGCTCGCCGCCTTCAATCGAAGCGACCATGAAGAACGCATCGTCTTCGCCCTCTACCTCAAGCGTCCATTCCCCCGCTTCAGGCTCGTCGACTTCAATGAAATGATGAACGGCATCGCTGAAAATCGGAGGTTCGTCCTCTGCGTTGCTCTTTTTGCTCAAATCTGCCTCATACTCCTGGCCAGACGGGCTAATCAATGTCACCTTCGTATCTTTCGAGGCAGTCATCGTGTCGAGGTTCAGCTTGTCAATGCCGCTCTCCAGGAAAAACGTTTCAGATACCTTGTCCTCCACTTCGCCGCCGCGCAAAATGAAGGAGCTTTCTTCTGCGGCAGAAGCTTTCGTTTTGGTTTTGCTTACTTTGTTCGGTTGTTCGCGAAGCGCAGCGGATGCTTTTTTCAGTTTCGGCTCGACCAGGTTCCACGTGTGCGAAGCTTTCGCGATTTGCCCGTGGGAAATGTTTTTCGTAAAGCTCTTGATCCCGTAAGGCAAGCCGAGAGCCGAATCTACGGAAACAGCGCCATCGTCTTCGCCGGGAAGAACGGCATGGGCAAACCACGTGGCGCTAAACAAGCCATCGTCGCCTGTTCCGGCAGACATGTAAGTGGTCGTGTAACCGTTTTCGCTACGGTTGTCGGTCTGGGAACGGAAATTCGCCATGTATGACGTTTGCAAGGAGTACACGGCATCGTCTTTTTTGCCGAGAATATCCGCGAGCCACCCTGCCCAGTTGCTGTATGCCAGGTCCGCCAGTTCTGACCCTTTGTTCGGGGTAGACAACTGATGGACCACGTTTACGTACGGATGTGCCCCGTAGTGGACGAGCGCGGTCTGTGTGTCAATGCCGCCTTTGGAATGCGCAATGACATTGATTTTCGAAACGCCGTAATAATTTGCCACTTTTTTGATTACTTCGGCGAGCTTCGCACCGTTTGTCCACATGTTTCCGCCAGTGCCATCTGCGTCCTTCAACTGGACAAAAGCGGTACGATACCCGGCGTTATAGGCCGCATCGTAAAATCCGTCTTCCGTGTACCATGTTTTGTAGGTAGAGTGCAAGCCTTGCACAAAGAGAATCACGGGTTTGTCATTGGAGACGTTGGGAGGAATTGCACCCGTGTACCAGTCCCCAAAATGGCCGTTCGGGTTGTCGTCATGCAGCATCGGAGCAGGAGCCGCTGCGCTTGCGACAGTGGGGCAGACCAGTACCGTCGTTAACGTAGCGGCTGCCAGCATGCGGGACAAAGCTTTTTGCGTTTTCATCGTAACACCAACCTTTTCAGATAGGATTTATATTGTGCCACCCCGCTTTGCTAGAAAGAGGGATGGATTGGCACCATGGTTTCTTCGTTCAGCGCATGTTGAATGATTTCGAGGATCGGGCCGGTTTGCTGGAGCAGGAAGAAATGACCGCCAGACACCGGGTAAAAGCGACATGCCCGCTCGCAGTAGTCGCGCCAGGTCCAAATATCTTCGGGTTCAATCGAATCCTCCGTACCGTACAGCACCGTCATGTTCACAGGCACTTGGCGTGGAAGGGCGGGATTCATTTCATACGTCTGCACCGCTTGAAAATCGGCCCGCAAGATCGGCAAAAACAGCTCCAGCAGCTCCGGATTTTCCAAGACGTCTTCTGGTGTGCCGCCGAGCTTGCGCAACGCTTCGACGAACTCGGCGTGCGGCAGGTTGTACGTCTTTACGAGCTTGTGATACGCATGCGGTACACGCGAGGCGGACAAAAACAAGTGCTCGGGCAACGGCGCTCCCTTTTGCATCAGCTTTCGCGTCAGCTCAAAAGCGACGAGACCGCCCATACTGTGGCCGAAAAAGGCAAACCGTGTCTCGTGAAGCGCGGGCGTGATCCGTTCGCACACGTCCTCCAGCAGCTCGTAAAAGCAGGTTGGCAAGAACGTATCCTGCTTTTGCTGGGGAGGGTGCGGGCGCACCTCAAACGGGTCGATTTCCAAAAACGTGGGCGGAAGTCTCGACTTCCAACTGTAATAGATGCCAGGAAGTCCGCCTGCGTACGGAAAGCAAAACAGCTTCAACTCTTTCCCCCATCTTTCCTGATTCCTAAAAGCGTAGCCCGATGCCAAACACGGCTATGCGAGGCCGGCGCTGCTCTGTGACCATTCGCGCGCAGGTAGGTCTTTTCGCTGCTGGACTTCATACATGCTGGCGTACAAACCGTTTTGAGCGAGCAACTCCGCATGCCGCCCCTGTTCCACGACTTTTCCTTCGTGCAGCACGTAAATGATGTCCGCATGCTCGACGGTCGACAGGCGATGCGCGATGACCAGAACCGTTTTTTCCTGCATGAGAGCCGCCAATGCTTGCTGCACCCAATACTCCGATTCCGCATCCAGCGCAGAGGTTGCTTCATCGAGCAACAAAATCGGCGCATGTTTCAGGATCGCTCTGGCAATCGCGATGCGCTGACGCTGTCCCCCCGACAGCTTCGCGCCCCGCTCGCCCGTTCTCGTCTGATAGCCGTCCGGCAGCTCCAGGATGAAATCGTGAGCGTAGGCCGCTTTGCACGCTCTCACGACATCTTCTTCCGTGGCGTCCTGGCAACCGTAGCGGATGTTTTCTGCAATCGTCCCTTCGAACAAAAAGGCGTCCTGCGGCACGTAGGCAACCAGGCTTCTCAGTTCGGCAATCGAGTATTGTCCGAGCGGTTTTCCCATCAGAAAAAGCGAGCCGGCTGCAGGCGGGTAATAGCCTAGCAAAAGCTTCATGACCGTACTTTTGCCGCCGCCGCTCGTCCCGACGAGCGCAGCCATTTGGCCGCGTCCGATGTGCAGCGATACTCCATCGAGCACTTTTGTGTCGGCGGTGTATCCGAAGACGACCTGCTCCATTTTCAGCATGCTGTCGCTATCATCGGCGTGGGCGAAACGGAGCGGGTACTGGTCCGGTTCGAGCGGCTCCTGGAGAAACCCGACGATCCGCGAAGCGCCCGCGAGCGAGCCTTGCAACGTCGTGATGACCTGACCGAGCTGCAAAAAGGCCAGTGTCACAAGCATTTGCTGCTGAATCATGGCGACCAGTACGCCGAGTCCGATCATTTGTTTGGCGACCAGCATGATGCCAACCACAAGCATTCCGCCGAAGCTGACAAACTGGATGAAAAAGTTGGTCCCTTCCAGCAGCGCGTGCTTATGCCCTTGCTTGATGGCCGACGAAGCCACTTCTTCATTGGCTTTCGTATAGCGGGCAGTCACGACGTTATGTAAATGAAACATTTTGACGACGGGCAAGCCTGCCAAAAAATCGCTCAGCCGTTCGGTTCCGATCCCCAACTGCTGCTGCAACTGGTCGCCGATGCGCCGCACGGACTTGGCAAACTGCGCATTCACGTACAAGGTCAACGTGCTTACGAGCAAAAGCACCGTAGCGATTTTTCCATCCAGGGCAAACATCCCGATGATAGACCCGATCAGTGACAACAAAATGATGCACAGCGTTTTCAATTGCTCTCCGTACGCCCGCTCCATCAGTTGGACATCGTTGCCCAGCCGCGACATCGTATCGCCCGAATGGTGCTGTTCATAATAGGCAAACGGCAATCGGCTCAAACGCTGAAAGACAAGCAGCCGGATGTCGGCAATCAGCTCGCGAACGCAGCGCCGATAGATGTAGCTAAAAAAGGGCGACAGGAGACTGAACAACAAAAACATCGCGGCGATGGTGACAATCGCTCTGGTGAGCAGGGCCGGGTCTTTTGTATGCGCAAAATCGGTCAAGTCCTTAAACACAAATGGCAACGCGACCAAAACCGAGGCTTGCCCGATTCCATCGCCCAAAAGCCCCAAAAAATACGCGCGCTTTTTGGCTTTCATCAACGACAGCAGTTGAAGAAGCTCCTGCCCCAACTTTTGGATGAACATTCCTATATCCCCTCCGCTGCCAGCGCTCGTTGCTCCTCTGTGGCAAACTGTTTTTGATACAAGCGGGTGTACACGCCGCCTTGGGCAAGCAATTCGTAGTGCGTGCCTCTTTCGACGATTCGGCCATGTTCGAGGACGAGCACTTCATCCGCGTCTTTGATCGTGGAGAGGCGATGGGCAATGACCAGCACCGTCCGATCGCGCATCACATTTTCCAGCGCTTCCTGGACGAGCGCCTCCGACTCGGTATCGAGAGCTGACGTCGGCTCATCCAGCAACAAAATTGGCGCATCCTTTAAAATCGCCCGGGCAATAGCGATACGCTGTTTTTGTCCGCCAGACAGGCGAGAGCCGCGTTCCCCCACTTTTGTTTCATAACCGTGGGGAAGCTCCATGATGAAGTCATGCGCATTGGCTGCTTTGGCCGCAGCAATGATCTCGTCTCGCGTCGCATGAATCCGGCCGTACGAGATGTTTTCCGCAATCGACACCGGAAAAAGCGTCGTGTCCTGCGAGACGAGGGACAAATAGCTGCGCATCTGTGCCGTATTCCAGTCGTGCAAGGAATGCCCGAACATTTTCACGCACCCGTTGCCCGCTTCGAGTCGGTAAAACCCGCACAGCAATTTCAGAATGGTGCTCTTTCCGCTGCCGCTGGAGCCGACCAGCGCAACCGTTTTGTTGCGGGGGAGCGCAAAGCTGACGTCCTCCACGATGTTCGTCGTGTCATAGGCAAACGTGACGCTCTCGAACTCGACCGGAACCGCTTGTGGATTGATGCGAATGGCTGGCTGATCGTCTGGCTCCACAGGCTGCAAAAAAATTTCTTGCAGACGCTTGGCTGCTCCGGACGTTTCCTGGACTTGGGCAAACAGCACGGGGGCAAGAGACAGCGGCTCGATAATAAAGTGAAGCAAATAGCTGAAAATGACCAGGCTGCCGAGGCTCAATTCCCCTGTCTGGATCAAGTAACCGCCGTAGGCGACAAAAAACAGGATCGGGGCCGAAAACAGCAAAATGCCGGGTGCGGTCATAAAGGCTCGCTTTTTTTCCGCCTGTATCCCGTTGTGCAGCACTTGTTTCATCCCCGCTGCGTATT
The DNA here is from genome assembly GCF_058781555.1 of Brevibacillus sp. FW306-2-1A-C05A. Lineage (NCBI taxonomy): Bacteria > Bacillati > Bacillota > Bacilli > Caryophanales > Paenibacillaceae > Brevibacillus > Brevibacillus sp. FW306-2-1A-C05A. The sequence continues at coordinate 20,375 of NZ_JBYSWV010000011.1, forward strand.
TGCAATACATCACGTCTTCCAGTTGAAAAGCTTTCACCATGTGAATCCCGGACAACGTGTCCTGGGCAATGGCGTTGGTTTGCCCCAAATGCTCCTGCATCCGCTCGGCGTACTTTTGCAGTGGTCTGCTCATCCGCCCTGTGACCGCGATTGCAACAGGCAGGATCGCGACGCTGAAAAGAATCAGCTTCCAATGGATCGACAGCAGCAGGGCCAGTGCCCCGGCAAACACGACCGGCAAGTAAAACAGTTGGAAAAAATGTTGCTGCAAAAAACTTTGCAAGAGTTGCGCATCGCTTGTCAGGCGAGAGACGAGATCGCCTGAATGGTATTGATCCATCGTGGACATGGGGACTTTTTCGAGATGAGCAGCGATTTTGTTTTTCAAATCCCGCATGGCTCTTGCGCTGAATCGGGCTGCTGCGTACGTAATGAAATATTTTGCGAGAAAACCGACGATGGTGAGACAAAAAATGATGAGGGCGATGCTGACCAGCTTGTCAAAGTCGTTTGTATGTTCGACCATGCTTTGAATCAGGATGCCCATCCAAATGTCTGCCACCGCCACGAGCACCGAAGCAACGATGCAGATCACAACCCAGATCCGGTAAGGCTTGACAAACGACAATGCCCAGCCAAACGCGGAGGTGCTCCTTGCGTGGGGATCTTGCTTGGGAAAAATCATGTGCGGCTCCTCTCCAAAGATGTTAGGGATGGATTCCCCCCGGAAAAGCTTTCTCCCAAGGGGAATCCTCACTCGGTTGCCGTCTTATTTCAGGATGAACAGTTCCTGCAGGATGTTTTGGAAGATCGCGGCATTTTGCGACACGTAGCGGCCTGCCAACATATGCGCGTGGATGCCGTACCCGTTGTACGTCATCAGCCGTTTCGTCGCTTTTGCCCAGGCAGCTTCGTTCCATTCGGCTGCCACCGGAGCGTCCTCGTCCGCCTCCAGCTCCGATTGGATGAGGTGGATCGCGGCATTCGTCATTCCGGTGTTCACCAGTTCGTTATGGAACATGACATAGCTGACCGTTTTGCGGACGAAGCTTTGCTTCACAAACTCGTTGGCCGCGTACAGTTGGAAATCTTCTTCGGTCATGTTGAACATCTCGGTGTTTTCGCCGATCTCAGCGAACAACTGGGCAATGTCGTTTTCCGTTTCCGCGACAGTCCGCTCGATCGCCTTGTCTTTCCAGTACGAGTCGAACAGGATGAGATCGGTTACGACATGGCCGCGTTTCTCCAGTTCTTTTGCAAGCTCAAAGGCCAGATTGCCTCCGGAGGAATAGCCCATGAGCGTGTACGGCCCGTCTGGATCAATCGCGGTGATCGCCTCGATATACTGCTCCATCCGGTCGTCTTCCTGGATGAAATCAAAGCTGTACAGGGAGACACCGTGAGTTTCTGCGGCAAGCTTCTGGTAATACACGCTCTGGGCCCCGATTGGCGTGAAGCAGAAGACGTTTCTGCCCGTTTGCTCATTCAGCAAAATGGCTTTGCCGTACCGCGTTTCAAAGCGTTTGTGCGTGATGAAATCGGCTACCTTTTCTACCGTCGGATGTTGGAAGATGAGGTTCAGCGGCAGCTCGATCTGCATGTACGCATACACTTTGGCAATCAACAGCGTAGCTTTTAAGGAATGGCCGCCCAGTTCAAAGAAATCGTCCGTGATGCCGATTAGCTCTACGCCCAATACTTCTTGCCAAATGGATGCCAGTTGCTGTTCGGTCGCATTTTTCGGCGCCACGTACTCGCGTGTGGTCGCATCCGACTGTTGCGGTTTCGGCAATGCTTTGCGATCTACTTTTCCGTTTGCGGAGTGCGGCAGTTGCTCCAGTTGGACGAAATAGCTCGGCACCATGTAAGCAGGCAGCTCTTTGGCCAGATGGCTTCGCAAGCCGGATACGGACACTTCTGCTGCGGCGACGACATAGGCGCAAAGGTATGGGCCATAAGCGGCGTCATCGTCACGGGCGACGACGACTGCTTGATCGATGCCTTGGTAAGCGAGGACGGCACTCTCGATCTCCCCGATTTCGATGCGATACCCTCGCACCTTGACCTGTTCGTCTGCACGGCCGATGTATTCAATCGTGCCGTCTGGCCGCCATTTCACCAGGTCGCCTGTTTTGTACATGCGCTCGCCCGGGCAAAACGGATTTTCGACAAACTTCTCTGCGGTCAGCTCCGGCTTGTTCCAATAGCCGCGGGCAAGCCCGGCTCCGCCGATGCATAGCTCGCCGACCACGCCAACCGGCTGCAGGTGATGCCCGTCGTCCACGATGTAGACGTGTACGTTGGCAAGCGGTCGGCCAATCGTGATCGCTTGCCCCGCTTCAATCGAACGGGAGATGGTGGTCACGACGCTGTTTTCGGTCGGCCCGTATTCATTGTTGATTTCGATTGCCGGGTGCTTTTCTTTTGTTTTTTGCACAAGCTGTACAGGCAGCTTCTCGCCGCCCAGCGTGACGCAGCGCAGGCGCGGGAAGTCGGTTGCCGCCGAGCAATCGAAAATCGCCTGGAACAGACTCGGCACGCCGTAGTAGTGGGTGACTTCCGTTGCGCCGATCAGCTTTTTCAACGCGACCGGGTCTTTGGCTTCTTCCTCTCGCGGCAGCACGCACGTTGCTCCACCGAGAAGCGGAGCGAACAAGCTGGCGACAAAGCCGTCGAAGGCAAAAGAGAATACTTGCAAGGCTCTGTCGCGCGGCCCGAAGCCGTATTCATCCCTTCTCCACTGCAAGCAATTGACGATTCCCCGATGCGGGATCATCACGCCCTTCGGCTTGCCAGTCGTACCGGACGTGTAAATGACATAGGCAAGATCAGTCGGCTGGTTGACGGGCGGCAGATTGGTTCCGCCAAGCCCGGCATCCTGTTCAGCGTTCAGCTCAAGGCACTCCGGCAGCTCGTTGGACACGCGGGCCAACAGCGGCAGCAGATGGGCTTGGCTGAGCAGCAAGGCTGCCTGGCTGTCTGCTAGCAAGTACTGGATGCGTTCCTGCGGATAGCCAGGGTCGATCGGCACGTAGGCGCCGCCTGCCTTCAAAATGCCGAGAATGCCGATCACCATTTCCGGTGAACGCTCCGCCATGATCGCCACAAGCCGGTCCGGCCCGATTCCTTTTGCGCGCAGTACCCTTGCCAGTCTGTTTGCTCGCTCGTTCAGCTCGCGGTAGGTCAGCGTTTGCCCGTTAAAGAGAAGCGCGGCCTGATCCGGTGTCTTCTCGACCTGCTCTTCGAATAGCTGGTGCAGCGTTTTGTCCAGGTCATAGTTGACGGCTGTGTCGTTGAACCCGGCCAAAATCTGCTGTTTTTCTTCAAGCGAGAGCATGTCGATATCGCCCAGGCGGATGTGCGGATTGTGCACGATGCTCGCGGCAATCGCCAGGAAGTGGCGACTTAGCCGTTCGATCGTTTCGCGCGTGAACAAGCTTGTGCTGTACTCTACGCCAATCGTAATTTCTTCTTTCTCCTCCGTGGCGATCAGCGTCAGGTCGAACTTCGCGTGCTTGCCTGTTTCTTCGGTCATGAACGGCGTAAGCGTGCATTCAGGCAGCGCCACGACCTCTTCTGTGCTGTTTTGGAACGTAAACACGGTGTCAAACAGCGGATTTCGGCTCAAGTCGCGCGCAATCGCGAGCTTTTCCACCAGCTCTTCAAACGGGTAATCCTGGTGGCCGTACGCATCCAGCGCATTTTGTTTGACTTCCTGCAAAAATTCGCTGAACGTTTTTTCGCGCTGCGGCTTGTTTCGCATCGCCAACGTGTTCACGAACATGCCGACGATCGGTTCCAGATCGGCATGGGATCTGCCTGTAATCGGCGTGCCGACGACGATGTCCTCCTGCCCCGCATACTTGGAGAGCAGCACGTTGTACGCGGCGAGCAAAACCATGTACAAGGTCGTTCCCGTCGCTTGCGCCAGTTGGTTCAAGCCTTCCGCGAGCGGTTTGCCCGTTTGAAGCGTGTACTGATCCCCGGCAAAGCTCTGGGTGCCGGGGCGGGCGAAATCCGTCGGCATGTTCAGCACGGGAATCTCATCGGCAAACGTCTGGAGCCAGTACGCTTCCTGCTTCTCGAAGGCAGCCGATTGGAAAAACGCCTGCTGCCACACGGAGAAGTCTTTGTACTGGATGCGCAGCTCCGGCAAAACGTCACCCTGATACAACCGCACCCACTCGGCCAGCAAAATGCCGGAGGACACGCCATCGGAAATGCTGTGATGCATATCGGTGAGTAGCACGTGACGATCCTCGCCGATTTTCAAAAGCGAGACGCGCATGAGCGGTGCGACCCCGAGATCGAACGGCTGCACGAGGGAAGAAACGAGTTCGCGCGCTTCGTCTTCCGTAACTTCCGAATAGGCAAGCGCAAAAGGAACGTCCGCGTGAATGTGTTGCACAGGCTCTCCGTTGACGACGGCAAACGAAGTGCGCAAGCTGTCATGGCGCGCAATCAGGCGCTGGAACGCCGCTTCCACCCGTGTTCGGTCCAGCTTGCCTTCGATCAGCATGGTCGACGGCATGTTGTAGCTGATGCCGACTCCTTCAAATTGATCGAGAATGTACATGCGCTTTTGCGCCGAAGAAACCGGGTAGTACGCTTGCTGTTGCGCTGGCTCGATCGAGAAAACGTTCCCTTTGGCAGTCTCTTCGATGAACGCCGCCAATTCCTGAATCGTCGGTTTCTCGAACAAGATGCGGAGCGGAATATCGACCTGGTATTCGTTGTGCATGCTCGCTATCACCCGCATGGCACGCAGGGAGTGGCCGCCGAGCGCGAAAAAGTCGTCTTGCACGCCCACTTGCGGAACGTTTAGCACCTGCTCCCATACGCGGGCCAGTCGGTCTTCCCATACAGAGCGCGGCGCGACGTATTCGGTCGTTCGCAGCATGGTGACATCCGGCGCTGGCAAGGAGCGTCTGTCAACTTTGCCATTGGCAGTTAGCGGCAGCGCGTCCAAGGTTACGAAATACGATGGAATCATCGCTTGCGGCAGCTCCTTCAGCAAATTCGCCCGTAACTCTGCGGCGTCAAGCGCATGGTCCGTCACGACGTATGCGCATAATTCCTTTTCCTGCCTGTGGTCTTCTCTTGCGACCACGACTGCTTCCGCGATTCCGTCCAGCTTGCGCAGTTGTGTCTCGATTTCGCCCAGCTCGATGCGGACGCCCCTGATTTTTACCTGGTGGTCATTGCGTCCGAGGAACTCGACATGGCCGTCTGCGCGCCACTTCGCGAGATCACCTGTGCGGTACAGTCGTTCACCTGGGGCAAACGGGTTCGGCACGAACTTTTCTTGCGTCAACTCCGGCCTGTTCAAGTAGCCGCGCGCCACGCCCGCTCCGCCGATGCACAATTCGCCCACGACCCCGACAGGCTGCAAATTCAAATGCGCATCGACTACGTACATCGTCATGTTCGGAAGCGGTTTGCCGATCGGCACCGTTCCCGAGCGGATGGCGGTGACGTCTGTTTCTTCGTAGTAGCTGGTGTCGATGCACGCCTCTGTCACGCCGTAGCTGTTGATAATGCGCATCGTGTGGCCGAAGCGCGCAAGCAACGTTTTGAAGTCTTCTGCCGGACAACTGTCCGCTCCGAGAATCAACAGCTTCATCTGGCTGATGTCCAGCTTGTTTTCGTAAATGTAGTGCATCAACGGCATAATCAGGGCGGGTGTCGCTTCGAAAATGGTGATTTCGTGGCGCCTGATAATCTCGTACAGCGAAGCAGGGTCCAGCTTGACCTCGTTCGGGCAGATGACGAGTTGCCCGCCTGTCAGCAGTGCCCGGGCAAAATCGCCCGTCGAGACGTCAAAGGCAAAGCTCGCCATTTGCAGCAACCGTACCGGGAAGCTGTCCAGGTGATACTCGTCCTTCCAGGCAAACGCGACATTGGCATAGCTGCGATGCTCGATGACGACCCCTTTTGGCTTGCCTGTCGTACCGGAAGTGTAAATGATGTATGCTGCGTGCTCTGGACGCGCAACGTGCTCCAGATTGTCTGCTTCCTCCTGGTCCACTCTCTCTGTATCCAGATAAATGGTTTCATAAGGGAAGGCAACTTGGCTGTTCATTTTTTGCAAAGTGAGCAGCAGCTTCGCCTCGCTGTCTTCGAGCATGAACGCTTGGCGCTCCAGCGGATAGTCCGGATCAATCGGGACGAATGCCCCGCCTGCTTTCAAAACGGCCAGCATGCCGATGACCATGTAGGGCGAGCGGTCTACGAGGATGCCGACGGTGCTCTCCGGCTTGACGCCTTTTCGCCGCAGGACGCGGGCGAGCCGGTTTGCTTTTGCATTCAACTCGCGATAGGTCAGTTGTTCGTTTTCGCACACGACCGCAATCTGGTACGGTGTTTTTTCCGCTTGCTCCTCGAACAGCATCTGGAACGTTTTGTCCGTTGGATAAGCTCTCTTCGTTGCGAGGAAGCCCTCCAGCATGCGCTCCGTCTCCGCCTGGGACAGCACGCTGATCTCGGCCAGCTTGATGTCGGGATCGGCGGTGATCGTCTGCAAAAGCTGGACGAAGTGGGTCGCCAGCCGATTGATCGTTTCTTTGGCAAACAACTTCGTGCAATAGCTGAATTGGACCAGCAGCTCATCTCGTTTTTCCATCGCATCCAGCGAAAGGTCGAATTTGGCGATATGGCCGTTCACCGGGTACGGCGACAGCTTCAGTCCCGCTACTTGCCCTGCGGCTGCGTCGGCAAGCCCGAGGCTGAACATCGTGTCAAACAGCGGGTTTCGGCTCAGATCGCGCCGCACTTGCAGCTTCTCGACCAGGTGCTCGAACGGATAGTCTTGATGCTCGAAGGCATGGAGCGCATTTTGCTTCACGTCCGCCAAAAACGCGCGGAAGCTCAGGCTGCCTGCCGCCGTATTTTTTAAGGCGAGCGTGTTGACAAACATCCCGACGATACGCTCCACATCTGCGTGCGAGCGGCCTGCAATCGGTGTGCCGATGACGATCTCTTCCTGGCCTGCGTACTTGGAGAGCAGCACATGGTACGAAGCCAGGAGCACCATGAACAAAGTCGTACCGGTATCGCTAGCGAGCTGACGCAGTTGTTCCAGCAGGTGTTGTCCCGTGCCAAGCGCTACCGTGTCGCCGTCAAAGCTCTGCACGGAAGGTCTTGGGTAGTCAGCAGGCAGATTTAATAACGGAATCTCGTCGGCAAACGTCCGGGTCCAAAATTCCTCCTGCTTTTGGAAGCGTTCAGACTGGGCCAGCTTCGTTTGCCACACGGCAAAATCTTTGTACTGGATGCGCAGGTCAGAAAGCTGCTTTCCTTCGTATAAACTGGCGATTTCCTCGACGATGACCGCAAGCGATACGCCATCGGAAATAATGTGGTGCATATCCATGAAGAACAAGTGCCGCTCTGCGCCAAGCTTTATCAGGTTCACCCTGAACAACGGGGCAGTCGCAAGATCAAATGGCTGGATCAACTCTTGCACGAGCGCTTCTGCCTGCTCGTCTGTCGCCTCGATCATGCGGATTGGCAGCTCGACCTCGGCATGGACTCGTTGCAGCGGCTCCCCGTTTACCGAATGGAACGAAGTGCGCAAAGCTTCATGCCGCTTGACCAGGCTCTGGATGGCAACGGCAAAGCGGTCGTAATCCAGCTTGCCTTCCAGCACCAGCACGTTCGGCACGTTGTAGCTGATCCCGCTTCCTTCGAACTGATGCAGGATGTACATTCGTTTTTGCGCAAACGACACCGGATAATACGCGGCTGGCTCTGTCGGCGGGATCGTTTCGAACTGCTCGAAGGCACTCTCGGCAATATAGGCCGCCAACTCATGGATCGTCGGAGAGGCAAACAGCGCTTGTAGCGGCAGCTCTACCTGGAATGTTTTATGGACTTGCGTGATGACGTTCATCGCCTTCAAGGAATGACCGCCGATTTCAAAAAAGTTGTCGTGAATACCGATGGCTGGAAGCCCCAAAACCGTCTGCCAAATCTGCGCCAGCTTCGCTTCGGTTTCCGTTTGCGGAGCGACAAAGGCGCTTCCTGCCGTCCGTTCGCCAGATGGCTGCGGCAGTGCCCGGCGATCGACCTTTCCATTTGCGGTCAACGGCAGCTTTTCCATTTGCACATAGTAGGCAGGAACCATGTAGCCAGGCAATTGTTTGGACAGCGCGTCTCTCAGCTCGGTGGCGTCGACTGCCTGTTCCGGAACGAAGTAGGCACAGAGCGCTTTTTGCCCGTTCGCTTCCTCGATCACGGCCACGACTGCTTCTTTTACGTTGTCCTGCTGGGACAGTACCGTCTCGATCTCCCCAAGCTCAATCCGGTATCCGCGAATTTTGACTTGCTGGTCGATCCGGCCCAAATACTCAATCGTCCCGTTTGCCAGCCACCTCGCCAAATCTCCCGTGCGGTACATCGTTTCGCCAGGCGCAAACGGATTAGGGACAAACTTCTCCGCGGTTAAGTCCGGCTTGTTCAAATAGCCTCGTGCGACCCCGTCGCCGCCGACGCACAATTCGCCCGGCACGCCAATCGGCTGCGGCTGATTGTTGCCGTCGACGATGTACGCGGTGGAGTTTGCAATCGGCTTGCCAATCGGAATCTGCTCGGCAAAATGCTTCTCGATCAAATAGCACGTCGAGAAGGTCGTGTTTTCGGTCGGGCCATACCCGTTCCAGATTTCCAGGTCGGGCAGGGCGCTTTTTACCCGGTTGATGTGTGCAGGCGACAGCGCTTCGCCGCCGACGATCAAGGCGCGCAAGCTGTCAAACATCGCCGGGTTTTCTTGCGAGAGCTGGTTAAAGAGCGGCGATGTCAGCCACATGGTCGTAATCTGGTTCGCCCGCAGGAAGCTGCCCAGCTTCTCGGCATCCAAAAGGACGTCCTTGCGCACCACATAGAGGCTCGCCCCGTGCAGCAAAGCGCCGAAAATCTCAAACGTCATGGCGTCGAAGCCAATCGCGCCCGTTTGCACCATCCGGTCGGTTTCGCGGACTTGCACGTAATTCGTATGCATGACCAGTCGGGTGACGTTGCGGTGTTCGACCATGACGCCTTTTGGCTTGCCTGTCGAGCCTGACGTGTACATCACGTAAGCCATGTCCCGCGCTCCGTTGACAATCGCCGGATTGCCGGAGTCCTCCTGATCCAGACTCGCCGCTTCCAACACGATCGGAATTAAACCTTCGCTTACGAGCGGCAACAAGCGTCTCTGCACAAGGACTACCTTCACGCCGCCATCTTCGAGCATGTAGGAAAGGCGTTCTGACGGATGTTCCGGGTCCAGGCCCAAATAGGCGCCGCCCGCTTTGAGAATCCCCAAGATGCCTGCAATCATCTCCGGCGAACGATCGGCGAGCAGACCGACGATGCCGTCTTTTTCGACGCCGTGTCGACGCAGGACATGGGCGATCTGGTTTGCTTTTTCGTTCAGCTCCCGATACGTCAGCCTTTTTCCGTCCATCACGACGGCAGCATGCTCGGGCGTTTTTGCCGCCTGCTGCTCGAACAGCTCCTGAATCGTGCAATCGCGCGGATAGTCGGCAAACGTGTTGTTAAAATCAACCGTGACAAGCCGCCGCTCTTCCTCGCAGAGCAGGCTGATCTCCTGCAAGGCAACGGTTTGATCGGCAACGACTTCGCGCAGCACTTGCAGGAAATGCCCCGCCATTCTTTCGATGGATTCCCGGCGGAACAGTTTTGTCGAGTAGACGAGCGCAAAATGAATGCCTGCCTCGTCCTCGTGCGCTTCCAGCGTGAGATCGAATTTCGCGTTGCCTGCCTCGGCAGGGTATGCTTCCAGTTTCAGCCCATCCAGCTCGTACGCTTTTTGGTCCAGGTTTTGCAAAATAAACATGGTGTCAAACAGCGGATTGCGGCTCGGATCGCGCCGGATGTCCAGCTTTTCGACCAGCGCTTCGAACGGATAGTCTTGATGCGCATACGCTTGCAGCGTATTTTGTTTGACCTCTTCCAGAAATGCCTGGAATTGTTTCGCTTTGGCCGGGTAGTTTCGCAACGCGAGCGTATTGACAAACATCCCCAAAACGTTCTCGACGTCGGCGTGCGATCTGCCCGCAATCGGCGTTCCGACGACGATGTCTTCTTGTCCGCTGTACTTGGCCAGCAGCACGTTGTAAGCGGCCAGCAACACCATGAACAACGTGGACTGGTTCTCCTGGGCGAGCTTGGATAATGCGTCCATCAGTGGTTTGTCTGCCTGGAACGAAACGCAATCCCCCTCAAAGCTTTGGGCCAATGGACGGGAAAAGTCGGCTGGCAAATCGAGCACCGGGATGTCGCCGGAAAACGCGTGGAGCCAGTAGTCCTCGTGCTTCCTGTACACGTCGGTTTGGAACAGCTCCGACTGCCAGAGGGCGAAATCTTTGTAATGCACAGAGAGCGCCGGCAACGCTTCGCCTCGATACAGCTTCGAGAACTCCTCCACGATGATCCCGGCCGAGACGCCGTCCGAGATGATGTGATGCATATCCATCAGGAACAGATGCCGTTTTGCCTCCAGCTTGAAAAGTCCGACCCGCCATAGCGGCGCTTTCACCAGGTCAAACGGTTGCACAAACGATGCGACAGTTGGCGCCACTTGCTCTTCCGTCAATTCGCCGTACTGCACATGCAGCTCGACATGTTCGTGTACGCGCTGGACAGGCTCGCCATTTACGGTGTGAAAAGAGGTGCGAAGCGACTCGTGCCGCTCGACCAGCCTGTCGATGGCAGCCGCAAACCGCTCGACGTCCAGATCGCCTTCGATGTACAACGCGCTCGGCATGTTATAGACCGTGCCCGTGTCCGCAAACTGGCGCAGGACGTACATCCTCTTTTGCGCGGACGAAACGGGATAATACTCCTGCAACGGGGCAGGCTGGATCGGCACATACGCCTCTTTTCCGCTCGTCGCGACATACTGGGCCAACTCCTTGATCGTAGGCTGCGCAAAGAGCACTTTCAGCGGAAGCTCAACCTGATACTCGCGATGCACCTGTGCAGCGACAGCCATCGCTTTCAAGGAATGGCCGCCGAGCTGGAAAAAGTTGTCGAGAATGCCGATGCCGCTCATCCCCAGCACGCGCTCCCAAATCTCGGCCAGCTTTCGTTCCACAGCATTCGTTGGCGCTGCGTATTCCGCTCCGGTTACGGGCTTGCCCTCCGGCTTCGGCAACGCTTTCTTGTCGATTTTGCCGTTTGGCGTAAGCGGAAGCTGATCGAGCTGCACAAAATAGGCGGGAATCATGTACGACGGCAGTCTTTGCGCCAGAAGCGACCACAGCTTGGCGACCTCGAGCTTTTCTGTGGCAGTAAAATACGCAGCCAGAGACGTCTGACCGAGCTGATCTTCGTGGACGACCACAACAGCCGCTGTCAGCTTTTCTACCGCGAGCAGAACCGACTCGATCTCGCCGATTTCAATCCGGTAGCCTCTTACTTTGACCTGTTCGTCGATGCGACCGACAAATTCAATCGTGCCGTCCGGGAGCCATTTGCCGAGATCACCCGTCTTGTACATGCGCTCGCCTGCCGCAAACGGATGCGGAACGAATTTCTCGTCCGTGAGCGTCGGCTTGTTCCAATAGCCCCGCGCCAAGCCGAGGCCGCCGATGCAAATTTCCCCGATCACACCGATGGGCTGTAGCTGGTGGAATTTGTCGACGATGTACAGGCTGGTGTTGGCGATCGGCCGCCCGATCGTGATCGCGGCATCCGTATCGACTATGCGCAGCGAGGTAGCGACGACACTGCTTTCCGTCGGACCGTACTCGTTGACGATAACGAGATCGGGATTCAACTGCTTGCTCTTTTCAACGAGCGGAGCCGTGATTTTTTCTCCCCCGAGCGTGACGGTTTGCAGCGGACGGAGATCCGCCGACGTACTGCATTCCAAAATAGCCTGGAACAAGCTCGGCACCCCTGTCATCAGGGTGCAGCGCGAAGCGGCGATGCGCTTTTTCAGCGCGACAGGGTCTTTGGCTTCTTCCTCTTGCGCCAGTACGACGGTTGCTCCGGACAGAACAGGCGCAAAGAACGACAGCACGAAGGCATCGAAGGCAAACGACAGAGACAGCAAGCTTCTGTCGCCAACGGTCAGCTTGTATTCCGCTTTTTTCCATAACACGCTGTTGACAATGCCGCGATGCTCGACCATGACCCCTTTTGGCTTTCCGGTCGTACCTGATGTATAGATGATGTAAGCCAGATCGGAAGCGGTATGGATCGGCTGCAAATTCGCGCGCTGCGCCGAATAGGCGCTCTCGTCGTCCACGTACAGGCATTCCGCGCTCACCCCGGAGCCGAGCTTCGGTCCCAGATGCTTTTGCGCAAGCACCAGCCGGGCTTCGCAATCCGCGAGCATGTAGGCGATGCGTTCCTCCGGATATTCCGGGTCGATCGGCACATAGGCTCCGCCTGCTTTCAAAATAGCGAGGATGCCGACAGCCATCTCCACAGAGCGGTTGACCATAATCCCTACGGTTTGGTCAGGCTTTACGCCCCGCTCGCGTAACGTGGCGGCAAGCTGGTTGGCCCGCTCGTTTAACTCCCGATAGGACAACTGCTGCTCGCCGATCTCAACGGCTGTCGCCTGCGGCGTTTTTTCTGCTTGCTCTTCGAACAGCGCCGAAAGCGTTTTGTCTTGCGGAAAATCCTTGTGCGTGTCGTTGAAGTCGACCAGCAAGCGTTGCTTTTCCTCTGCGGTCAGCATGGCGATCTCGGACAGCAGCACCTCGGGGTTCGCGGCGACGACCCGCAAGATTTGCAGGAAATGCGCCGCTACGTTTTTCATCGTCTCGCGCGAAAACAGCTTGGTGCAGTAGTCCAGGCTAAAGACGATCTCCGCGTTTTCCTCGTACGCCTCGAGCGACAGGTCAAACTTGGCCTGCTTCACCTCTGTCGCATATGGCGTCACGGTCAGTCGCTCCATTGCAAACGGCTTTTGCTCCATGTTTTGCAAAATAAAGACGGTGTCGAACAACGGATTGCGGCTCAAATCCCGCTGAATGTTCAACTTGTCGACAAGCTCGTCGAGCGGATAGTCCTGATGCTCAAACGCTTTTAGCGTGTTCGTTTTCACTTCGGCCAAAAAGCTGTGGAAGGCTTTGTCCCCGGCTGGCTCGTTGCGCAAGGCGAGTGTGTTGACAAACATCCCGACGATGGATTTTGTCTCTGCATGCGACCTGCCGGCAGTAGGAGCGCCGACGACGATGTCCTCTTGCCCGGAGTACTTGGACAACAGCACATTGTACGCCGCAAGCAACACCATGTAGAGCGTCGTCCCTGTCTTGTGCGCAAGCTGGTGCAGTTCTTTTTGCAAAGCGGTGCCGGAGCCAAAGACGAAGCGATCTCCCGCAAAGCTTTTGACCGACGGCCGCGGGTAGTCCGTCGGCAGGTTCAGAACAGGGATGTCCTCCGCAAAACGGTCGATCCAGTAAGCTTCCTGCGCGGCAAACTCATCGGTCTGGAACCAGTCATTCTGCCACTTGGCAAAATCTTTGTACTGAATGCGCAGTTCAGGCAGCTCTTCGCCGCGATAAAGCCGGGCAAATTCCTGGATGAGCAGCCCGATGGAGACGCCATCTGCGACGATGTGGTGCAAATCGAGCATGAACAGGTGGCGTTCCGGCGCCAGCTTGATGAGTCCGGCACGCCAAAGCGGGGCTGTTCCCAGATCGAACGGCTGGATAAACCGCTCGGCTATTTGCCGGATCTCTGCCTCCGTCGCTTCGCCAAACGAGATCGCAAGCTCGACATCCTCGTGCACGCGCTGAACAGTCTCGCCTTGCACGGAGTGGAACGAAGTGCGCAAAGATTCGTGGCGCTGCACCAGACGGTTGAGCGCTTGCTGCAGCCGCTCTGTATCCAGCTTGCCGTCGAGGTACAGGAAACCAGGCATGTTGTAGCTGATGCCTGCCCCTTCCATTTGCTGGAGAATGTACATTCTCTTCTGTGCGGCGGACACGGGGTAATACTCCTGTTTTTCGACAGGCTGGATCGCGGTGTACGCGCCTTTGCTGGCGGCAGCGACGATGGGGGCAAAGCTGGCGATCGTCGGCGATTCAAACAACGCTTTCAACGGTACTTCCGCCTGGAAGGTGCGCTGAATCAAAGCAATGACGTTCATCGCCTTCAAGGAATGGCCGCCCAGCTCAAAGAAATGATCGTGAACCCCGATCCGCTCCACGCCAAGCACACTTTCCCACATTTGTGCGAGCTTCGCTTCGAGTTCGTTGCGTGGCGCTACATACATCGAATCCGCTGCCGCTGCGTCCTCCGGCTGCGGCAATGCTTGGCGATCCACTTTGCCATTCGCCGACAGCGGCAACTGCTCCAAGAAAACAAACGCGGACGGAACCATGTAGGCTGGCAATGCGGCAGACAGGTACGTTCTCAGCTCCGCTGTTTGAATGTCCTGCTTTGCCACGACATAGGCGGACAGGCTGTTTTGCCCGTTGCCATCCTGGCGGGCGATGACAACGGCTGCTTTGACCGCTTCATGCTGCAAAAGCTTGGCTTCGATTTCCCCCAGCTCGATGCGGTGGCCTCTGATTTTTACTTGATGATCGATGCGGCCCACATACTCGATCTCGCCGTCTGGCAAATAGCGGACCATGTCGCCAGTGCGATACATCCTGCCGCCCGGCTCGAACGGGTTGTCGACAAAGCTTGCTTGCGTCAGCTCCTCGCGCTGCCAATAGCCGCGGGCCAAACCGTCTCCGGCAATGCACAGCTCCCCGGCAACGCCTACAGGCTGAAGCTGGTTGCTCGCATTGACGACGTACAGGCGGACGTTGTCAATCGGTTTGCCGATCGGAATGACGCTGTATTCCTGCTGGCGCGGGCAAAGCCAGTAGGTCGCGTCAATCGTGGCTTCTGTAGGGCCGTACAAGTTAATCAACCGGGCTTGTTGCGTCTCGTAAAAACGCGAGACGAGAGCAGGTGTCAACGCTTCGCCGCCGCAGAACACCCGTTGCAAGCTCGTGCATGCGCTCCAACCCGGGTCGGTCATGACCAGATCGAGCAAGGACGGGACCATCTGCAAAGTCGTAATGTTTTGTTCGCAAATCAGGCGAGTCATGTACGCGATGTCGCGATGCCCGTCCGGCTTCGCCAGGACGAGCCGCGCTCCCGTCATCAGCGGCAAGTAAAATTCCCATACAGAAGCGTCGAAGCTGAACGGCGTTTTTTGCAGGACGGCATCCTCCGTCGTCAACGGGAACGTCTCTCTCATCCACAGCATGTGATTGCAGATCGCCTGGTGCGAGATCATGACTCCCTTCGGCTTTCCCGTCGATCCTGACGTGTAGATCACATAGGCCAGGTCGTCTTGGCCAGCGACGTTGTCCAGATTCGTGTCGTCTCCTGTGTAAATCGCTTCTTCGTCTACGTCGATGATCGCCCCTGCATACGCTACCGTCTCCTGCAAATGGCGCTGCGTCAGCAAGATCGGCGCCTCACTGTCGCGGAGCATGTAGCGGATTCGTTCTGCCGGATAGCTCGGGTCGATTGGCGTGTACGCGCCGCCAGCTTTGAGCACGGCCAGCATCCCGACGACCATCCCCGGCGAGCGGTCTACCATAATACCGATCATTGTACCCGGACGGGTTCCCTGACTGCGCAGCAAGCGAGCCAGTTGATTCGCCCGGGCGTTCAGCTCGCGGTAGGTTAAGGCGTGCCCTTCATACGCGACAGCCACTTCATCCGGCGTGCGTGCCGCCTGCTCCTCCACGAATTGATGCAAGGCCATAGCGGTAGTGCGCTCCACAAACGTATCGTTCACGTTCAGCAGGAGGGCGCGTTTTTCTGCTTCCGTCATCATGTCGATGTCCGCCAGTTTGACTGTCGGCCGCTCGCTGATCGCACGCAAAATTTCCAGGTAATGCTCGGCCATTCTTTGCACCGTTTCTTTCTTGAACAGCCTGGTGGCGAATGTGAGCTGGAACTGAATGTCTGCTGGCGATTCACTGGCATTCAACACGAGATCGAACTTGGAAATTTTGTTGAACAGCTCATACGGCGACACGGTCAGTCGGTCGATGGCAAGCGTCTTCTGGCTCGCGCTTTCCAAAGAAAACATCGTGTCAAACAGCGGATTGCGGCTAATATCCCGCTGGATCGCCAGCTTTTCCACCAGCTCTTCAAACGGATAATCTTGATGGTCATAGGCCGCGAGCGCATTTCGCTTCACTTCTTGCAAAAGTTGCGCAAACGTTTTGCTGCTGGCCGGCTGGTTGCGCATCGCCAACGTATTCACGAAAATTCCCATGATCTGTTCCACGTCCGCATGGGAACGGCCAGCGACAGGGGTGCCGACAATGATGTCTTCCTGGCCTGTGTACTTGGACAGCAGCACATTGTACGCGGCGAGCAAGACCATGTACAGAGTGGTCCCTGTCTCTGCCGCTACTTGTTGCAGCCGCTCCAGCCGCTCTTTTCCGGCGGCAAACAGGACGAGGTCGCCTTCAAAGCTTTGCAGGCTCGGGCGCGGATAATCCGTCGGCAAGTTCAGGAGCGGGATTTCATCGGCAAACGCGTTCAGCCAATGCTGCTCCTGCTGCTTGTACGCGTCTGTCTGGAACCACTCGTTTTGCCAGGCGGCGAAATCTTTGTATTGGAGCGCAAGGGGCGGCAACTCTGCTCCCTGGTACAGCTCGGCAAACTCGCGCAGCCATATTTGCGAAGATACGCCGTCGGAAATGATATGATGCATGTCGAGCAGGAACAAGTGGCGGTCTGTCCCCAGCTTGACCAAGCCTGTTCGCACGAGCGGAGCGACCCCGAGATCGAACGGCCGGACAAACTCGCGCATGATGTTCTCCGCCTTGTCCTCGGTCGACTCCAGCATGAACAGTGGCACTTCTACCTTTGCATGCACTTTTTGCACAGGCTCGCCGTCGATGCGGTGAAACGATGTGCGCAAAGCTTCGTGGCGCTCTGCCAGTTGTTGGATCGCGCTGGCAAACCGGGCGTAATCCAGCTTTCCTTCCAACAGGATGGCGCCCGAAATGTTATAGCTGATGCCGCTTCCTTCGAACTGCTGGAGGATGTACATTCTTTTTTGCGCGGAAGAAACCGGATAAAACTCCTGCGCTTCCACAGGCTGAATCGCGGTGTGCTTGCTTTTCTCCGACTGCGACAGGAAGCGGGCCAGCTCCGCTATGGTCGGGTGTTCGAACAGAGCTTTGACAGGCAAATCGACTTCCAGCGCCTTCGCGACCTGGGAGATGACCGTCATCGCCTTCAACGAGTGCCCGCCCAGGTCAAAGAAATCGTCGTGAATCCCTACCTGGCTCATGCCCAGCACCTGCTGCCAAATTTCCGCCAGCTTTGCCTCGATGTCATTTTGCGGAGCGACATACGCGGTTCCTGTAACGACTGCGCCGTCTGGCTTCGGCAATTTCTTTCGCTCGACTTTTCCATTCGCTGTCAACGGAATTTCCGCCAAGCGAATAAAGAAGGAAGGAATCATGTAAGAAGGAAGCGTACTGCCCAAAAACGTTCTCAACTCCGCTACGGTCAGCTCTTGCTCGGAAACGAAGTAGGCGTACAGCACATTTTGGCCGCTCTCGTCCTTGTCCGCGATCACGACCGCTTCCTTGACCGACTCGTGCTGCGTCAGACGCGTTTCGATTTCGCCCATCTCGATCCGGTGTCCGCGAATTTTTACCTGGTGGTCGATTCTTCCTGCGTATTCCATGTTTCCGTCGGGCAGCCATTTTGCCAGGTCGCCTGTGCGGTACATTTTCGTTCCCGGGCGGAACGGGTTGTCGATAAATTTTTCCTCGGTCAGCTCCGGTCTGTTGAAATACCCTTTGGCTACGCCGTCTCCGGCTATGTACATTTCGCCCAGCGAGCCGACGGGCACCGGTTGCATGGAAGCATCGAGCAAATAAAGCTGGACGTTGTCTGCCGGAACCCCGATCGGGACCGATTCCTGGGTCGTTTTTTGCGGGTCGTACAAATAAATCATGCAGCCGACAACCGTCTCGGTCGGTCCGTATTCATTGAAAATTTGCACGTCCTGGCCGAAGTGGTCGTAAATTTGCTTCGCCAGCTTTGTCGGCAAGTTCTCGCCGCCGACGATGAACCGTCTGATGCTGCTCGCCTTGCCGTCTACGTCTTCAATCAGCTTCAGGTGCGTCGGCGTCAGCTTGATGATCCCCACTTTGTTGTCGCGGATGATGTCCAAAATGAGCTGTACCTTGTCTGCCCCTCTGTACACATAGATCGTGTTGCCTGATAGAAGCGGCGTGAAGATCGACGTGACAGTCAAGTCAAACGAAATGGATGAGTACAGCGGAAAGTCCACGGCTTCCCCCTGAACGTACACTTTGTTGGCCCACCAAATGTAGTTGACCAAGCCTTGATGGGTAATCATCGCCCCTTTTGGGTTGCCTGTAGAGCCGGAGGTGTAGATCATGTAAGCCAAATCGTCGGGCTTGCTCTCGGCTGCGAATGGTGTGCTGTCGCCCGCATACAAGGAAGGATCGTCCAGATAAAGAATGCTGCCTGCAAACCGGATGTTTGGCTGCAGATGCGACTGGGTGAAAAGAATCGTCGTCTGGCTGTCGTCGAGCAAATACTGGATGCGATCGAGCGGATATTCGGGATCAATCGGCAAGTAAGCGCCACCTGATTGCAGGACCGCCATGATTGCTACGATCAGCTCCAGCGAATGTTCCGCCATAATCGAAACGATGCTGCCCCTGCCAATGCCTCTGTCGCGCAAAGCCTTGGCAAGCTGGGCCGAGCGCTCCATCAGCTCCTGATAGGTCAGGCTGTCATCGCCGCATACAGCCGCGATTTTCGTCGGGGTCCGGGTCGCCTGCTCTGCGATCAATGCAAAAATCGTCTTGTCCCGCGGGTAGTCAGCAGCCGTGTCGTTGTAGGCGACGAGCAGTTGCTGCTTTTCTTCCTCGGTGATGATGCCGATCTCGTGCAGCCGCACGTGCGGATTGCGAATCACCTGCTCGATGACCGTTCTCAAATGCCCCTCGATTCGGTTGACAAAAGACGGCTCGTAGACGGCGGCATTGTAGCTTAGCTTCACGTACAGCTCGTTTGACGGAGCGAGGGCTACCACTACGTTCAAATCGTAGGAGGTCTGCTCTTCCCCGCTTTCCACGGTGAGCTGGAACCCTAACGAATCTTCCAAATGTTTCATCGAATGGTCCGGGTAGTTTTCAAACGTGACCAAATGATCGATCAACGCTTGTTTCAGTACGGTCGTGCTCTGAATTTCGTACAGCGGCGCGAAATCGTAGGCTGCCGAAGCCAACGCTTGCTTTTGCACCGTTTGGAGCAGCTCGCTGAACGATTGTTGCCTGTTCGTCTGGACGCGGGTAGGAATCGTGTTGATGAACAGGCCCACCATGCTCTCAATTCCCGGAATTTGCGGCGGACGGCCGGAGACGACCGAGCCGAAAACGACATCGTCCGCATTTTTGTACTTGCTCGCCAAAATGCCCCAGAGTGCCTGGAATACACTGCTCATCGTCGCCTGGTTTTGATTGGCGATCTGCATCAGTTGCTGCGTCTGCTCGGGAGCGATCGCAAACATCGACTCGACGTGGTCGTAGCGGCCAGCTTCCGCGCTGTGCTTCTTTTTCGGAAAATCGGCCTGATGGTCGTAGCCTGCCAAATAGTTTTGCCAATAGGTGAGCGCCGCTTCCTTGTTTTGCTTATCCAGCCATTTGATATATTCGCTGTACGGCTTCGTCGCTTCCCGCGGAATCGGCTCGCCGTTGCGCAGGGCTGCGTAGTACGCCAGCAGCTTCTGAAGCAGGACGCCCAATGTCCAACCGTCCACGATAATGTGGTGGAACGCCCAGACAAACTGGTACTTGTTCTCGCCTGTTTGAAAAATGGCGGCTTTCATCAGGCTGTCTTTTGTCAGGTCAAACGTATGGTGCTGATTTTTGTACGCCGTTATGTACTCGTTCTGCTCAAACGTTGGCAAATGCGCGATGTTTTCGAAAGCAACGGCAACCTTTCTCTCTTTCAACACAACCTGGCGGGGCCGCTGCAAGTTTTGGTACACAAACACCGTGCGCAATACTTCGTAGTTTTCCACGAGCTTGTTCAAGCTCTGTTCAAAAAGAGGCAGGTGAAAATCACCTTCGATCGTCGCCGACATTTGCAGGCAGTAGGCGCTGCTGCCCGTGTCTTTGACCGCGTGAAACAACATCCCCTCTTGCAACGGGGTTAACGGGTATATTTTTGCGATGTTTTCCTGCTTTTTCATTTTGCACCTCAACTCTGTAATTTATCGGTTCGAAGGAGGGGGGCCTCCCGTCAAAGCGCAGCTTGCCCCGCTTTGACGGGAGGCATTTCATTTCCAGCGTCGCCTGGTCAAATCAGTTCCAGGATGTTCTCCAACTCCTCCATGGAAAGATCGTCGTCCCCCAGGTCGCTCGGGGTGTACTCGCCTTCCTCTTTTGCCATGCAATGCTCCATGATGCCGAGCAAGTGATTCCGATAGCCGTCTGCCAGGCTGGCAATCGTCTCTTCCTTGTACTGGAGGCTGCTGTAGCCCACGGTGATCCGCAGCTTTCCATCTTCAATCAAGCCGGAAATGTCCAATAGGAACACTCTTTCCGATTCCGGGCTGAATAGCTGACCTGTTCCGAGCGGCGAGAATGTGTATCCGCCAGCCTTCCCGTCCGACTCGAATTGGCCGAGATAGTTAAAGCTGATTTCCGGCCGCAGCGCAAACGACAGTGGCGGCTGTACCTCGCGTGTCGTCATCGTACGCAAAATTTCGTAGCCAATTCCTTTTTTCGGAACCCGGCGCAAGCTTTCTTTGATGTGCTTGATCTGGTACGACAAGTCATCGGCCTTTTCCATGTCGAGCACGACCGGGTATTGCGAAGTGAACCAACCGACTGTTCGCGTGACGTTCATCTCGTTCTGGATGTCTTCGCGGCCATGGCCTTCCAGATTGATGAGCACGCAGTTCGTCTTCGCCCAGTCTTTGATAGCCAAGCCCAACGCTGTCAAGAGCAGGTCATTCATCTCCGTGTGATAGGCGTGATGAACGTGGCGCAGCATGTTTTCCGTCTGGGTCGCTGTCAGCTCAAACGAGAGCGTGCGCGTATGTTTTTGCTTGCGATCTGCGGCGGCGAAGTCAGTTGGCAGCGCGGCAGCCGTGGCAGTGCACTCCAGGTTGTGCCAATACGCCGCTTCCCGCAACAGCTCGTCACTGTCCGCGTACGCTTGCAATTGGGCCGCCCAGTCTTTGAACGAATCTGTCTTTTTCGGCAAGACGATCTCCTGCTGATGGAGAGCCTGCGCGTAGGCCGATGAAAAATCTTCAAACAAAATGCGCCAGGAGACGCCATCGACGACGAGATGGTGAATCGCAATCAGCAAATGATCTCCTGCGTTTGTCGAGAAAAGCGCGAGATGGACGAGCGGTCCTTGTTCCAGATCTATACTGCTTTGGATCTGATCGGACAGTTCCAGGATGCGGGCCGCGCAATCGGCCTGCTCCTGCAGATCATAGAAATCGAAGCGGAAGCGCTCATCAGTCAGTCCGCGGTTGATTTGCCTGATCGTTCCGGCTTCCTGCTTGTAAATCATGCGCAGCGCGTCGTGATGCTCGACGATTTTATGGAACGCCTGGCAAACCAGTCCTGCGTCAAAGCCGTCCGCGCGGAACAGCATGACAGCCTGATTCCAATGGTGGCGATCCGTGAAATTGCGCTCGAAGAACCATTTCTGGATCGGCGTCAAGCCAATCTCGCCTTCTACGACGCCCTGCTCGCTCTCTCTGCTGTTCGGGGCGACGTGGGCTGCGACTTCTTCGATCGTCGGGTATTGGAACAGCTCTTTCATCGCAAGCGTCCAGCCTGACGCATTGAGGCGAGTGGACACCTGGATCGCTTTGATGGAATCGCCGCCCAGTTCAAAAAAGTTGTCTTTCGTTCCGACCTGCCTGATGCCCAAGACATCTGCCCAGATGGAAGCCAGCAATTGCTCCAGCTCGCTTTGCGGTGCCGCGTATTCCTCGGCGCGATTCGCTTCCTGGCTTGGCTTCGGCAGTGCTTTCCGGTCAATTTTGTCATTGGGGGTCAGCGGCATCTTCTCCAGTTGGATGAAGAAGGCGGGAACCATGTAAGGAGGCAGCTCTTTTTCCATATAGTCCCGAAGCTGCGCGGGCGTGGCTTCTCCTTCCGCCACGTAGTAGGCGCACAAATAAGCTTGGCCGCGGTCGTCCTCATGGGGGATGGCGGCTGCCTCTTTGACCGTTTCATACCGCAGCAGCACGCTTTCCACTTCGCCCAGCTCTACCCGATGCCCGCGAATCTTCACCTGGTGATCCATTCGGCCCACGTACTCGACGTTTCCGTCCGGGAGCCATCGTGCCAGGTCGCCTGTGCGGTACATTTTCTCTCCCGGGGCAAACGGATTGTCGACGAACTTCTCGGCAGTCAGCTCGGGACGATTCCAATAGCCTCTGGCCAGCGACAAGCCGCCGATGCACAATTCCCCGATCTGGCCGGGCGCTTTCAGACGCAACTGGTCATCCACAATGTACAGCTTCGTGTTTGGAATCGGCTTGCCAATGGTGATCGTCTCGACGGGTTCATCCGGGTCGGCGATCCAGAGCGTCGCGCAAATGGTGCTTTCGGTCGGGCCGTATGCGTTGATGTAGGTCACCTTTTCTTTCCACTTCTCCACCAGCGCGGCAGAGGAAGCCGATCCGGCTGTAATCAGGATACGTAGCGACGGCAACTGCTCCGGTTCCAGGTACACGGCATACGTCGGCGGCAAGGTGAGAATGGTGATCGCGTTGTGGCGAACGTATGCGGCAAACTGCCGAAAATCGTTAATGATGTCGCGGGACAAGACGTACAAGGTCGCTCCCGTCAGCAAAGGGATAAACATTTCCCACACCGAGGCGTCGAACGAGATGCTGGCAAAATGCCCCGCCCGGTCTTGCGGTGTAACGCCAAGCTGGTTGGCAAATACCGCTTGCAGATTCGCTACCCCTTTGTGCTCCAGCATGACGCCTTTTGGCTTGCCCGTCGTACCGGACGTGTAGATGATATAAGCCAGGTCAGACGGCTTGGTTGTGCAAGGCAGATTGTCTCCTGCCGGAACAAGTCTGTGCGGTAAAAGCATTCCAGACAAATTCCTGTCGCCGTCTCGTATAAATGGATATTCAGATCGGCTTTCGTCGTTTTTACCTCGATCGGATACGCTGACAGCTTCATCTCCCCGTCGTGCGCGGCATCGCTTTCCGTCTGGTTTTTCATGCTCTGGTAATTGAAGATCGTATCGTACAAAAAGGTACGGCTCGGGTCGCGCTTCACATCGAGCTGATCCACAATCAGTTCCATTTGCAAATCCTGATTTTCCAAAGCGGCAAGCAAGCTCGCCTTGACTTCGCGGAGCAAGACGCGAAAGCTTTTCTCCCTCTTTGGCCGATTGCGCAGGACTAGCGGATTGACGAACATGCCGACGATCTCTTTTACGTCCTCGTGGTTTCGGCCTGCCTGCGGAATGCCTACCAGGATGTCCGCTTGGCCGCTGAGTCTTGCCAGCCATGCGTAGTACGCAGCGAGCATCGTCATAAACCAGGTGACGTGCTCTTCCTGGGAAAACCGCTTGATGCCATCGCTCAGTTGCTGGTCAAGCTCGACGATGATCCGGTCGCCGTGGAAGCTGAGCGAAGCCGGACGGGGAAAATCCGTCGGCAGTTGCAGCACAGGCAACACGCCTTCCAGTTGCTTCAGCCAGTACGCTTCCTGTTCCCGGTAAGCGTCCGACTGCGCAAACGCGTGCTGCCACTCGGCGTAATCTTTGTACTGGATAGCCAATGGCGGAAGCGACTTTCCGCTGTACAGTTCGGCAAAGTCTTTTATCAACAAATTAATCGACGTTCCATCGGAAATGATGTGATGGATGTCGAGCGCCAACACGCTTTTGTGCTCCCCGAGCCGGATTAGCCCCACGCGGAACAGCGGCGCCTGCGCCAGATCGAACGGCTGGACAAACTGCGCAAGGTCGCGCTCGACGGACTGCTCATCGGACATGAGGCAAATGACCCGGAAGTCAACGTGCGGGTGCACAACCTGGACGATCTCGCCGTCCACCACCTGAAACGAGGTGCGCAAGCTTTCGTGCCGCTCGATGATTTTGGCAAATATGTCTTCCACTCGCTCGGCTTCTATCGGCCCTTCCAGCAAAACTGCGGTCGACTCGTTGTACCCTACCGTATCCGGCACAAGACCTTGCAAGAAAAAGACCCGTTGCTGCGCAAGCGAAGTCCTGTAATGAGGCTTGGCCGCCACTGGCGCGATCGAATGCTGCCCGGCCTGGCGGCTGTTTGCGATGAAGGCGGCAAGCTTCTCAATCGTTTTCTCCTGGAAAAAGTCTGTCAGCGTAATATTCGCCTGGCACTGCTTGCGGATGCTCGTGCTGACGTGAATCGCCTTGAGCGAATCTCCGCCCAGTTCGAAAAAGTCGTCCGCTATGCCAATCGGAGCGATGCCCAAATGATTTTCGTAAATGGCGCACAGCGCTTTTTGCAAGTCGGTTGCGGGCGGGACGTACGCTGCGGACAATGGCGGCCTTTTTCCTTGAATCTTTGTGCGCACGGATTGCTGAGCGCTGCTACTTCCCCAGATGTCCTGCTTGCTGTCGCGCCTTTTTTGCACGCGGCTTTCGATATCCGTCGTAGAAATGAGGTAGGTAGCAGCGCCAGCCGCCAATGCTTTGCCGAATATGTCGCGTCCCTCTTCCGGCAAGATGCCGATCTGGCCAAAATCGTCGCCAGCCGCACCAGCGTTCATCCATTCGTCGAGAGCGAGCGTAATGCTCGGCTTGTTTCCGTCACTAATCCGCTCGGCAACCGAAGCGGATATGGCGATCATCGTGTAGTTGCGAATGTCAACGAGCACTGTTCCCGCTTCGTCCATAATCTGGATATCGAAGCTCGCCAAGCCGTCTTGCGGAAATTCGCTGTCCAAATATTTGCAATAGCTGTAAATGCGCCGCGGCATTTTGCCGTAGACGGCGAGCGATTCGTAGGACAGCGGAATGAACATCTCTTTTTTGCCGAGAAATCCGAGCAAAAAGCTCGTAGCCGAATCGAGCATCCCCGGGTGCAAGTGATAGTCGTCCAGATCACTTTCATATTGCTCCGGTAGCTCAATCACGGCTAATCCTTCGTCTTTTCCTGCCATCACCTGGCGGATGTTGCGCCATCTTTTTCCGAAGATCAAATAGCCTGCGTGCTTTTTGTGATCCGAATCGCTAAACAGCACATTTCTGTCTGCGCACCGCGCTTTTAGCGCTTCCAGATGGACGCTGCCAGGCGGACGCTCAATCGTTCCAATCGTCCCGACTGTCCCGGTAACATGCGGCAGCCACGTATCTTCTGCCGGATGAATCCGGCTGTACACCGCAAACAAACAGCTTTCGTTGCTGTTCGGAGAGAAGAGTAGCACCACTTCTTTTTCCTCGTCCGCGCGCACCGTTATCGGCGTGTGGAACTGCACGTCTTGCAGGGCGCAAGGCTTTTTCAGCAAGCTGTGGTCGGCCGCTTCCCGAACCATTTCGATCAATGCCGTTCCCGACAATACGCCATGCTCCTCTGTGCGGTGATCTTGCAAAACCCAGTGACGCTGCTGGCTCAGTCTGGCAACGAACAGCTCTTTGCCGCCTGCCTGAAAGCTGTAGTCAAAGAGCGGATGCGCCAGCGCCTGCTTCGGCGATGGCGCGATTCCCGACTTGACGGCCATCCCTACGTTTTTCCAGATATCCCACTTCAGATTGATGATGGCCTCGTTGCCATCCCGGTTGCGATACTCGGCATATGCATCCAAAAAAGCATTGGCTGCGTTGTAATCAGACTGCCCGATCATCGGGGAGAGCGTGCTGATGGACGAGCAGAGCACAAAAAAGTCCAGGTCGTTTGCTCGCAAAATCCGATTCAAGTTCAGGCAGCCTGCTGCTTTGGCGAGAATGACCTGGTGCGACGTCTCCTTTTTGGCCTGCTGGATCAAGCCGCTGCCCGGAAGCCCGGCGGCGTGAATCACACCGTGAATCGCCCCTGCTTCCTGTTGGACACGCTGCAACGTCGCGGCCAGAGCAGGGAAGTCGGAAACATCCGCCTGACAGACGTACACCTGCGCGCCTTTTTGTTCAAGCTGCCGCATTTGCCGGATTTTGGCCGCGATCGCATCTTGCTTGCCGTGCTCCCGCAGCCAGTTGTCCCACTCCTCTTTGGCAGGGAAAAACGAGCGCCCCAACAGAATCAGGCTCGCCTGGCAGTGACTGGCGATGTAGTCAGCCAACTCCAGTCCGATGCCGCCCGTTCCCCCGGTAATCAAATAAACGCCCCCGTCTTTGAGCGCCGCACCGGAACGGGCTGGGAGCGATACCGGCTCATAGAGCGGAAGCCACTTCGCTTTTCCGCGCAGCGCGAACAGCTCGTCTTGCCCTCCTGCGATCTCTTGCAACAGCTTGTCGACCAGACCGGAGGCGACGAGCTGCTCCTGGCAGGATATATCAATCAACTGGCAGTTCCTGTCGGGAAACTCCAGCGGAATGCCGCGCACAAGCCCGAGCAGCGTCGCTTTCCACGGGTTAAGCGGTTCGCTGCCGAGCACATCAAACAGGCGATTCGCCACGACAGCGAGCCGAATCGCCGCCGCCCCGTTCACTTCGTCCAGCGCTTGCACGAGGTGCAGGAGGCTGTCGTAAGTCGCATCCAGCATGCGCGCTGCCTGCTCCTGATCTGCTTCGACGAACTCGTCCTCGGATAGCGCCATGTACAGGATCGCGTCCGGTTCCGTTTTCGTTTTTTGCCAATACGTCTGCAAAACGTCCGTGTAGCTTGCCTGACTGTCGTCCGCCAACCCGCATCCGTTTTCCGCGCAAGCGACAGGAGCGCCGCCCCGCGCTACAAAAAAGGGCTGCGCAAACTGGCGCTTGCACGCTTCCACGACCGCCTCGGCCAGCTCGACATCATGGAAAATGATCGCGGACCTCCGCTGGTTGGCGGCAGACTTTGCCGACCAGTCTGAAAAAGCTGCGCGCTTCCACGTCGGTCTGTAGGACCAATCCGCGGCATCCTTTTGCGCCAGCGTCTGTTCCTTTACTTGTTGCAAAAACGCTTTCCCGAGCTTTGCCGGGTCATCGTCCAAAAAGTAGCGCTGCCGCTCAAACGGATACGTCGGCAACGGGATTCGCCCCTTCGCCTCGCGCTTGTGCAAGGCTTCCCAATGGATGGTCACTCCCCGGCTCCACAGCTCGCCGATCCAGTGCCAAACCGCAGCTTCGCCGTAAGCCAACAAAACCCCCTCGCGGACAGGCCACTCTGCGTAGTCTCCCTCCGCTGCTCGCTTATTTCCTAGGAAAGCGACGACTGTCTTCGGCGTTTGACAAAGATCGGCAAGTCCGGCCGCAAACGAGCGCGGCGCGTTCAGCAGGGCATGCCAAAAGCTGCGCTCTTGCAAATGCTCGCGGAACAGCTTGTCGCCATTTTCCGCCGAAAACAGCGGGATGCGCGGCTGGAAAACCGGATTTTCGGTAATCGCCGTCAGTTCATGGTCCAGAAAAGCGGCAAAACAATGCGCAAACGCTACTGCTTCGGCCAGCGCAGCCGCTACGAAATTTCCGCTCCGGAAGCCAACGATCCCGAAAGGCTGCTCCTGGCAGGCGAACGTGACTTTTGCAAAGGCATAAGCAAACAGGAAATGGATCGCTCGTAGCTCTACTGCCGCCTTTTCACCCGGAGCGAACAACCGGTGCAAGTCGAGCTTGCCGTGCGACCCGATTTTGCCCAGACATTGCGCCACTTCCTCGCGAAACGGCTGATGCTCTGCATACAACGCGAGCGCGAGCTGAACGATTTCGGCCTCCCCGGTAATCTCCGGCACGAAATACAGGACAGCCGCCTCGCCTTTTTCCACCGTCCGCAGCGGTACTTTTTTCGCGTCCAATTGAGGCAGCAGCTCCTGATAGTTCCGGGCAACCACATAGGAACGGTTGGACAAAGCCATTCTCCCTGCTTGCAGCGTATAGGCTGCGTCGTGCAGGTCGACTGCGGGCTGCTGTTTCAGGTGATTTTTGAAGCGGGTGATTTGCTCCTGCAAGGCCGTCGTAGTTTTGGCGGAAAAGACAAACAAGCGAGCTTGCTCTGCGGCAGCTCGCTTTTCGCGTATCGGCGCTTCTTCCAAAATGACGTGCGCATTCGTCCCGCCGATGCCAAACGAGCTGACGGCTGCTCGGCGCGGAGTGGCTGTTCGGTGCCAGTCGCGCAAGGAATGGTTGATGTAAAAAGGAGTAGTTTCAAACTCGATTTTCGGATTCGGCTTCAGCACATGAAGCGACGGAGGAATTTGTTTGTTTGCCAGCGAAAGCACCGTTTTGATTAAGCCGGCAATCCCGGCCGCTTCATTCAAGTGCCCAATGCTCGACTTGACCGAGCCGATGGCGCAGTATGCCTTTTTGTTCGTTTGAAAAGCCCGCTTGAGCGCTTCGACTTCGATGGAATCGCCAATCTTCGTCCCTGTCCCGTGCGCTTCCACCATGGTGATCGACTCTGCGTCCACTTCGGCCATTTGCAGCGCTGCCTCGATGACTTCTTTTTGCCCTTGAATGCTCGGGGCGGAAAAGCCGGCCTTGCGATGGCCGTCGTTGTTGATCGCCGATCCTTTGATGATCGCGTAAATATGATCGCGGTCCCGGAGCGCATCCTGCAACGGTTTCAAGACGACGACTCCCGCGCCGTCGCTGATGAGCGTTCCGGCGGAAGCGGCGTCAAACGCGCGGCAATGACCATCCGGCGAGTAAATGAGGTCGTCGGAATAGTAGTAGCCTTTTTTCGCCGGGAGGGAAATGTGCACACCGCCCGCAACCGCGATACTGCACTCGCCGTTCAACAATGCCTGGCTGGCCAGATGCACGGCAACCAGCGACGTTGAGCATGCGCTCAGCACGGAGACGCTTGGCCCCTTCAGCTTCAGCTTGTAGGAGACAGACGTGCACAAGTACTCGCGAAAGCTGAGATTAAAAGTGGGGTTCTCGTCGGCGAGCATTTGTCTCAGCAGCCAGTTGACATTTTCCGTGCTCCCGGCGTACAGGCCGATCTGCCCTTTGTACGTCTCAGGATTGTAGCCTGCATGCTCCAAAGCGTTCATGACGACTTCGTGAAACAGCCTGATCTGCGGGTCCAGCACGGTCGCTTCCCGGGGGGTATAGTCAAAGAAGGCCGAGTCAAAGCAGTCGATCCCTTCCAAGTACCCTTTTGCCTTTACATAATGCGGGTCGTTGCAGAGCGCTGGATCTATTCCCGATTGCCGCATTTCCTCAGCGGAAAAAAACGAGATCCCTTCGACTCCATTTTTGAGATTGTCCCAAAATTGGCTGGCATTGTTTGCTTTCGGAAATTTGCAATCCATGCCAATCACAGCGATTTCCAGCCCTGTATATGCCTGATCGTCGTATTTATGCCCCATGGTAAGCTCCCATTTCCCTTTTCAAATTTGTTTACAGCCAAAACAAAACGAACCCTTCACCAGTCACTGGCAAGGGTTAGCTGCTCGCATGCGCGCGTCTTATGCAGTTAGGGTGCGATTGATAATCTCAATCACCTTTTCTTCTTCGTCATGGATAAAGAAGTGTCCACCGTGCAGAGTCACGATCGTACAGGATTGGCTCGTGTACTTTTGCCATTGGCTAATATCATCCGCTGTGACGAGGTCATCGTCATCGCCCGTCAAAACCGTAACATGGATGTCCCACGTCTCCGGGGCCGCTTGCAGCAAATACTGTTCGACGTTTTTGTAGTCGCCCCGCAAAATCGGCGTGAAAATTTGCATAAGCTCCCGGTTTTCCGCCACTTCTTTGGGCGTGCCGCCAAGCTGGATGATTTCCGCGATGAACTCGTCATCCGGCAAGTGATGAATCTTTTTCTTGTCGCGAATATGCGGGGGATACATGCCGGACAAAAACAGATGCCGCGGCTGCTTCCAGCCATGCTTGCGGATTTGGTTCATCAGCTCGCAAATGTACAGCGTTCCCATGCTGTGTCCGAACAACGAATATTCGCCGTCGCCGACCTGCTCCACAATGAACGGAAAAATGTCTTTGACACCGTCCGGCAAGGAAGGATAGAACGGCTCTCGAAAACGTCTCCCTCTCCCCGCCAACTCTACCGGCACCAACTCGATTCGCGGGTCCAGCCCCCGTTTCCACTTGCTAAAAGCCGTCGCCGATCCGCCTGCGTACGGCAAGCAAAATAACTTCATGCAATCCGTAGAGCTGCGATTGTTTTCCACTATGTCTTCCCCTTTGTTCACACCAAGCGAATTTTTTAAGCCTGTTTTCGGGCATAGCTCCGCCATTTCGTGTATCGAAGCCGGATACACTACACCGTGTCTACTCCATGTCGTATGACCCCTGAGCGATTTTAATGTGCCTAAGCTTCAATAAAACCTGTCAGGTTGTTTTGACGAGAAAATAGCAAAAAATTTTCCCTCTCGTTCGCTTTCCTCTGCAGGGCAAGTTTCCCGTTTTATCACAATTGAACCTCTCATGACCAAAAGCCACGAGATTCTTGGTTAGTCCGTTCTACTGAACAGAATTGGTGCATGATGTACCACCAAGCTATCCCCGTAGTTCCTACGGATCCTGCGATTATACAGATAGTAGTCTTTTGCCTTCGTTAAGAATATTCAAACTTGCATTTATGTCCCTATCCCATTCGCTATGGCAAGAAGGGCAAGTCCATTTACGCAAGTTCAGGTTTTTAACTTCTTTGTTTTGGTATCCACAACACGCACAGAGCTGAGAGGAAGCGAATGTTTTGCCTACGGCAACAACAGTACGACCATACCACTTTGCTTTATACTCAAGCATCGTTCTGAATTGATACCAAGACACTTCACTAATCGCTTTGGCAAGTTTGTGGTTCTTAATCATGTTAGATACCTGCAAATCTTCAATCGCAATATTTCCGTTTGTGTGTTTCGTTGTATAGGATTGAACATTGTTCTTTTTACTTTTGAAGCGTGGAGCATCATTCTGCTTCTTGACGAATCGAGAATAGGCATCAGCAAGATTCTTTACTGACGACTGAATAGCGATGCTGTCTACTTCTTTGAGCCACGTCAATCTTTTTTTAGATTCGGTAGTTCAGAAGAACATACTCCGTATGATAATCCTTTGCCCGTTTCTTTGTACGTTTCATTCCCCTTAGCCAAGAAGTGGTTAAATACAAATCGACTGCAACCAATTGTTTTAGCGATTAGCACATCTTCTTCCTTGGTTGGATAGATGCGGAATTTGTACGCTTTATTTACTAACACTGCATGTCACCTCACTTTCTGATTTTGAATGTATAGTCGTATTTCGCTTCCATGTGTTCACTTACGATATTCTCGGCTAATTCATAAATATTTTAGAAAGATAACTTTGTTTCTGGATAAAGTTATCTTTCTAAAATCTCCGTATATCGTCTGTAGTTCAAACTAACAAAAATGCATTTATTTGGAAACCATTACAAATATACTACCCCATGCCCGTCCTGCTTGTCAATCCAAGGAGGAAATGGCGTTTTTAACGAACAGGCTGGGCCGTGTCGCTCACGCCAGCTCGATCCAGCACCTGTTTTACATGGTGCAAATCTTCCGCGGAGCGTATGCAGCTAAAAATGACATGCTTGATGCCCAGCTCCTTGTATCCGCGGAAATAGCTTGCCACCTCGTCGTAAGAGCCAACCAGCAGCGGCCCCCGGAACGCCTTGCCTTGCTCGACCGGAAAATAAAGCCGCTCTTCTTCTTCCGTATAATATCCGGCCAATCTCCCCTGCTTTTTCACAATTTGCATGAAGCGCATCGGCACTTCCTCTTTGGCAATCTCCAGCGCTTCCTCGGAAGTCGGGCGCGCGATCATGCCGAGTCGGCAGCACAATTCCACATGGGAGTCGTAGAGAATGTCAAAGCTTTTGACAAGCTGCGAGACCGGGCTTGCCAACTGGATGGCGACGTCGACCGCCTGGTGGGCAGCCTTTTGAAACAGCGTGGAGGCGCCCGGCATAAAAATGAGCGGCTGCAACGCTTGATCGACCTGGGCAAAAATTTGCAGGTCGTTGTAAGTGAAGTATTTGCCTTTGTAGGTCAACGGATCGTTCGAGCGAAGCAAGGCTCGTAAAATGTCGATGTATTCGACCAGTCGGTCAAAGCGCTCTTCGCCCGGAACGGTATCATTGACTTGCCGAAGCTCGGATATCGACTGCCCAGGAATCATATTTAGCGCAACTTTACGTCCGTACAAATGAACCAGCGAATGGATCATTTTCGCTGCTGTGAACGGCGGGACCGTATTCGGCTGCAAGGCGATGATCGGCAAATGATCGTTCGTAGCCTGCAAGGTGCCAGCCGCTACAATCCACGGATCGAGAGTCGTGTGCTGATAAAACAGCAACGACCCGGTAAAGCCGTTTGCTTCCAGCAAATGCGCGGCTTCATGGATGATCTGGAGCTGATTCTTTTCGCGGTGATGCAGCCACATGGGCAAATCTGCGTAAAATTTCATGGAGCTTTTCCACCTTCCCCAAAATGGTTATGCGCTCGCAAACAGCCGAGCGGTTTTCGTCTTACTGGCTCACTTTTTCTTCGATATAGGCGATTAGTTGCTGGATCGTTTCAAAAAGTTCGACATTGAGCATGTCATCGTCAAACTGAAACCCGAATTCATTTTCAATCGCAACCACCAGGCGAATGAAGCCGAGCGAGTTAATCCCGACGTCCTGCAAGCGAATGTGCTGGGAAGAGAAATCAATCCCGCTTTGCTGCACTTGTTCTGGGCCGACTTGAAGCTCTTGCATCTGCTGCATGTAGATGTGCACCAGTTTTTCTTCAATTTCGTTTTTGGTTATCATCCAACGCTCCTCCGTTCACTGTTATGAAAATGGGCATAAGTTTTGCGGGCAAAAAAACGGGCGGCTGCTACGACAGTTGCGGCTGGTGTTTGCGCAGCACGGTCAAAAACTGCTCGATCGCCAGCGCTTCCGCAGCCGCGATTTCTTCCAGGTAGCGCATGATTTTATGCAGCGTCGCCTCCTCCTGCTGCATGTAAAACTTGAGCGTCAAGTTGCGCGCGTTCCGCGCTTTGCGCTCGATTTCGCTATACGCCGCATGAAGCCGGTCGGGCGCGTCGAGATAGTCGGTGTGCTCCTGCATGTATTTGATCCGGGCGACCATCAAGCTTTTGTGCTCCCATAAGCTGTGGACGTGGCGCACGTCGAAGCCTGCCTTGCCCGCAAGCAAGCGTTCGTAATAGTCTTGCAGGCAACGATATGTATCCAAACCGTAGGCGCAATGATCCCACGGGTTGGCGACCATGCGAAATCTGCTGGACGTATTGCCGGAAGTCAAATACTCTTCCAGCGTTTCCTGCACCAATGCCAAATCAAACGCATACGCCCCCGTTTCCTTGATTTTGTACAAATAGATGCGATTGCAAATGGCCTGGTGGTCGATCCGGGCGATGCTGTCATACGCCTGCGCAAACGCTTGAAAAGACGCGCTCGTGGTGGCGAGCATCTGCTTGTCTGTAAAGCCCAGCAATTGAAACGTTTCGTTTTGCAGATCGACGCCGTGCACCAGCACATCGTGGGAGAGATGGCTTTTTTGATAGACGGCGCGCTCGGGAATGTAGTACTCATCGACATTCAGGTACACATAGTAGCCGTCCAGGAGGCAATCGCGGACAAACTCGACGATGTTCCTTTGGACGATGTTCATCGTGCCCCTTTGCAAATGCTCGACGTGCAGCCATGGGTTCAACGTATAGTCGTGAATGTAAAACGTAAACGGAACAGGAGGATCAGGGCGCTTGTCGAAGCACACCTGGATAAAATTGCTGTACAGCCAGGGCAGGCTTCTTTTGTCCTGCAAGACGATACATAGAGGAAAGGCAAAAAATTGATAGCCGAAAATCGGCGGCTGGACGACTGGCAGCGTTACGCTCTCCACAAGCATCTCCTCTTTTCCGTTTCGAATCATGATTTTGCGGGCATGGCTGCAAGCAAGCGTGCCGTTTAGTCCAAAAACGGACCGATCATCGAGCGCGGCGACTGCTTGATCTCCTCCGGCGTTCCTTTGGCGATGACCTCGCCGCCTTTGTGCCCCGCGCCTGGCCCAAGCTCGATCAAATAGTCGCAGTAAGACAGCACGTACGGATCGTGTTCGATGAGCAGGACGGAATGTCCGCTGGCGATCAGCTTGCCGAGAATGACCAGCAATTTTTCCGTGTCGTAGTAACTGAGGCCGACAGTCGGTTCGTCCAAAATGTACAGAAAGCTTCCCTTGCTGCTTTTTCCCAGCTCGCGCGCCAGTTTCAGCCGCTGGGCTTCTCCCCCGCTCAACGTCGTCAGGCTTTGCCCGATGAGAATATAGCCCATGCCGAGTTCCTCGATCGTGCCGAGCATCTTGCTGATTTTGGCGTGGTCAGAGAAAAACGCGTGCGCTTCGGAAATCGACATCTCCAAAATGTCGGAGATCGTGCGCTCTTTGTAGCGAACCTGCATCACTTCCTGCTTGAATCGCTTGCCGCGGCAGGAAGGGCACGGATCGCTGAACGTCAACTGCCCGAGCCATCTTTTGATCTGCCCGTTTCCGTTGCAAATCGGACACGAGCCTGTCGAGTTGAACGAAAAAGAGCTGCGCGTAAACTGCCGGGCGATGGCCTCCTCCTGCGCGGCAAAAAGTTGCCGGATGTGGTCCCACACCCCCAAAAACGTGGCGACGCAAGAGTTTTCATGGCGCCGCGCCAGCTTCTGCGTGACGACGATGCAGCCGTCGACGTTTTCCGCGCCTTCCAGCCTGGCATCGGCGTGCGCATGGGCGTAATCGCTGTCGTGCTCTTCTTCCTCCAGCAACTGCTTTTGCTTGCCCGCTTTTGCTTTCAACGCTGCTTGAAGCTTAGGGATAAGCGTGTCGATCACCAGCGAGCTTTTTCCGCTGCCAGACAGCCCGCTGATGCCGACGATGGCACGCAAAGGAAGAGCGACGTCGATGTTTTTCAGATTGTTCGTGCGCGCGTTGCAAATCGACAGCTTGGGAGCGGATGCGTCCACGCCGCTTGCGTATTCTTTTGGCGGGTGCTTTTTCTTCCGCAAATACTGGGCCGTGATTGATTCGCGCGACTGGAGAAAGCCGGCGTAGCTCCCCTGGTAGACGATAGAGCCGCCGAGTTGGCCAGCCAAAGGGCCGAAGTCCATGATGTAGTCGGCGTGCTTGATGACGCTTTCATCGTGCTCCACGACAATGACCGTGTTGCCTTGCTGCTTTAGCCGATGGAAGCTTTCGATGATCTTTTCTTTTTCTTTTTCGTGCAGCCCGGCGGTCGGCTCGTCAAAAATGTAGATGATCGAATCGACCTTTGCCGACAGGTGAGACATGATGTGCAGCCGCTGTGTCTCCCCTCCGCTCAACGTCGGGATTTCGCGATACAGGTTCAGATAGGACAAGCCGACCGTTTCGAGGCAATCCAGCTTGCGCAAAATCTCTCCGAGCAAGTGGGCAATAAACGGGGTATGCGGCCGCGCTGTCTGGTAGTGGCGGAGAAATGCCGCCAGGTCGCTGACATTCATCTGGCAAAGCTGTCCGATATGCTTGTCGCCAATCGTAATCGAGAGCGCTTTTGGCCCGAGCCGGAACCCTTGGCATCTCGTGCACGGCCGCGTCGTCTGCAGATCGGGAAATTGCTGCAGATTGATCTTTTTCAGCTTTTCTTCAATGACGACAGTGACTCCGTAAAAAATCAGGTGGCCTTTGCTCTGCGTCCGCTTCGGCCGATAATGCAAAAACGCTTCCTTCGCTTCCGGCGGCAACTCGGCAAAAGGCGTGTCCGCGCTCACCTGAAAATGTTTGCTGAAATTATCGAGGCGCTTGTACACGTACTCCTTTTCCTCTTTTTTCGCGTGCGGGAACTGGTAGGCGAACTGATGCCACCGTTCAATCGTTTCGCGCTCCGACGGCAAAATTTTCTCGACGTTTACCTCGACGACACTTCCCCTGCCGCCGCAGGCCGGGCATGAGCCATGCGGGGAGTTAAACATGAACAGCCCCGGCACAAATTCGTCTGGCTGGTGCGAGGCTATCTCCTTGCCTGCCCGCTGTCCTTCCTGGGCGTAAATGATCGCCAGCAGGTTCAAAATGCGGGTGACGGAGCCGACGACCGAGCGCGGATTCAGATTGCTGACAGTTCGCTGCTGCACGGCAATCGTCGGGCTGAGTCCCTGAATCATGTCAAACGAGTCGTAGTGCAGGACATCGTGCGCGATGCCCAGCGCCTCCAAGTAAATCCGCTGCCCCTCGTGGTGCAAGGTGTCGAAAATAAAGCTGGATTTCCCCGAGCCGCTAACTCCCGTGACGACGATAAACTGATGCTTCGGAATCGTCGTGGTGATGTTTTTCAGATTGTGAAGCTTCGCGTTGTAGACTTCAATGTGCACCCGTTCTCCATTCCTTCCCACTGATCGATGTTCGCTGCTCTTTTACGTACTGCGCGATCCCTCGCAAGCCAAGCTCGTACACATTGGCCTTCAAGCCGATCACGTGGCCCACAGCGTTGGCGAAGAAAATTGATTCGGCATGCCAGCCGCCCCGTTCAAAAATGTTGGACATGTGCACCTCGATATAGGGAATGCCGACTGCGGCCAGCGCGTCGAGTATCGAGTAACCGGTCTTGGAAAATCCCGCCGGATTCAGCACCACGCCGTCCAGGTCGTGCAGTTGCTGCTGAAAAAAGTCGACGATTTCGCCTTCGTGGTTGGATTGGAAAAAGAGGACATCCACTTGCAGCTCGCCCGCCAGCCTGTACAGCCTGTCCTCGATTTGCTTCCAGGTGACGGTTCCGTAAATCGCGGTTTCCCGCAATCCGAGCAGGTTCATGTTCGGTCCGTTTACGATTGCAATTCTCAT
The DNA here is from genome assembly GCF_058781555.1 of Brevibacillus sp. FW306-2-1A-C05A. NCBI lineage: Bacteria > Bacillati > Bacillota > Bacilli > Caryophanales > Paenibacillaceae > Brevibacillus > Brevibacillus sp. FW306-2-1A-C05A. The sequence goes on from NZ_JBYSWV010000011.1 coordinate 57,307, forward strand.
AGCGTTTATCATTCTCCTACGTGGCATGCGCCTTACTTCATCTGATTTTTTGCCTCTGCCCACAAATCGGCAATCCCGTCAGCTCGCGGGACGGCCACTACCAGACGTTTTACTTCCTCCAGCAGTTGCGCGACCGCATCGTGGGCAAATTGACTGCTGTCGTATTCCGCCCGGAGCGTGAAGCGGTCCTCGGACGGGTTGACAAACAGGCGCAGCGGAAGGTGAAGCTGCCCGCTGCTCTTTGCCTGAAACGGCTTTTGCTCGCCAGCTTGCGTCTGGAACGGAAAGTGCGTATAAACCAGGCTGCGCGTATTGATGACGGTTTGCAAAAAATCGAGCGGAATTTGCGACCACTGCGCCATTTGCTGCAACGTAATATGCTCGTAGCGGCGAATGCGCACGATTTTTTTCTGCAAGGCGACAAACCACTCTTTGACCTGGTCCGCGTCGTTGTAGGTCAGCCGGACGGGCAAGCTGTTGGTAAACAGTCCGACCATTTTGTCCATTTGCCCGATTTCCGGGACGCGTCCCGATGTCATCAGCCCGATCAGGACGTCGCGCTGTTCGAGCAGTCGCGCCTGCGCCAAGCCCCACGCGCCCAAGACTACCGTATTTAGCGTTATTTGGTTCTTTCTGGAAAATTCTCTTACAGTATAGACCTCGTCTTGTGCCAGAGCAACACTTTTCACGGCGCTCACATAGCCGCTGCGCTGGCTCGGTGTCGTCGGCACAAGCTGTTCGCGATAGCGGAACGGCCCCAGCTCCCCTGTCCAAAATTGCCGCGCTTCCTGGTCGTCCTGCCTTTTTTGCCACTTGACATAATCGAGGAAAGGCGTCGCGGGCGTCTGCGGCTCGCGGATGAGCGCTTCGCCGAGCTGATAGTTCGCCCACACTTCCTGCAAAATGAGATTCATGCTCCAGCCGTCAAACAAGGAATGTTGATACGTCCAGACAAACTGGTAGCTTGCCTTGTCGTATTGGATGAGCTGAAACCGCATTTGCGGAACTTCGTCCACCTTGAAGCTCTTTTGCCGTTCCTGCGCGATCCATTCGGCCAAAGCTTGCTTTTGCTCGTCCGCAGACAGCTTCGTCCAGTCCAGCACGTCGATGGCAACGTCGACATGCCTTTTCACGAATTGAACCGGATGCGATATTTTTCTCCAGATGAATCCAGTCCGCAGCACGGAATGGCGGTCGATAACCCGCTGCCAGGCCAGTCGGAAATGGTCAAGCCTAAGCTCCTCTGCAATCGGGAACGCGAGCAGGCTGACCGTGCCTTGCCGCGCGTGCAAAATGTTGTGGTTCAGGACCAGTAACTGCATGAAGGTGAGCGGATAGACGCTTTCGACTTCCCGTGTATCCACTGTACGCAGTAAAATCTCCTGGTCGGCCTGGTCGACGTTGTAGAACAGCGTGCTTGGGGCGGATGGCTGGCTGGTGCTTTCCAGGCTGATCTGCCGCGCCTGTTGCTCCTGCGTCGGGTCATCTGCCGCCAATGCTCCTGTGGTTGATTGGCTGTCGCTTTCCCGCCCGACCTGCCGCGCCTGCTGCTCCTCCATCGTCGGGTGATCCCCCGCCAATGCTTCCGTGGACGGCTTGCTGTCGCTCCCCAGCCGAATCTGCCGCGCCAGCTCCTCCATCGTCGGGTAATCAAACAGCAGATCGGAGGCAATCTCAATGTGATGTTCTTTCAGACGCGAAGCGAACTGGATGGCCGTCACGGAATCGCCGCCCAGGTCAAAAAAGTCGTCTGCCACACTGATCGGGCTTTTTCCGAGCAACTCCTCCAAAATTGTGCACAGCCACGAAGCCATGTCCTCCTGACGCTGATTGCGCGGCTGCTGCTCGGTGGCCGGAGCGGAAGCCGAAGCGCTGGCGAGCGGTGCGAGCTTTTCTCCGGGAGAATCAGCAGCAAAGCTCGCCAACAACTCTTCTACTTGCCGCATCTGGTGCGCTTGTAACGTGTAGCTGGCCTGGCCGTCCTGGATGAACTCGCCGCCCTGTCTTATCAGGAGCGTAGAGGGAGGCAGACGCTTTTCATTGCCAAGCGTCTCCGCAGGCGCAGCGAACGCCCGCTCAATCCAGTAATACTTCCGTTCAAAAGCGTAGGTCGGCAGCGGGAGGCGGCTCGGGTGCGCTGGCGCATGGACGTTTTTCCAGCGGATGTTCGCCTTGTACAGCCACAGTCGCCCTAACGAAGCGAGCATCGTCTTGCAGGCCGATTCGTTTTCTCCGGGGGCGGGCAAGGACGGCAGCAATGGCGCGGAACGGAACCGTTCGCTTGCTGCCAGCCGTTCAAGCTGCGTTTTCCCTGGGCCGACTTCGAGAAATACCGGCTTTTGCACATGGGAGAGCACAGGCAAGCTAGCCACATCCACCCCTTGACCGGAAAAGCTGACCAGCTCCCGCCAATAGTCCATGGAGCTGGCCTGCTCCTCGGTGATCCACGTGCCGCTTCTGTTCGACAAAAACGGAATGCCCGGTTTGCCAAGCGCGATGGCATAAGCACAGTCCCCACGGAAACAGAGCAGCTTCAAAGCGTCTTCCCAAGCCAAAACGCCTGCGAGACACGCGCTGACGTATTCTCCGAGCCAATCTCCTGCCAGCGCTTTTGGTGTCACTCCCCAGTGACGCCATAGCTGCGCCAGCGAGTATTCCAGGATGAATTGGGCGATTGGGCCATGGGGCGAATCGTTTTCCAGCCATGTTTTGGCATCCAGCCGCAGCACCCGCTCCACGAACCGGAAGCATTGGTCCATCTGCTCGCGGAAGAAAGGGAACTGCCGATACAAGTCGCGGGCCGTGCTTCCACACGCGATTCCCGCCGGGGAAAAGACAAAGACGACCGCTTTCTCTTCCGCGCTTTCCTCCGTTTCGCTGCAAACAAGCCGCAGCGCATCCGGATGGGCAACCGCCTCTTCCGTGTGGCACAGGACGATCCCGCGAAAATCGAAATGCTCCCGGCCCGTTTGCAGCGTGTAGGCGACTTGCGACAAGCTTGCCTCGGGATTCTCGCGGAGATAAGCCAGCACATTTTCATAGTTGCGCTGTCTCGCCGCACTGGTTTTCCCCGAAATCGCCAGCAGATTCCACTCGCTCGCCGCTTCTAGGGCGGGCGTCTTTGGAGCCGTTTCGACAATGACGTGCGCATTGGTCCCGCCGATGCCAAAAGAGCTGACGCCTGCCACTCTTTTTCCCGACTCCGCCTGCCACCTTACCGGGGTGTTATTCAAGCGGAACGGGCTGTTTTCCAATTCGAGCTCCGGATTCGGCTTTTGCAGGTGCAAGAGCGGCGGAATCGTTTCGTGGTGGATGGCGAGAACGGTCTTCATCAGGCCCGCGATGCCGGAAGCGGTGTTCAAATGCCCCACATTCGCCTTGACCGAGCCGATGTAACACGGATCGGCCGGATCGCGCTCCTTGAACACTTCCTTGAGGGCGGCAATCTCTACCCGGTCCCCCAGCTTCGTCCCCGTGCCGTGCGCTTCCACATACCCGATCTCGTGCGGAGTCACTCCGGCCACTTCCATCGCTTCGGAAATGACTTGAATCTGGCCCTCGAATCCAGGCGCGGTGTATCCGACTTTGCCTGCGCCGTCGTTGTTGATGGCTGAACCGCTAATGACCGCGTAGATATGATCCTTGTCTTGCAGCGCCTCGTCCAGCCTTTTGAGCACAACGACGCCCACGCCGTCGCCGAAGACGGTCCCTTCCGCTTTTTCATCGAAGCAGCGGCAATGTCCGTCCGGCGATTCGATGCCCCCCTGCTTGTACAAATAGCCGTGCTTGCCGAGAAACTGGACGGACACGCCTCCTGCCAGAGCCATGTCGCACTCCCCGTTCAGCAGGCTCTGGCACGCCAGATGCACGCTCACCAGCGAGGAGGAGCAAGCCGTCTGAACGGAAAAGCTCGGGCCAGTCAAATTCAATTTGTAGGAAACCCGCGTCGTCAAAAAGTCTTTGTCGTTTCCGACCTCGATTTGGCGATGGTCCAAAATGCGCAACAAGTCGGGGCGACTGACCACATGCGTCACATATTTGTTCGCGCCGATCCCGGCGAACACGCCCACCGCACCCTCAAGCTGCGACACGCTTTGTCCGGCATCTTCGAGGGCATTCCAGGCAGCTTCCAGAAACAGCCGTTGCTGCGGATCAATAATCTCGGCTTCCCGCGGCGTATAGTGGAAAAAGGCTGCATCGAACCATTCGATCCCTGCCAGTTGACCGCAAGCGGGGACGTAGTCCGGCCGAGCGAGCAGAGCCGGGTCTACGCCCGACTCCAACAGCTCCTCTTTTGTGAAAAAGCGGATTCCTTCTACGCCGTCCACCAGGTTGTTCCAATACTTACGAATATTTTCGGCTTGCGGAAATTTTCCCGCCATGCCGATGATCGCGATTTTCTCGCTTGGCGCATGCGCATTTTCCATTCCGATTTTCCTTTCCCCCAAACGGCTCCCTAGCTTCGCATCGTTCTTCGTTTTTTGCGCAGCTCCGCTCTTTTTTGTCCCGTTTCCACGCTGGATCGGTTCACGGCCGTTCTTTTGATCTGTTCGGCTATCTTTTCGATCGTCGTATATTGGAAAAGCTCCACAATCGACAGCTCATGGAACAGCTCCGTCTGAATCATTTCCTGCAACTGCACGATCAGCAAGGAATTTCCGCCGATGTCAAAAAAGTTGTCGTGAATCCCGATGCTAGGCGCGCCAAGCAGCCTGCTCCATATTTCCGCGAGCTTTTGCTCGACGTCGTCCCGGGCTTCCGAAAACAGAGGCCCCGCGTCCAACTGCTGGCAATGTTGCTCCATTGCCTTCCAGTCCATCTTGCCGTTCGGAGTCAGCCAAAATCGCTCGACATGGAAAAATTGGGCGGGAACCATGTACTCCGGCAGTTTTTTCCGCGCGTACTCCTTCAATTGGCCCATCGGCAGCGGTCTGTCTGCTGTGTAGTAGCAAACGATTTTGCTTGTCTCCCCGTCTTTTACCGTCGTCACGGCGATCTGCTGAAGCGGCGCGGCATCCCGGAGCGCATGCTCGATCTCGCCAAGCTCGATGCGGTAGCCGCGCACTTTTACCAACTGGTCTTTTCTGCCGACAAATTCGATGTTGCCATCCGGCAAGTATCGACCGAGATCGCCTGTCTTGTAGCAAAGCTGGCCGCTGGCTCGCCGGATGAACGCTTGTCTCGTCCGTTCCTCGTCCTGGAAGTAGCCGCTGGTCACATTTCGGCCTGCTACGTAGATTTCACCGATCACGCCCGGCGGACAAACGTTGCCGTCCGGAGCCAAAATGATGATTTGATTATTGGCAATCGGCTTGCCGATGAGTACAGCTCCATAAGGGGCGTCTGCGTCTGGCTCCACCTTGTAGCTGGACACCCAGATCGTCGTCTCGGTCGGTCCGTACATGTTGCAAATGTCGGCAAACGGCAGCATCTGCCGCACCTGTTTCGCCAGGGCGAAGCTCCACGCTTCCCCACCCAGCAGCACATGCCTGAGCGCTGGCAGCACGGGAGAATGACCGTACCGCTCCTTGTTGGCTTTCCAAAACGTAGTGAGCTGTACCATCAAGCTCGGGACGGAATGCCAAACCGAAACTTGCTGCGTCTCCATGTACGCGAGCAATCCGTCCATATCCCGGAGCCGCTCTTGCGTCACGATGCAAAGCTGCCCTCCGCATAGCAGCGCGGCGAAGATTTCAAAGACCGAGATGTCAAAGCTGATGGACGTGACGAGCATGAATACATCGTCTGATCGCAACTGGAAGTCAGCGATGCTCCACGCCACAAAATTGTGGACGTTGGCATGGGTAACCGGCACGCCTTTTGGCTTGCCTGTCGAGCCGGAGGTGTACATGATATACATCCAGTCAGCGCCGCTGCTTTCCGTCGGCGGATTGGCAGTTGTCTCGAAAGCGGCCTCCGTCGCGGCTGCTTCCTGGAACACGCTCAGATTGACGATGTCGACCTGCTGCTGTTGTCCGATCCGCCCGGCTTTTTCGAGCAGGCGATTTTCGGTCAAAAGCAGTCTGGCTCCGCTGTGAGCGAGAATGTAGGCGATTCGCTCCTCGGGATAGCCCGGATCGAGCGGCACATAGACACCACCGGCTTTCAAAATAGCGAGGATGCCGACGACGGACTGCAAACCTCTGTCGACGAAAATGCCGACGGGCACGCGTTTGCCGACGCCCTTGCGGATGAGCAGCCTGGCGAGCTGATTGGCCTGTTCGTTTAACGTCTGATACGTCATCTGCTGCTCTTCGCAGGCCAGCGCGATCGCATGCGGCGTTTTTTGCGCCTGGGCTTCAAATTGCTGGTGGAGCGGCAGCGGCTCGGGCCAGTCCAGGTGCGCCCCTTGAAAACGGTGCAGCAGTTCGTCCGCCTCGGGGCCAGTCAGCAAAGCCACTTCTTTGATCGGCATTTCCGGACGCTCCGTCACTTGCGCGAGAATGTGCAGGAAAAAGCGGGCAAACTGCCGGATCGTGCTGTCCGCAAACAAGTCCGAGTTGTACTCAAAGGAAATCTCGATCCGCTGATCGCCTTCCTTCGCGAGACAACTGAGTTCAAACTGGCTGATCCCGTCGTTTTCCAGATGCAGCTTGTCAAAAAACTGGAACAGCACGTTGTAGACGGGATTTCGCGCCAAATCACGCTCGGGATTAAGCTTTTCCACCAGCAGGTCAAACGGGTATTGCGCTTTGTCGATCGCCGCCCACACTTTTTGCTGGACAGCATGCTGCAACTGGGCAAACGTCGCGACGTCCTGAAAAGAAAGGCGAATGCACAAAGTGTTGATGAATATCCCCACTACTTCTTCCCATTTCTTTTGGTTTCTTCCAGCCGTAGGTACACCGACGATCAGCTCGTCGTCCTGCGACAGCTTGTGCAGCAGCAGGAAGTAGGCGCTCAGCAAAACGTTGCTGTACGTAATCTGCTGCTGCTCGACGTGGCGCTTGAGCGTTTCATAAAGCGCTCCGCTGATTTCGAACTTGTGGTAGCTACCGTTGTACGTCTGGACGGGCGGCCGTTTTTTGTCAGTCGGCAGCGACAGCGTAGGCAACGGCTTGGCAAGCTCGGAAAGCCAGTAGCTTTCGTGCTTGGCAAACTCTTCGCTCGTTTCCCATTCTTTTTGGGCAGCAATCCAATCAAAGTAATCGGGCTTCGCCTCGGTCAGCCTTGGGGGCTGCTCTTGCAAAAGCGACTGGTAAATGCCAAACAGCTCGCGGTAAAAAATGTCGATGCTCCAGCCGTCCGTAATCACATGGTGAAAATTGACGTACAGGCAAAAGCGCTCCTTGGCAAGCTGGTACAAATAGATGCGGTACGGAGGCGATTCCAGATCAAACGGCTGCATTTTCTGCTCATGAATGCTTTTTTCCACAAAAAGCGCCTGGTCTGGCTGCTTCGTCGCGTCGATCACCTGGATCTCCGGACGGTACTTCGGCAGCGCTTCTTGCACAGGACTTCCGTCTTGCAGAGTGAACCTCGTGCGCAGCATCACGTGTCTGTCTGCGAGATAGGCGACGGCCTGCTCCAACAGCGCGACGTCAATGGCCATGTCATACGTGCGAATAAACGGCAAGTTGTAGGCGACCAGCTCGGGGGTCATCTTTTGCAAAAACCATATGCGTCGCTGTGCGTGCGACAGCGGCATGATCCGCTGGTCTGGCGCTGCTTCTCTTTGCTGCGGAGCGTCTTCCCCGCTTCGCTCCCGTTGTTTTTGCGAGACAAACTCGGCCAAGTCCGGGATGGTTAAATGCGTAAACACATCCTGCACCGACAGGGTGACCTGGCATTGCTCGTTAGTCCGGTTGGCGATCTTGATGCCCATGATCGAGGTTCCGCCCAGTTCGTAAAACTGATCGTGTATATCAATCGTTGGCAGCCGGAAGACGTTTCCCCAAATTTGCGCAAGCTGCCGTTCAAGCTCGGTATAGCCGCCATCCGCCCGGCCCGTCAGCTCTACCTGAATCTCGACCTCCGGCAGCTTGATTTTCGCCCGAATCCCCGCGGCAAGCGCGATCGGCAGGCTGCTGTTCCAGAACAAGTCATTGTCCGTGTTGATTTCCCCGATGACGACGTTGGACAAGTTTTTACGGAGAACATGCTCGAACGCTTTGACCGCCCGGCGAGGCGAGAGGGAGCGAAAAGCAGCATCGAGGCTCGCCCCTGCCTTTTTCGCCATGCCCGTATTCATCCACGTCGTCCAGTTGATCGCGACGATTCGCGTGGGCGCGCTTGCGACGCCGGAAAAAGCATCCAGGTAGCAATTGGCGGCGACGTAATCGCCCAAGTAAATCCCGCCGACCACTGCCGCGATGGAAGAAAACAGCACGAGAAACTCAGGCGGGTTTTCCCGCGTCAGCGCGTGCAGATGCTGCGTCCCTCTGATTTTGGCAGCGAGCGCGGCCGAAAAATCGGCTTCGTCCTTGTCGACGAGCAGACCGCTGCCCGGCAAGCCTGCTGCGTGGATGATGCCGTCGATTTTTCCGTGGATGCGGTAGATGTCGCGGATAGCCGCGGCGATCTCATCCCGGTTGGCTACGTCGGCGCTGTATGTAAACACCCGGGAGCCGTTGCTCTCCAAGCTTTGCAGATGGTGAAGCAGCCTGCCCTGCTTATCGTGCTTGTGCTGGCTGAACTCGTCCCACAGGGCACGCTCGGGCAATGCGCTGCGGCTGATGAGAACGAGTTTTACCCGGTGGTGCTGGGCAATATGCTTCGCAAGCGCAAGGCCAATGCCGCCCGTACCGCCTGTAATGACGTACACCCCTTGCTCCTTGAAGCGCAGGCCGCTGTCGTCGACTGCGGACAAATCCAATGGCGCCAGCTCAGGATAGTATCTTTGTCCAGAACGATACGCGATCTGGTAATGTCCGCTACTGCCCAACGCTTCCGCCGCGATGTCGCTGACAGGTGTGGCATCATCAAAGTCGATGCACTTGCAAGGAAGAGCGCTGTACTCCTCGCGAATGACTTTTCCCAATCCGAACAAGGCCGCGAACTCCGGCTGGACGGTGTGATCGTCCGGCAGAACCCGCTGGGCGTTTTTCCCGACCAAGACGATTTCGCTGGGGGCAGGACGATTTTTCGCCAATGCTTTCGTCAAGAAAAACAGCGCGTGCAAAAGCTGCTCGGCATCGTCGTTGGCCAATCCGGGCGCCTTTACGACCGCGAATACGACTTTGCTAAAAGCAGCCTCGCTTGTATCGCGAATGAGCCGCTCAAAATCGGCTTGCGAGCAAGTAAGCCCATACTCGGTGGCACTTTCTTGGCGATAGGAAGTCGTCAGCCGGGCATGCACGACGCGCTCGCTGTGCGTCGCGATGGCGTCGGCCAGCTCGTAGCCCCAATCGGTAGAGTCGGTGATGACCAGCACCTTCGCTCGTTTCTGTGCTTGTGTGGACAAAGGCTCGGCAGGGACCCACTGGATGCGCTGATAGAGAGCCTGCTCGGCTGCGGGTAGTGCGGCTGGCGCTTCGCTCGCATGCCCGCTTGTTCCCGATGCGCTTGGCAAAGGGCCTTGCGCTTTTTTGTCCGCCGTCGGCCAGATTTTGATTTTTTCAAAGGGATACACGGGCAAATTCAGCTTTTGCCGCGGTTGGCGGTACACCGTCTCCCACGGGATCGACATTCCCGCGACGTATTGCTCCGCCAGCTTTTCCAGCGACGCTTTCGTCAGCCAGCCGTCACAATCAGTCTCGGCATGCTCGCCCAAGCCAGCAAAAGAGCTGGCGGGAGTGCTGCCGTCACGGCTGGATTCGGCACTCTCAAAGAGGTACATTCCTTTGTCTTTCGCCCCTTCTGCTCCGGACAAATCGGCTACGCGCAATTGCTGCCGCAACTCTTCTATCGACTGGAATACGAACGCGACCCGGTTTTCGTATTGCCCGCGACCCGTGTTTGCCGTATAGCACAAGTCCGCCAGATTTATGGATGAGTGAGTTTGCAAATAGGAATGGTAGGCTTTTAGCAACTCCGCCAAGGACGACTTGCTTTTGGCGGAGAGCGTCAAAAGATGCACCGGCGGCAACGGCTCCGCTTCTGTTTCCGTTTCCGGGCGGTCGCTTTCCGGCGCCTCTTCCACGACGACATGGCAATTGGTGCCGCTGAAGCCAAAGGAATTGACCCCTGCGCGCAGCGGGGTGCCCCCTCTTTTCCAGTCTCTTAGCTCGGTCACGATTTCGACCGCAGCGTTGCGCGGATCGAGAAAAGGGTTCGGAGACTGGTAGTGCAGCGTAGCGGGAATTTTTTTGTGCCGGAGGGCGAGCACGACTTTGATGAGCGACGCCAGACCCGATGCGGCAACCGTATGGCCGATATTCGTCTTGACCGAGCCGATCCCGCACACATGGGGCCGGGACGCAGATTTTTGAAAGGCGTCGTTGATCGCCTGCAATTCGATCGAATCGCCCAACAGCGTCCCTGTGCCGTGCGCTTCGATGTACGAGATGGACAGCGGATCGATTTTGGCTTTTTCCCACGTGCGCAAAAACAATTGCGTCTCGGCATCCGGATTGGGGGCGGTCAAGCCGTTGGAAGCGCCGTCGGCATTGACGCCGCTTCCTTTAATAACCGCGTAGATCGGGTCGCGATCCTCGCGCGCCTTCGCCAACGGCTTGAGCATCACGGCTGTGATTCCTTCGCTCCAGATCGTTCCGTCCGCATGTTTGTCAAACGCCTTCACTCTGCCGTCCGACGTCTCCAGATCGTGCAGCTTCCCGGTCACCTGCGGAATGACCATCAGATTCACGCCGCCGACCAGCGCTGCTTCACATTCGTTGTTCGCCAGGGCCGTGCACGCCTGATGCAAGGCGACAAGCCCCGATGAGCACGCCGTATTGAGCACGAAAGCAGGCCCGCGCAAGTCCAGAAAATACGAAATCCGGTTGGACAACAGCCCTACGAGCGAGCCGACCAGCGAAGAAATATCTTCGTTTTGCAAGAGCGAGCGATAATGGGACTGGTAAGCCGTCTCCAGTCCCACAAACACGCCCGTGTTGGAATGCTTCAGCCTCGCTCCCCCGTATCCGGCGTCCTCCAGCGCGTGGTAGGCCGTCTCCAGAAACAGGCGCTGATACGGCTCCATCGCCAGCGCTTCGTTTTGTCCGATCTGGAAAAAAGAGTGATCGAAGCAGCAAATCTGATCGAGGTAGCCAGCCTGGTGATGGGCGCTCTCCAGCATCTCTTCCAGCTCTGGCAGGAAGCCGGACAAATCGCGCAACCGCTCTTCCGGAAAGTAGCCGATGCTGTTTACTCCCTGGACCAGATTGTCCCAAAACTGCTGGGGGCTGCTCGCTCCGGGGAAGCGGCAGGCCATGCCGATGACAGCAATGTCCTGACGGCTCTTGCGCTCTGGATGGCGATTCAGCTTTTCCAAAATGGAAACCGCCATTTCCTGGCTGAGATGTCCCGCTTTCAGCAGTTGCAGGATGCTGTCATTCATCTCTTTTCGGCTACTCATCTTCTTCTCCCCACTCTTTCTGGTCTAGGTAGTCCAATATGTTTTCCATCGAAACATTGCCCTTGAGAAAATCGCTCAGTTTGTCCTGCAAGGGGACAGTCTCGCTCTCCCCGGCCTTGCGGGACGTCTCGTGGGCACTCGGCTTGTTTTCCAGATATTCCGCCATTTTCGCAATCGAAGGATAGGCGAACAGCGTGGCGATGTTGATCCGCCCCGGGTAGAGCTGCTCGATTTCTTTGACGAGACTGGTCGCGAGAATGGAGTTTCCGCCTGCCTCCTGAAAAGACTGGTACACATTCGCTTCCGGGATCCCCAATACTTTTTGCCAAACGGCGGCCAGGCGCGTTTCCACCGCGCTGTACGTGTGGTCGGTCCTGCCTGTGAGCATCGGCGCAAGCGGTGTGGCGTCCGCTGTCTCCGGCTCCCAAGCAACAGGACGCGCGAACATGCTCCTGATTTCCGGCGAGATGGCAAAAGGCAACGGATAGCGGTGGGTCTGAAAATGCGCCTCGTTCAGTTCGCCGACGATGACGCGCGCGAGCTTTCGTCTCAGCACCGCATCCAAAATGCCGATCGCCTTGTCCGGATGCATGCCGCAAAACGGCGAAGCCTCTTTCTGGATGCGGTATCGCGCCGCCATGCCTGTGTCGTTCCAGGCAGGCCAGTTGATCGTCACGCTCTGTCGGCCTTTGGCTTGCCTGTAGTCGCTAAACGCGTCCAAATAGGCGTTGGCCGCCGTGTAATCCGCCTGTCCGAGCCCGCCGAGCAAGCTGGTTACCGAGGAAAACAGGACAAAAAAGTCGAGGCGGTCCTGCTCGGTGTAACGGTCCAACAGCCAGGTGCCGACGACCTTTGGAGCGAGCACTTGCGCGATTTTGGCTCGTCCTTTGTTGATGAGCAGACCTTCGCCTGCCACACCCGCGCAATGGAAAACGCCATGGATCGCACCGTATTGCTGGCGGATCGTCTGCAACACATCGGCCAACCTGCGCTCATCGGCCACATCCACCGTATGCACTTCTACGCTGGACCCGCTGTCCTCGATGCTGCGGATTTGCCCGATTTGGCCCGCCAGTGCGGAATGGGGCTGCTCCCGGACAATTTCGGCCCATTGCTCGCGCGCAGGAAAGGCGCTTCTGGCGAGCAGGCACAGGTGCACGGGCTGCTTGTTGCCGAGATAATGAGCAACCTGCAGCCCGATATCGCCAAGCCCGCCCGTAACCAGGTAGACGCCGTTTTCCCGGATGGAGACGGCCTGCGGCTCTGCCGCTTGCAGCGTCTGCGCTTCCAGCCGTTCGACATATCGGACATTTTCCCGATACGCCACCTGGAAGTCTTCCTCTCCCGCTTCCCACTCAGCCCAGAGCGTAGACGGCGCAGTAGCGCTGTCCAGATCAATGCAGCGGCATTTCAACTGCGGGTACTCCTGCGCGACCACTTTTGCCAGGCCGAACAAAACGGCGTGCTGCGGGTTCAAGGCGGCTTCTCGCCTGGTCACCGAAAACGCCTGGTCACCCAAAAGATACAGGTTGATCTCCTGGTGATACGACTGGTTCAACAGCTCGCACACAAGCTGGCAGAAGCTGTAGACGCTCCGGTTTTCCCACTCGTGAAAGTCGTCCGCACATGCGAGCTTCTCCTCCGTCATGCCCATGCAGTGGACGATGTGGCGAATGTCCCGGTGCGCCAGCTCTTGCAGCAAGCGCGGAAAATCGTCCGCCGAGCCGATCTTGTATTGATGATCGCCGCCTTTTTCAAAAGCAGCGCCGAAAGCAACTTCGATGACATCCGCTTCCCGCGCTTGTAGCTCCACGAGCAACTCATGACTCCTGTAGCCCGTTCCGCTCAAAAACAGCCACGTGCCCGGTTTCGCGCCAGCTTGCCGCAACGGCGCTGTCGCTTTGTCGTCGCGCACCCAATGCAGGCGATAGCATGTGTCTGTTGTTTGCGCCGGGCCTTCGGAGTTTTGCGGCCCGGTCCCGATCCAGTGACGGACCGATTCGTACGGATAGGCTGGCAATGCGATGATGTGGTGCTGCTCTTTTGCATACAGGCGCTGCCACTCGATATCGGCCCCGTCCGTGTACATGGCGGCGATGGTTTGCAGGCTGTCCAGCGCAAACGCGGTTCCGTTTTCCTTGTATTGCCGGATCGTTCTTTCCGCGAGCGCCGTCCGCTTGACTTTTTCTTCCTCCATGATCCCGTTTTCAGACGGATCGTTTTCGTCCACGATGACGCGGCTCGCCTTGTAGAAAATCCCGCGCTCGGCAGCCTCCTGCGTATTTTCCAGCCCTGTCGCGTCCGCGTATTTGCATTTTTCCCGCAGCTCGGCCTGATCGCGGAACAGGATCGCTACGCGGTGCTCGTAATGGCCGCGAGTCGCATTGGCCGTATAGCACAAATCGGGCACATCGACCGCCGGCGTCTCGTTGAGGTATCGGGCGTAGCGGCTGAGTAGCGCGCGCAAGGAGCTTTTCGTCTTCGCCGACAACGCGAGAAGCTGCCAGCCCGGACTGCTCTCGCGCTTCGCCGGAGTGGACGCAGGCGGTTCTTCCAGCAGCACATGGCAATTCGTCCCGCTGAATCCGAACGAGCTGATGCCGCATCGACGCGGCGTCTCGGCTGCACGCCATTTCTGCAGCTTGTCGTTGACATAGACCGGAGAATCGGCAAATTCGATGAACGGATTCGGCTGCCGGAAGTTGGCGACCGGGGGCAATTGCCCGTGCTTGAAGGCCAAAATCATTTTGATGACCGAAGCCATCCCCGACGCTCCGACCAGGTGGCCGATGTTCGCTTTTACCGTACCGACCCCGCAAAATTGCTTTTTATCGGTAAATCTGCGAAAAGCATTGGCGATGCCCTTCAGCTCGATCGGATCGCCCAATCTCGTTCCGGTGGCGTGCGCCTCGAGATACGTAATCGTTTCGGGATCAATCTTGGCTGCCTGCCACGCCTCGACCAGCGCTTTTTCCTGCGCTTCCGCATTCGGTGCGGTAATACCGTTCGACGCTCCGTTGTTATTCATCGCCGAGCCTTTGACCACAGCGTGAATGGCGTGGTTGTCGCGCACCGCCTGATCGAGCCGCTTCAGCACAATCGTGCCTACTCCCTCTCCCCACATCGTGCCGTTTGCCTGCGCATCGAACGGGCGAATCGTCTCGTCGGCGGAATCAATCAACGAATTGTGCTGCGTCGGCAAATAGGCCAAAGACACGCCCGCTACAATCGCCACATCAATTTGCCCCGCCTGCAAAGCCTGGGCGGCCAGACACAGTGCTGCCAGACTGGAGGAACACGCTGTGTCCACAACGAGGCACGGGCCTTTCAGATTGAGGAAATAGGCGATCCGGCTCGCGAGTATGCCTGTCGAGCCAGAGGTGACCTTCAACGGGTGCTGAATATCAATCATGTTGTTGTACTCGTTGCGCCCGGTCGTGTCTTTGCCGATGTACACGCCCGTTTTCGTCCCGAACAGGCTTTTCCCGCCAAGCCCGCTGGTTTCCAGGGCCTCGTACACGTTTTGCAAAAGCAGGCGCTGTTCCGGGTCCATCAGCTCTGCTTCCTTGGGCGCGATGTGGAAGAACGCGGAGTCAAAGCGGTCGATCTGTTCCAGGTAGCCGCCCTGGCAGTAGGTTTGGGTTGCGCTCAAAAAGCGGTCGGTATCCTTTCTTCGGGAGGCGGGAAACGGGCGGATCGCATTGACGCCTGCGGTCAGGTTGGTCCAAAACTGCTCGGCGTTTTCCGCCAGCGGAAATTGGCAGGCGTAGCCGATGATCGCGTACTCGTCCTTTTGTTCGGACGGCGCAGTCTCGCCTGCTGAAAAAGCGGTCCACTGTTCCAGCAGCCGCTTGGTTTCCTCCTGCGAGTATTTGCTCGTTTTGTACCCTTCGAGGATCGACTCGACGGTAAGCGCGGCAGGCTTTGGTGCCTTTTTGCCGTCCAAGTAGTTCGCCATTTCAAAAATGGTCGGATACAGGTAAAGGTCTGCGACGTGAAGCGTGCCCGGGTACTTCTCGTTCCACTGCTTGTACAACTGGGCAGCGTGGATCGAATCGCCGCCCAACTGATGGAACGTGTCGAACAGGCTGATCGAGGACAGTCCGAGCACCTCTGCCCATACCTGTGCCAGCTCTTTTTGCGTCGCGGTAAATCCGTCCTGCTCCTTGAGCGTCACGGGTACAGGTGCGGCGGCTGCACGCCCCGGCTTTGCCGTCTGGCGGAACACGTCTTTCTTCACTTCATCTGCCAAGCGGAACGGCCAGATGTGCGCAAGCTCTAACAGCTCGTTCGCCTGATTGAACTGGCCGACGATTGTCCGGAACATTTGGCGGCGGAGAATCGAGTCGAGCGCTTGCAGCGCCTGATGGGTAGGCAGAAAGCGGAAAACGTGCCGTTCCTCCTGCATCGAAAGCCGCTCGGCCGTCTCCTCCCACGTAGCCCAGTTAATGGAGAATACTTTTTTGCCTTGCCGCCTGATCGCTTCTGCCCAGCCGTCCAAAAAGGCATTGCCAGTGGCATAGCCAAGCGCCCCGCGTCCACCCGTGACGGATACCGCCGAGGAAAAGAACAAGTAAAACCCGGTGTCGATCTCCTGCGTAAGCGTGTACAAGAGCCAGCTCCCATCTGTTTTCACGGCATGTCTGCGCGCAAACTCCGCTTCGCCGAGCGCCGCATCTTCCAGCTCGCCAACGCCTATGCCCGCACAATGAATCACTCCGGCAAGCCGCTGGTGTGTCTGGCGGATCGCCTGAACGGTTCGCTGCAACTGCGCTTCGTCGCATATGTCTGCACAGTGGTAGTCAAGCGTGGAGCCTAGCGCTTCCACAGCGAGCACCGCATTGATTTTATCCGCCAAGCTTATGTCTGGCGACTCCCGCAGCACGGCCGGCCACGTCTCCCGGTCCGGCAGCATCGTCTTGCCGAGCACGATCACCCTTGACTTTGTTTTTCTGGCTCAAGTACTTGCATACTTCCGTTCCCAACTGGCCCAGCCCGCCCGTTATCAGAAACACATCGCCTGCTTCGACCGCGAAGCTGTCCTCCTGCGCGCCCGTCTGCTTTGCTCTTTCGATAATTTCGATGTAGCGACGGTTTTGGCGCAGCGCTACGGAGTAGTCCGTCCCTTTCCGCCCTAGCTCGGCGAAAAGCGGCTCAGGCGCGAAGCCGTCCGGGCTGATGTCGATATGGCGCACGGACAAGCCGTAGTTTTCCTGGCGAAGCGATTTTCCCAGTCCGCCCAGCATATGGTGAAAAGGATCGCAGGCCGCATCGCCCGGCTGTACCGCCTGAGCGTTTTGCGTCAGCAGGACGACGTCGATTTCGTTTGCCAGCTTGCCTGTCGTAGCGAGCGCTTTGGCGAAAAGCAGCAGCGACCCGGCGGTCTGATCCATGGCCGAGCGAAAAGCGGCCAACGACTCCGGCAGTGCAGCGCGAGCCGGAGGCATGAACACAATCTGAGCGAGCGACGCCAAATCGAGCTGCGCGCAAAAGGCGGCGATATCGTCCAGCGTGCGCGAAACCTGGAAATAGTCTGGCGCGACTTGCGCAGAGCGCGCCCCCAGCTCGACTGTCACCAGGCGTCTCGCTTGGTGTTTTTGCAAAAAAAGCGGCCGCCAGATGGCTGTATCTGCCGCATCGACAATCAGCAGCACCGTATCGCAAGCCGTTTGCTGCTCGCTGTCTGTGGCGGGCAGAGCTTCTTCCTTCCAGGCCACTTGGTAAAGAAAGTCTGCCTCTGCTTTTTTGGGCTGTGCGCCTGCGGGCCAAAACTTTTGCCGCTCCAGTATATTTCCCGGCAGCGCCAGCTTGCGGCCACCACAGTAAAGCATCCCCCAGTCAATGGTTGCTCCTTGTATGTACAGCGGCGCGACCTGCTCCCAGATCAGCCTCTGGTCAGATGTCTTCCCGATCCATTCCTTGATCGCTTCGTTTGCTTGCCTATCTAACGATTTTTTCGCTCGTTCCCTGATTTCCCACGCCTCGACTGTCTGCTTGTTGTCCGGCACGACTTCGTGCCGTTGGTAGCGGATCGCCGGGTTTGCCGTCCACGCGGATACGCGGTTCGCCGTTTTCAGCTCATTTACCTTCACTAACAAATCTTCATAGCTGTCGAACACAATCGTCGCCCGGTGCGCATAATGATGGCGCGACGCGCTGGCGGTAAAGCACAAATCCCCCAGGTGGACGTCCCGGTTTGCCAGTAAAAACTGCTGGTATTGCTTCGCCAGCTCCTGGAGTTTTTGCTCGCTTCTCGCCGACAGGACAAGCAAGTAGCTGTCTTGTCCGCGGCTGGCTTGCCGGACGGCCTTGGGCGGTTCCTCGAGCAAAACGTGGCAATTCGTTCCACTGAATCCAAACGAGTTAATCCCGATGCGAACAGGCTGGTCCTGCTGCTCCCATTTCGTCAGCGCGTCGTTGACAAACACGGCCGAGTTGGTCAGGTCCATGTATGGGCTGGGCGACTGGAAGTGCAGCGAAGGCGGGATTTCCCCATGCCGGAGCATCATCACTGCCTTGATGAGCGAGACAATCCCGGAAGCTCCGACCAGATGCCCGATGTTCGTCTTGACCGAGCCGACCCCGCAAAACTGCTTTTTGGACGTAAAAGCTTGAAAGGCGTTGATGATCGACTGTAATTCGATGGAATCGCCCAGCACCGTGCCTGTTCCGTGCGCTTCGATGTAGCGGATCGTTTCCGGGTTGATCTGCGCCTGCTTCCAGACGCTTTTCAAAAGCGCTTCCTGCGCCTCCCCGTTGGGGGCGGTAATGCCTTTGGACAGGCCGTTGTTGTTGATCCCGCTGCCTTTGATGACGGCGTAAATCACGTCGTTGTCCGCAAGCGCCCTGGACAACGGCTTCAAGAGCAGCCCTCCGCCCCCCTCGCCCCATACCGTGCCTGTCGCTTCCTTGTCAAACGCGCGAATCTTCTCTTCGGCGGATTCGACCTGATCGAGCGATCCGTCTTCTTTAACGGGCGGAAAATAGAAAAGGCCGCTGATGCCGCCTACAAATGCCATCTCACATTCATTTCTGCGCAACGATTCGCATGCAAAATGAACGCCTACCAACCCGGACGAGCACGATGTATCGAAGACGATGCTCGGCCCTTTCAAAGTTGTAGACGTACGAGATGCGGCTTGCCAAAATTCCCGGCCACGAGCCGGTCAGGCTGAAAATATCCGGGCTGACGTAGTGGCGGTACTCGATCCCTGTCACATGGTCTTTGCCGATAAAAACGCCTGTCTTGGAGCCGCTGATCTCCCGCGTCTCGTAGCCGGCATTGAGCATGGTCTCATAGGCAAGCTCCAGCATGATTCGCTGATAAGGCTCCATGGACAAGGCTTCTTTTGGCGAGATGCGAAACATGTCTGGATCAAAGAAGCTGATTTCATCCAAATAGCCCGCTTTTTTGAAGCGTTTGTGCGCAAAGCTCCGGTCGGAAAACAGCGCCTGTCCATCTTCCTTGCGATGGACAGGAAAGTCGTCGAGGCATTCTCGGCCAAAGCGAATGTTTTCCCAAAACTGCTGTACCGTATTCGCCTTGGGAAAGCGTCCGGCGATGCCGATAATCGCGATGTCATCGCTTTTTGCTTCGCTTGCTTTTTGCAGGCTCGTGATGTATGCCGTCGCTTCCTTGGCCGATAGCTTCCGGTCTGCGACCAGCTCGTAAATGTACTTCTTCAATTTATCCATCTTCGTATCACCGCTTCGAGTTTAATCGAACAACTGCCCTATCCTTTGAAATGCAGGAAGTCATGCTCGGAAAACAACGCTTGCAGTTGTGCGTAATTTTCATCGGGGTCTTGCAAATAGAGAGCAATCTCATCGAGCAGTTGCAGTTCTTCCCAGTCCAGGTCGTCCATCTCTTTTTGGCAAAGCGGAGGATAGTCCCAGTAGCCCAGCTCGTTTCCGAGAACGGCGTTTAAGTCGTAGCACAGGTTGTTGCGGATGTAGTGCATGCCCCACGATTTTTTCACCCCGAAAAGCTGTGGGTTGATTTCTTTGTCCCGAGCCATCAGCCATGCATCGCCCGCCAGCAGGAACTCGTCGCCGCAAATGTCAACAAGCTCCCAATCGGGGTCGACCCGAATCCACCGTTTTTCGGCTTGTTCCCACACTTCGCAAATCCAGTGATCGATGTATTTTTGGCCGTTCTCGGACAAATAGCTGGCGAATCCGACGCGGCTGCGCACCGGGATGCCCCGGGAGCGCAGCATGGAAATGAGCAGTAACGAATGGAAGCGGCAAGAAATGAGCAGCCGCTCGCTTGGCAGGCGGTCGTAGGTGAGGCCGTCTGCGTTGCGTTCGACCAGCGCGTCGAGCATGTCTGCGACCGTGTAAAATTTCTCGTCTTCATTTCGCGTATAGTCGGTCAGCGCATGCCTCACTTTTTTTATCATCGTGGGATGGATCAATTGGCACTTGATTAATCGGCACAGCTCTGGCAGGCCTTGGGGCAACTCGTAAAAGAGATAGCCGTATTCGCCGGGATCGGTGTTGGGAGTAAACGTCGTATAAAATTGCAGCAGTTCGGCTTTAGTCACTTTCGGAGTTCCTCCTTCTTTTGGCGTTTCTTTGCTTGATCCGTTCTCTTCCCTGGTTGCGGGCGTTGATCGTCTCCTCCTGCCCTTCGTCTGGCAGGTCGTGGTTGTCCGCTGTCAAATACGCGGCAAGCGCGTTGATGTTGGCGTGCTCAAACATGGCAAGAATCGGGATTTCCCTGGCAAACACGTCTTTCAGCCTGCTGTGAATCATTCCGATCTGCAGCGAATGAATGCCCAGCTCAAAAAAGTTGTCGAACACGCCCACATGGTCCATCTGCAAAACCTCCTGGAACAGAGCGACGATTCGCGCCTCCGCTTCATTGCGCGGGGCGACGTATGCCGTTCCGTTACCCGCGCCAGTCGGCTTTTGCTTCAACAGGGCTTGTACATCTACTTTTCCGTTGGCCGTCAGCGGCAGTTGCCCCACGACGATAAAATGATACGGTATCATGTAATCCGGCAAGGCTTTGGCCAGCCTTGTCCTGATCTCGCTGACAAAACGGTCCCGCTCTTGCGGTTCGTTTTCCGGCACGAGATACGCATACAACCGCTTGTCTGTATCGCCCGCCACCAGTACAACCGCATTTCGCACCGTCTCGATTTGCAGCAGCCGCGCTTCTATCTCTCCTAATTCAATTCTATATCCACCAATTTTTACCTGCTGATCCTTTCTGCCCAAAAATTCCATC
This sequence comes from Brevibacillus sp. FW306-2-1A-C05A, assembly GCF_058781555.1. Lineage (NCBI taxonomy): Bacteria > Bacillati > Bacillota > Bacilli > Caryophanales > Paenibacillaceae > Brevibacillus > Brevibacillus sp. FW306-2-1A-C05A. Next base: position 78,000 of record NZ_JBYSWV010000011.1, read on the forward strand.
TGCCCGTGGCGGTGCAGTACGCCGTAATCCCCAGTCCTGTAGATGTACCCGAGCTGCGGATGGTGGACAAAGGATCGCGCGGTCTTCTCATCGTCATGCAAATAGCCGTCCGCAACGCCGCGTCCTCCGATGTACAGCTCGCCCGGTACGGCAATCGGGCAAAGCTCTCTCTGCGAGTTGAGCACGTAAAACTGCTGGTTGGCTAATGGCTTCCCGTAAAAAATGCTTTTCCAATCAGCGCCTACCTCTTCAATCGGATAGTAAATCGACCAGATCGACGCCTCGGTAGCGCCGCCCAGGCTGATGACTTCAGCCGCAGGGAAGCGCTCGCGGATCGCATGCGGCAGCGTAAGCGGAATCCAGTCACCACTCAGCATGACCAGGCGAAGCTGCTCATCTTTCTGCTCGCCGCCCCGCTCGTTTTTTTCCGCGACCACGCGATCCATAATCGCCGGGACGGAGTTCCAGATCGTAATGTTTTTCGCTGTAATCGTCTCGGCAAGCTCGGTCATGTTCTTTTGGTCCTTGACCAGCACGAGCGTCGCCCCTGCGGCAAACGCGCCAAAAATGTCGTAGACGGACAAATCGAAGCAGAGCGACGATACGCCCAGCAGGCGATCCCGGGCGGTAACCTGAAACTTTTGATTGATATCCTGAATCGTATTGCATGCGGCTTCGTGCCGAATCATGACTCCTTTTGGATTGCCCGTGCTTCCCGAGGTGTAGATCACGTAGGCGAGCTGCTCCGGCTGCACCGCGACAGCCTCGCGCTTTTCCGCAGCACGCTCCAGCCCGTTTCGCTCGTAAAAGTCAGGCGCTATGACGAGCTTGCATTGACTGTGCTCGCGGATGTAGTCGACGCGCTCCGCCGGATAGTCGGGATCAATCGGCACGTAAGCTGCGCCGCTTTTTAAAATCGCTAACAAATAGACGAAGGTAGTTATTTCCCGTTTGGCAATGACGCCAATCAAGTCTCTCGGACCGACGCCGCAGTCCTGCAAGAAGCTGGCGACTTTATTGGCGCGCTCGTTCAGCGCCTGGTACGTGATCTGCTGCTCGCCATCCTCAATCGCGACGGCAAAAGGCGTTTGCGCCACCGTTTCCTCAAACAGCCCGTGCAGCGTTTTGCTCGGAATCTCCACGGCCGTATCGTTGTACGCATCAATCGCGGCTCGGTCACTGGCGGACACCGCTGGCAGCTCCAACTCGGCCTCGTCGTTCAAAATCGTATCAATCCGGGCCAGGTACTGGGCAAACATCGTGTCAATCACGACAGGGTCGAACAACTCGCTGATGTAGTCCCAGTTGATGACGATGTTCCCGTCGAGCAGCGCCACCTGATTGTCCAAATAAACTTGCGAAGTTTGCGTGATCCCTTTTGTATCGTTCTCCTGTTCCGATATGCGCTGCTCGTCGTCTGCCGCTTGCTGCTGGACAACATCTTCGTTTTCAAACAAGGCGCTCGTAAATACGATCGGCATCAACGCTTTGTTGCCCAGTTCCCGCTGCTTGCCGATTTCTCGCATCACATCAATCCCGTCAAAATGACGGTGCGCCAAAGCTTCCATCAGCGCTTGCTGTACGTTGCCCGCCTTCTGCCAAAACGTATCCGCCGGACCTAGCCGCACCTCGACCAGCACAACAGAGGTAAAGTCGCCGACGAGCTTTTCCACATCCGGGTGCAGCGGCAGCCGATTGAACAAGGTCAAGTTGAGACTAAAGGCGAGCTGATTGCTCCAGTTCGCCAGCACTTCCGCATACGCCGCGCACAACACGGCCGAAGGGGTCAAATTGCGCTTCTGGGCGGCCTTTTTCAAGGCAGGCCAGCTTTGTTTGGCGTATCGCTTCGACTTTCTTTGAAAGTACGGGTTTTGGACGCGGGACGGCTGCACCAGCAACGGAATTTCCGGGGCCAGCGGAAAATCGGGCAGCTTCGCCAGCCAATATTCCTTGTCTTGCTGATACAGCTTGCTGTTTTTCAGCCGCTCATAGCCGATCATATAATCCCGGAAGGAAATCGCTAGATCGTCCAGCTCGTCCGTCTTGCCTGCGTAAAGCGCTTGCAGCTCTTTCCCTAAAATTTCCATGCTGTACGCATCCATTATGAGCAGATCGAAGCTGATGGCCAATAAACTTTTCTGCTCCGTCAAGCGAAACGCTTTGATTTCAAAAAGCGGCCATTGCTCCGGACGGAACGTCGCGTGGGACATCCGCTCCCGTTCGTTTGCGATGATCGCAGCCTGCTCATCCGCTTCGCATCCTTGCAAATCGCGAATTTCGATTGCGTACTCGGGGATCTCGGCCAAAATCTGCTGGCGGGCATCCGGCAAAAAAATCGTGCGCAGCGCGGGGTGCCTGCGAATCAACACATTCAAGCAATCGTTCAGGCGCGGGATATCGAGTGTAGTGACAACCTCCTGATACGAGTGCGTCGAGACTCCGCCCAGCTCGAAGCGGCTGCTTCTGCCCAAATAATAGGCCATTTGCACATTCGTTAACGGAAACGGTTCATGCAACCGGCTTGGCTCCGGTGTCAGCGCTGGCAAGTCCGCCTCGCGCTCTTCCTGGATCGCGGCGCGAATCCATCCCGCAATCGCCTCGATCGTTTGCAGTTCAATAAAGTCTTTAAACGGCATGGCGCATGAAAAATGGCGGTTGATTTCATACACGAGCTGCATCACCTGAATCGAGTTTCCGCCCAACTCAAAAAACTTGCCGCGAACGCTTATCGACTCGCGCCGCAATCCTTTGCGCCAAATGTCATACAGCTTCGCTTCCACCTCGTCGCCCGGGCCGACCAGCTCCTGGTGCGCTTCTGCCACCTCGGTTACGGCAGGCAGCGACTTCCGGTCGATTTTGCCGTTGATGGTGAGCGGAATTTGCGCAAGCCGCATGAAAAATGGCGGGATCATATATTCCGGCAGTTGTTTGCGCAAATAATCGCGCAACTCCTGGTTCGGTACGGCATCTGCCGAAGTATAGTAAGCGACAAGCAAAGGTTCGCGCAAAGCGTCCTGCTGGACATGCACCACCGCTTTTTCGATGGCGGGATGGGCCTCGAGCTGGTTTTCGATTTCGCTTTGCTCGATCCGGTAGCCGCGTATTTTCACCTGAAAATCGGTTCGTCCCAAATATTCGAGCAAGCCTTCGCGCGTCCACCTCGCCATGTCTCCGGTCGCGTACATTTTTTCGCCAGGCCGAAACGGGTTGTCGATAAACTTCTCGCTTGTCAGCTCCGGTTTGTGCAAATACCCGCGGGCCAAGCCGTGCCCGCCGATATACAGCAGGCCAGGGACGCCGACAGGCTGCGGCACCAGCTCCTGATCGAGCACGTAGACCTGGGTATTTTTCAGTGGTCTGCCGATGGCGACAGGCTCGCTGTCTGTCACTTGCTGAAGCGTGGACCAAATGGTCGTTTCGGTCGGACCGTACAGGTTGTACACCCGTCCCGCCGGCAACAGTCGCACGGCTTCGTCTGCCAGCGCTTGCGGCAACGCTTCGCCGCCGATCAGCAAGTAGCGCAAGCGGCTCAACTGCCCGGCCAACTCCGGCTCCGCGAGCAACAGCTTCAAGCGCGACGGCGTCGTTTGCAGCACGGTAATTTCCTCGCGCCGGACCAGGCTTGCCAGCATGCGCACATCTCGCTGGCAGTCCTCATCGGCAATGACCACCTGCTGCCCCGCCAACAGCGGCAAGATGCTCTCCAGCCAGAAAATATCGAAAGAAATGGTCGTCAACGACAAAAACTTTTCTTTTTCGCCAAAAGACAGCACTTCCGTCATGCCGAAAAGGAAATTCAGCAAGGCGCGGTGCTCGATCAAAATTCCTTTGGGAAATCCGGTCGTGCCCGAGGTGTACATGCAGTACGCCACATCGGTGCTGCTGTTTTGCAAAGGCAGCCTTGCTTGAGGCTGCGCCGATATGCGCGAATCGCGCATGTCAACAACTTGCCGCTCGCCTGCTGCCTCTACGGTTGTATTGGTCAAAACGACCTGGACACGGCTGTCGTCCAGCATGTAGGCGATCCGGTTGGCTGGCAAGCCCGGATCGACAGGCAAGTACGCGGCGCCTGCTTTTCCGATCGCCAATAGTCCGGCGATCATGTCACACGAACGGGTGGCAATGAGGGCGACGACCTGGTCCGGTCCGACGCCATGCGACTTGAGCGCATGGGCGAGCTGGTTGGCCCGCGCATCCAGTTCGCGGTACGTCATGGTTTGCTGTTGGAACGTCACCGCAGGCTCGTCCGCGTGCTTGTCGGCGATCGCTGCAAAACGCTCATGCACCAGCAACTGCTGCGGATATTCCCCTGCCGTCTGATTGAACCCGGTGACGAGCAGCGCAAGCTCCGCGGCATCGAGCAAGGAAAGCTGGCTCCCACGCTTTGCCCAGAGCGCTCCAACGCCTCCGCCCATTTTTGATACGAATGCGTCTTCAAAGGAAGCGCGGCGTCTTGTCCGAGGCAGCTTTGCTTGAGCAGCGCGTTCAAATCTTCCAGGATGATGCGCCAGGACACGCCATCGACTGCGAGATGATGGGCAGACAGCAGCAAAGTGCGTGTGCTCCCCAACTGAATCAGGCACGCTTTCAGCAAAAGGTCGCGGGACAAGTCCGTGCGCTCCGCCAGCTCGTGCGCCGCTTGCTCCAGCCTGCCGTAGCGCTCGGCAGGGGCAACGCCTGTCAAGTCGCGCTGTTCGAGTTTGAAGCGGGCCAGCAGGTGGTCATTGTTGTAAAACAGCTCGCCGCGCGCGTCGACGTTCATCCGCAAGCTGTCGTGGTGCTCCACGAGCTTGAACAGCGCTCTTTCCAGCATGTCTGCCGTGATCGCCGGACTGATTTCCACGAAGACGGTCTGATGATAATGCTGCGGCTTGGGGAATGCTTGGGCAAAAAACCACGCTGCAATCGGCGTAGGCAAAATGCTGCCCTCAGCCAGCCCCTGCTCGACAACGGTTGGCTCTACTGCTTCCACAAGCTGCGCCATCTCTTCCATGACAGGGTGGGACAGCATCTCTTTGACTTTGATCCAGTAGCCTTTGGCGCTCAGCTTGGAAGCAATCTGAATTGCTTTGATCGAGTCTCCGCCCATATGGTAAAAGTTGTGCTTCCGGCCGATCTGCCGAACGCCGAGGACTTCTGCCACGGTCTGGATGAACTGCTGCTCTTTCTCGCTCGAATAAGCGGCATATTCGCTATGTTCTGTACTCGGCAAAGGGATTTTTGCCAAGGAGCGCGCATCGACTTTGCCGTTTGCTGTGAGCGGAATTTCCTTTACCTCTACAAAATATTGCGGGACAAGGTAATCCGGCAACTGCCGCCCCAACTGCTGCTTCCAGTCCAAAATGTCGATCTCGCCCGCCGCGACGTAATACGCACACAGCATTGCGGGTTGCTGCTTGTCTTCCCGCACGAGGACAACCGCCTCTTTTACGAGCGGGTGCTGAAGCAACCCGTTTTCGATTTCTCCCAATTCGACCCGGTAGCCCCTGATCTTGACTTGCTGGTCGCTCCTGCCCAAATACTCCAGCTTGCCATCCGGCAAAAATCGGCCGAGGTCTCCCGTCTTGTACATCCGCTCGCCAGGCGCGAACGGGTTGTCGATAAACTTTTCGCGGGTCAGCTCTTCCTTGTGAAAATACCCTCTCGCCACCCCGTCGCCGGCAATGTACACTTCCCCGACGGCGCAGGTCGGGACAGGAGCCAGGTGCCTGTCCAGTACGTAAATGCGGACGTTGTCGGCCGGCTTGCCAATGGGCACAGCCGCTCGCGTGTCCGTCGCGGGATCATAAGCGTGAATCATGCACCCGACTACCGTCTCGGTCGGCCCGTATTCGTTGAAAATTTCGATGTTGCCGCCGAAGCTGTCATAGATGCCTTTGGCGAGGCTGGCCTTCAAATTTTCCCCGCCGACGATGAATCGTTTCACCGAGCAATTCCGGTTGTCCCGATCCAGCAGCAGCGACAAATGCGCAGGCGTAAGCTTGACAACTGTCGCGCGGTTCTCGCGCATGATGCGGAACAGCACGTACTCGTCTTCTTTGTGGCTGTAGACCAAAATCGTTCCGCCGCTAATGAGCGGGGTAAAGACGGACGTAATCGTCAAGTCGAACGCCAACGACGAATAGAGCGGGAACACTTCGTCGTCCTGCTTGACATACATTTTTTTGGCCCAGCAAATATAGTTGACCAGCCCGCGATGCTCGATCATCGTGCCTTTGGGCTTTCCGGTAGAGCCGGATGTATAAATCAGGTAGACCAAGTCTTGAGGCTCGCTCTCCGCCTGCAGGTTGGACGATGCATACGCTGTACAGTCGACGTCCGGCAGGCGGATGACTTGTCCGTTGAAGTCCCACTCGTCCGCTGTGTCCACATTCGTCAGCAAAAGCCTGGTGCCGGAGTTTTGCAGCAGGTAGCGAATCCGCTCGGCAGGATTGTCAGGGTCGATGGGCATGAACGCTCCGCCCGCTTTTCCGATGCCGAGCAGCCCGACCACCGTTTCCAGCGAATGCGTGGTCAAAAGGCCTACAATCGTTTCCCGCCCGACTCCTTGCTCGCGCAAATATCTGGCAAGCTGATTGGCTTTTTCATTCAGTTGGCGGTAGGTCAAAGTCGCTTCGCCATGCTGCACCGCGAGCTTGTCCGGCGTTTTGGCTGCCTGCGCTTCGAACAGTTGGTAGATCGTCTGGTCGCGCGGATAAAACGCATCGGTTCGGTTATACGCCTCCACCAGTTTTTGCCGCTCATCCGCGAAAAAAAGCGTCAACCGCCTGATCGGCTCGTCGGGCTTGTCCACGATTTTCCCGGCCAGGGCAGTCAGGCGAGCGAACAAATCGCGGATTTGCTCCGCTGTGTAGTCGTTCGTTTTGTAGTCAAAGCTGATGCTGATGCGACCGGAATCGGACCATTCCTTGATGACCAGTTGCATGGAGTAAATCTGCTGCCCGCTGTAAAACTCGACATTCTCGACCGCGTAGCCGTCCCACGTTGTATCGAGCGCTGTGTTGTAGTAATTGACGCACACATCAAACAGTTGGTGGTGGCCCTTTTTCTTCAGCTCCACATCCTGGATCAGCAAGTCATACGGATAGCGTTGATGGAAAAAGCAATCCCGCAGCTCCCGGTTGACCTGTCCGATCATGTCCGCAACCGAGCAGCTATCGTCGACCAAAAACCGAAACGGCATCGTGCTCGTAAACATGCCAAACATGCTTTTTTGCTGCTTGCCAGACCGATTGAGCACCGGCGTGCCAATCACGAGATCCGCGCGCCCGGTGAACTTGTGGACATACAGCAAATACACCGCGACAAAAACGGTGTTCAACGACCAGTTGTTCGCGTTGGCCCACTCTTTTACCCGGGTGGACAGCTCGGCGCTCCATTCATACGTGAGGCGGTTTCCCGGCAGCGTGTCTGAGCTTTTTTCCAGATGCGAGTCGGGCAAGTCGCGGAATTTCTCCTTCCAAAACATCCGGTTTTTGCAGAAGCGATCCGACGAAAGGTACTCCCGCTCGTGCTCGATGTACGCCAAGTAGCTTGGAGCAGGCTCTTCGTCTGCTGCCTCTGTGCGCACGAGCTTGTCGTACCGTTCGCGAATCTCGTCGGTCATGATGTTGATCGACCATCCATCGGCGATCAGATGATGGAACTTGGCCAGGTAGCCATGCTCGCGGTCCGAGAGGCGAAACAGGGCAAAATAAAAAAGCCTTTCGTTTTCGATGACGAACGGCTTTCTCGCTTCCGCCTGCACCCAGTTGGCAAAGTCGTGCTGCGGCTCTGTGCCAGTTGAGAAATCTAGGCAGTCCAATGGGAAAGGTTCATACGGACTCACGTATTGCTGCGGCTCGCCCTTCCGGTTCAAAACGCGCAGTCGCAACGCTTCATGTCTGCCGATAAACAGATGAACAGCTTTTTCAAGCGCAGGCAGTTGCACAGGGCCTTTTATGATGACAGTTCCGCCAATGTTGTGCAACGGAGTGTCGGGATAAATTTGCTCGATTGACCAGATTCTTTTTTGCGGATGAGTCAGTGGGTAGCAGTTGATTGGCTCCATGGCTAGCGATTCCTCCATTATCTTGGAAACCTCTTTCTCTTTCGGGTCTTTTCTTTTGCTTTTGGATGGCAAAAACACAAAAAAACGGCAAAGCTTCGCCCCTTCATGTATCCGTCAGCCGATACACTCCAGTGCGCTTTGCCGTATGACCCCTTCATTCCTCTAAAGTGCCTAAGCTTCAATAGATTCACTCAGGTTGTTGTGCTATTAGATTCAAACGGGGCTTTTACGAGCGGCTCATCGTCCCTTGCTGCTCATGATCGCATCTTTTTTGCTTACGTCCGTGCTTCCTTTAGCAAAATTTTAATTCATCCGTCCGTCGATTTCAATCTTTTTCCACTTTTTTATAGAAATGACAAACTCGTGACCGCTTCCCTCATCGCGCTTTCGTCGATCGGGAAAGGGCAACATGGCAGCAGCCGCCACGCCGAGCGCCATCAGGGAAAAGACGATGCGGGCCGGGCCAGAATGCCGCCGGGCGAGCAGGCCGCCATCCGTGCGGCCGCACCTCTTCGTTCTCGAAGCAGCAGCTCCGGGATGAACCGACAATGAGTTCACCCGCAGCCGCTCCTTTTTCGTCTACTCCAGGATAGAGACGCGCTGCCCCAATGCGTTCAGGCCCGTGTACGTCCTCGTATCAAACTGCTCGACGCACAGCACCTCCGAGACCATCAGCGGCTGCTCGCGCACAAGCTCTTGCATTTGCGAATCGCTGTAAAATTCATACGCGTAACGGTGGAGAAGCCGTATGCGCCAAATTTTTTGTCCTTCTGCGGAAGTGAAAAACTGTTGCAGATGCGGGCACAGCCCCTTTTCGGACGCGAAGACTTGTTGGCAAGTCAGACAAGTATATTCCACGTTCATTCCCCCTGGCGAAAGCATTTTTCCTCCATAAAAACGGCTCCCACACGCATGCGCAAGGCAAATACGGGGAGCCTTCAGTGGACTGATCGGCGTGGGTGAATATCGGTATGTGATACTTACAAGTGTAAATTAAATAAAACATATCGGTCAAGTTGGTATTTAGCCCAATTGCTTTCTGTCCGCGCTTTTTTTGCCGCAGACCGCGCGTGAAAATCTCAAGCCCCTGACTCCCGTTCCTCTTTTAAATAGAAAAAGCTGGATGGGCATGCTATTACAGGATTAGCGGCCGGAGGAACCTCCCTTCCATGCTTGTCGGGGAGCCTTCTCCGCATCCCTTTCCTTTTCATGCGCCATTTTACAAACCAATCATTCAAAAGGAGGTATATAGATGGAAAATACGGTATATCCACCGTCTGAGATCACGAATTTTAAAACGAAATCCGAACATTTTTTTCCTGTAGCGTGGTATAAGAAAATGCTTGAGCAGCATCCGGTTTACTACCACGCGGGCACGAACACTTGGAATGTTTTCCGCTACGAAGACGTGAAACGGGTGCTGACCGACTACGCCTTATTTTCGAGTGTTCGCGAGCGTACCCTTGTCAATGTCGGAGCTGGCACAAAGGAAGGGACGTTTCCAGAACGCCTGAACATCCATGACAGCGACCCGCCCGAACACCGCAAGGCGCGCTCTTTGTTTTCGGCCGCTTTCACGCCGAGAAGCCTAAAAACGTGGGAGCCGCGGGTGGAACAGTCGTGAATGAGTTAATTCGCGAGATGGAAACGAAAACAGAAGTCGATATTGTCCAAGATTTTACAACCCCGCTGCCAATCATCATCATGGCGGCCGAGCAGGTCGTACTCGTACAAGACGACGGTGGTGTCCGGATAGGCGCGGGTAGTCAGGCGGCCGAAAGAGTCAGTATATCAACATGCGCAACGCTTGCCTGCGCTAAAAATTTGGATAGACTGGGAGCGGCCTTCACAGAGAGGAAGTTTTTGCAGGCAAAAAATAAACAGCAAAAAGCCGCCAGAACACAGCAGTGTCTGACGGCTTCCGGAACAAGAGGAACGTTTTTCTATCGCAATGCTTATTTATTCGCTTTCGCACCGAGCAGCTTCTCGGTCGCGTCTTCCAGAATCAAGCGGTTCGCAATCGGGCCGAAACCTTGGAACCACAGATCGTAGTCTACTTCGTACACGCGGTTGTTTTTCACAGCGTCCAGCCCTTTCCATACAGCGGTTTCCCGCAAGGACGACACGCGGTCTCCGCCTTCGTGCAGCAGGAAAATATGGTCCGGGTTGACCTCTGGCAGCTTTTCAATCGAGAGTGGCTGAAAGCTCTTGGCCGCATCCGGAATATTCGCCGGCTTGGCCAGTCCGAGGTCGTCGTACAGCACCTCGAACAGCTTCGGACTGTAGTAGCGCAGCTCTTTATCGGTGACGCGCAGGAACATGACGGTCTGGTCGGCCATCGCCGCTTTAAGCTGGGCGTGGTACTTCTCCACTTCTGCGTCGTATTCCGCGATCTTTTTCTTGGCGATTTCTTCTTTTTTCAGCATCTTCGCCAGACGCAAATACGTCTCGCGCATTTTTCGCACGCCTTTGTCATCTTCAACCGGCTCGATGAAAATCGTCGGGGCGATTTTGGACAGTTGCTCGTTCAACTCGCCGAAGTTTTGGTTGCCGATGATTAAATCCGGGCTGCTCTGCACGATCAGCTCCAGGTTCGGCTTCGGAATTTGCCAGCCCAGGTTGACCGAATCTTTCAGTCCGTCTTTCAAATACCAGGTGAACTCGGTGGAGTTGGGGCCTGAGCTTGGCGAAGCCGATGGTGTGATCTCCATCGAAAGCAAAAAGTCACTGATCCATGGATGAAGCGACAATATTTTTTGCGGGTCGCCTTTGACGACCGTTTTGCCCATATCGTGCTCGATCGTCTGCTCCTGGGCAGGTGCCGGGGCTGGCGCTACTCCCGCCTGCGCTCCCTGCTGAGCGGGACTAGTTCCGCAGCCCGCTGCGGTCAGCGCAAACAGGCAGAGCGCCCCGGAAATTACTTTTTTAAACGGTTGAAAGGATATCATGACTGAACCTCCGCGTTGTTATTGATAATCATTTTCACTTTAGTGATTATAGAGTAAGCCGCTGACCTGGCACAATTGACAAAATCTTGTTCCTATATGGACAAAATCTTGCGGCCGTCCATGAAAAAAAGCCACTTGCTGACGAAGCGGCTTACATAACAGAGACCTCCCATTGCTTGCTCCCGGCCAGATGGCTGATGGCGACGTCGATGGACAGGCTGTGCTTGATCGGAGCGTGACCGTTCAGCCAACTCTCCACCTCGTACACCTGATGTTTCTGCACCGCCCGCAATCCGGACCACGCCTTGGTCGCCTGGAGGGCCTTGATCTGTTCTTTGCTCGGATTGGAATTGTTCGTCGACAAAAAAATGTGGTCGGGATTCATCGCCTGGATTTGTTCGAGTGTCACACAGACGTAATGCGTTTTAATCGAAATCCCCGCCGGAGGTGTCAACCGCAAATCTTCGTACAGCACCTTGCCGAGTTGCCTTCTGCCGCCGTACACCCGGTATTCGTTGCAAGTCACGGTGAGAATCATGACGGACTCGTCACGGGCTTTGGACAAGGACAAGAGCGCCTTCGCCTGATTTACCTTTTGCTCGTATCGCCGCATCCAGTGCTTCCCTTCTTCTCCTTTGCCGAAAAAACGAGCCAGTTCCAGCAAGAGGCTTTGCCAGTCATCCCGCAAAATGATCGGGATGGTCGGGGCGATTTTTTTCACCGACTCCAGATTGATGTGGAACCAGTTCGAGCCGAGAATCAATCCGGGCTGGGCCTCTGCCAGCTCGTCCATGTCCGGCTTGTTCCAGCTTCCCGTCAGCTTTGTCTCGCTCAACTCGCGAGCCAGATAAGGCAAGTAGCCATCCACCTGGTCATTCCCGCCGTAGGGCAGCGTCGCAAACGGCTTGACCCCAAGCGCCAGCAAGTAATCGTTCAAATGCGGCAGCAGCGTGACGATCTTGTCCGTCTGGCTCTGTTTTCGATAGGCGGACGGTGTGACGCCGACTGTTCGCTTGAAAATGCGGCTGAAATAGAGCGGGTCTTTGAAGCCAACCTGCCGGGCGACGAGCTCAATCGGTTGGCTCGCCTTCAATTTTCGCTGCGCCTGGGCCATTCGCAGTTGTGTCACATAGTCAAGCGGGTTCAGTCCGACATGCTTTTTGAACACGCTGGAAAAATTCGAGGCGCTGATGCCGTGCATCTGTGCGACTTCCTTTAAAGAAATGTCCTCCTGATAATGCTGCTGCACATAAAGCAGCACTTTTTCAATCGCTTCCCGCGTCCCGCCTGTTTCTTCCGTTGTCAGCGGATCGGAGGCGGCGAGGTACATGATTTCCTGGAACAAAATCGACTGCTTCCACTTGGCGAGCGGCTCCTCTGTTTCCGCAAGCTGCTCCATTTGCTCCAGCAACTGCGCAAAACGGGCGGCAGCCTGGGCAGACAGCGCGTGATGGCCCGGGGAAAAGACAGCCTTTGCTTTTTTTGACTGTGCTGGCGTGTCGCTCGCCACGGTATATGTAAACGAAAAATCGTAGAGAGACAGCGGCTTGCAGGAGCGGCCCTCCACCTCTACGCAGCAATCCGGGGCGAGCAGCACGATTTTTCCCGGCTTTAACAGGAGCGGGTCGCCGTCCACGCGCAAGATCCCCTCCCCTTCCTGGACGTAGAGCAGATGGTGCCCATCCTTCCATACGGGAGGATGCTCCTGCTGCAAACCGTATTGCTGCCGCTCCACTCGCTGTAAAACGAAAAACGTCTCTTTTGCGCATTCTAACGGATGTAAAAACACTCGGATGATTCTCCCTTTTGCGAATGAATGTAATTGATAATCATTATCATTATATAGCATGATCGCTTTGCGCAAAAGCCTGAACGATAACGAGCTAACAAAAAGCCCTATTCAGGCTTCCGGCTTTTGCCGGACCTCTTGAATAGGGGGTAAACGATCCATCAGAAATCGCTTATGATTTGTCGCCTTTTGCCATGAACAGCGGGAGCGCCAAATACAAACCGTAGGCGAAAGCCATCCAGATCGTAAAGGCGAGCAACTGCTCATTGGAAAGCTTTGCAAAAAATACATCGCGGTTCCACAGTGCGAACGCATCGAGAACCAACCCGACTGCGCTCCCGATAATCCCCAGCTTGACTAACGCATACGGGCTGGAATCCAGCTTACGGAAGATCACGAATACGAGATACAAAGCCGCGCCTGTTGCCACTTCCAACCCCAAAAACGACAGAAGGAAGCTTTGCTCGTACGGGTTAACCGATCGTGTCTTGTTTTTGCCTTCATGACGGACTGTGCGGGATGCGCGGGGTGTACGCGAGCGGGATGTTTGTGACTTTGCTGGTCATGCTGTCGAGAGCGATCAAATCGTCGACGCCTACCTCGCGAACGGATGTCTTGCCCAATGCGAGAGTGGCAATCCGCATTTCATCGACAAACGCGCAAAAAAAATGCTCCAAATACTTGGCCGCCTCCTGCTCGTCAAACTCTTTTTGAGAGTGCCCGCCATAAAACAGGAGCTGGGTGGGCGGCTCCCACGGAATGGCCTTCGTGACCTGATCGTGCGCCATCCCCCAGAGCATGGCCGTGCCCAAATAGACGCCATCCACCCCCAGGGCCAGCGCTTTCAGGCAATGGCTTGGCGTATAGTACCCACCTCCGCTCAGCAGCGTAATTTTGTCCTTGACGCCGCGTTTTTGCAAGTAGCGGACCGCTCTTGACACCGCGTAGATCGTCGGCAAGCCGAAGTCGTCCTGCAAGATCGGCGCGCTGCCCTTGTAGCCGCCTTGGCCCCCGTCCATACTGATAAAATCGACGCCAGCCATGATCGCCACTTCCAGATCGGCTTCCATGTTCGCGCTGGCACACATCTTGACCCCAATCGGCACACCCTCTGTCAACTCGCGGAGCTGGTCGACGAGCTTGCGAAGACCGTCTGGCTTCTGCACCTCTTTATGCCGGGAAGGGATGACGATGTACTCCTGGTCTGACAGATGCATGACTTGGCTGGCCTTGCCACGAAGATCACGATGCGGGATAAAAGTGGCAGCTCCGGCGGTAGCGCCTTGGCCGATCCGGATTTCTATCGCGTCGGCTTGCTTGAGAATCTCCGGACTCTTTGTCCATGTCGCGGAATGATATTGATAGATCAAATATTTTGCGATTTCTCTTTCTTCGGGTAAGAAACCGCCTTCTCCCGTATTCGTGACGGTGCCGACCGCAGCCGTCCCTTTGGCAATGGCGATCTTGGTTTTATCCGTCACGCCAACGCCAAAGCCGATCCCGCCAGCCAACAGCGGAATCTCCAGCGTCAACGGTTTTTTGGCCATCGGCCCGATGGTGAGGCGCATATCGACCTCGGCATTTTCAGGCGCAGGAAGCACCGACAATTGCGCGGGGGAAAACAGGAGACCGTCGTAATTCAAAAATTTTCGCGGCGTGCCGAACGGCCTGTCAATCGCGGTGCCCTCCGCAGCGCGCAAGCTGTTTTCCAGCACCTTTTGGGGAGAGACGCGCGTCAGCGCCGAGACGATTTCCCATATGTTTTCCGGATAGCGGTCGTTCATCACGATTTTGGCGAAGTGGCCGACCGCCCAGCGCACGAATCCGCGCGAAAAGCAAAACGCTACGGTCGCGAGCAACACGATCGCCAGAAATGACCCGATACTTGCTCCGATCCAAATCGTCACCCAGTCTCCCATCGTGCCCTCTCCTTTTTTGCAGCCGAACGTGCCGTTTCCTACTTAGTTTGGTTTCATGCAGGAAAAGATATACTTTCGGGCAGACAAGAAAAAACCCCCTTTCGCGTTCCATTCGCGAGCAAGGAGGTTTTCGCTCATTTTTTGTTGACGATGTGGATGGCGTGTCCGAGGGCGGCTTCCGCTGCTTCCAGCCACACCTCGCTCAAGGTCGGGTGCGGGTGGATGGTGAGCGCCAAATCCTCGACTCTGGCAGCAAGCTCCAGAGCCAGCGCACCTTCTCCGATGAGGTTCGGTGCATCCGCGCCGACTACGTGCATGCCCACTAGCAGGTGCGTGTCTTCCTCGACGACCACTTCTGCGAAGCCGTCACGCTCGTCGATCACCAAAGCTTTGCCGTTCGCCCGATACGGAAACGACGCCGTTCTGACCCGATAGCCCTGCTCCTTTGCTTCTTCTGGCGTCAGGCCGACACCGGCGATTGGCGGGTCGGTAAAAATGACGTAAGGGACATACGGCGAGTCCACGCTGCTTGGCAAGCCCGCGATGACTTCGGCGGCCACGATGCCTTGCTTCGAGGCGCGGTGCGCCAGTGCAGGCCCGGGTGTCACATCGCCAATGGCAAAAATGTGCGGCTGGTTGGTGCGGCACTCGGCATTGACGGGAATGTAGCCTTTTTCATCGATCACGACTCCGGCTTGCCCCAACCCGATATCCCCCGTGTTCGGCACCCGGCCAATCGTCACCAATGCTTTGTCCACCGTAAGCTCTTCGCGTCCGTGCGGCTCAGAGAGGACGGCAAGTGTCACCTGGTCACCGCTACGCGAGATTTCCTCGACTTTTGTCGCCGTCTTCACGCTTATCCCCAGCTTTTTCGCCTGCTTCCGCACTTCCTGCGTCAAGTGGGGAGCCGTCTGCGGCAAAATGCCTGGTGCTGCCTCTACGACCGTCACGCTCGTTCCCAGCTTGGCAAGCGCCATGCCCAGCTCCATCCCGATATAGCCGCCGCCAATGATCGCAAGCGACTTCGGCAGTTCGTGCAGGTTCAACAAGTCCGTGGAATCCAGAATACGCTCATGGTCCGGCGCCAAAGCCTTCGGCGCAAAAGGGCGGGAGCCTGTGGCAATGATCGCCTGGCGGAACTTGTACGTCTCAAAATCGCCTCCAGTCTCGACTCCGATCCGGTCGGCAGAAAGAAACGTGGCGGAGCCTTTGACTACCGTCACTCCGTTTGCCTGGCAAAGCTGCTCTACCCCCTGGCTCAATTGCGCAACTACGGACTCTTTCCACGCTTGCCAGTCCGGCATGTGAAACGCCGCGCTTCCGTCCGGCAGCCTGATCCCCAGCTTGCCCAGCCCGGCCAGCTTATGGTACTCGCCTGCGGCATGAATCAACGCTTTGGAGGGAATGCAGCCCCGGTTGAGGCACACGCCGCCCAACACCTCTTTTTCCACCAGGACGACCGATTGGCCCAACTGGCCGAGGCGAATGGCCGCCGCATAGCCGCCAGGGCCCCCTCCGATGACGACAACGTCTGTTTCGATTGCGATTTCCCCAACTACCATTTAGACCATCTCCGCGAACAATAGATTCGGATCTTCGAGCAGCTCCTTGATCCGGTTGGTAAAGCGCACTGCCGTCACTCCGTCGATCAGCCGGTGGTCAAAGGACAGCGATATGTTCATCATTTGCCGGATCACGCCTTCCTCTTCGCGCACGACCCAGCGCTTTTCCATTTTGTGCAGGGCCAAAATCGCAACCTCCGGATGGTTGATGATCGGCGTCGCTTGCAGGCCGCCGATCGGCCCCACATTGCTGATCGTAAACGTCCCGCCTGTAATCTGCTCAAGCGTCAGCTTGCCTTGGCGAGCAAGCTCAGCCAGTTGTTTGATCTCCGCTGCCAGTTGAAAAATGGATTTGCGGTCTGCGTCCCGGATAACAGGCACGATCAGCCCGTCCGGCGTATCGGTTGCAATCCCGATATGATAAAAGCGCTTTAGCAAAATTTCGTTGGTAGCATCGTCAATGGAAGCGTTCATGACCGGATATTCCTTCAGCGCGATCACCAGCGCCTTGATGAAAAACGGCAAAAACGTCAGCTTGAGCTGCTTTTTCTCGGCATGCGGTTTCAGCCGCTCCCGCAGCGCCTGAAGCTGATCCATTTCCAGCTCGTCGACAGAGGTGACGTGCGGAATGACCGTCACGGATTTCACCATGTGCTCGGAGATTTTTTTGCGGATGCCTTTCAGCGGCAGACGTTCGATCAGGTGATCGCCCACGCCCACGGGCAAGGCCGACGCCTGGGAGGCCGCTTGCTTTTGCACGGGCTTTTCCTGTTCTGCCGTCTTGCTAACGGCTGCTGGCGTCACTGGACGCGCAGGCTCCGCCGGCTCGTTCACGGGAGCTGCGGCAAAAGCAGTCGCCGATACTTCTTGCAGCGCGCGCTTTTGCCCGGCGCTGGCAAACTGGCGCAAATCTTCTTCGGTGACGCGTCCGGCTGGCCCCGTGCCGCTCACCTGTTCAATGTCGATTTTCATTTCTCGCGCCAACTGCCGCACGTACGGCGTCGCCAAGGAACGGCGCGCCCCTTGACGAGCCGGAACCGTAGCGGTCGATTGCTTTTCCGGTGCAGATACAGGCGTAACAGTCGGCTTCGCTTCCGTGCCCTCTCCGCTTGCTGCCCCTGTGTCGATCACCAGCAGTACCGTTCCCACCTCGACCGTGTCGCCCTCGGCAATGCGAATTTCCTGGACGACCCCGGTTGCCGGAGCGGACAGCTCTGCGCTGACTTTGTCCGTCTGTACCTCAATGACAGGCTGGTCCTGGACGACTGCTTCGCCCGGGCGAACCAGCACCTTGAGGATTTCCCCTTCATGCATGCCTTCTCCCACATCCGGGAGTTTGAACTCCACCATGTTCCTCGCTCCTTTACGCTAAAACGTAAGCGTTTCCACTATGCCGCTCATGACGCGCGCGGGCGTCGGCAAATAATCGTCCTCGATGCTGAACTGCGGGACAGGCACGTCAAAGCCCGTAATCCGCTTCACGGGAGCCTTCAAATAAATCAGCGCCTCATCGTTAATGATCGAGATGATTTCCGCTCCCATCCCTGCGGTCTTGTGCGCCTCGTGGACGACGACGGCGCGCCCGGTCTTTTTGATCGACTGGACAATCGCGTCGCGGTCGAGCGGGTAGATCGTGCGCAAGTCCACGACCTCACAGCTCGCTCCCTGCTCACGCTCAATCCGCTTCGCCGCTTCCTCGGCTACGCGCAGCATCGCTCCCCAGGCAAAAATCGAAATATCCGTGCCTTCGCGCACCACTTTTGCTTTCCCGATAGGCACGCGGTACATCTCTTCGGGGACTTCTTCCTTGAAAGCCCGATACAGCTTGGTCGGCTCCAAAAAGATGACCGGGTCCGGGTCTTCCATCGCGGCGATCAGCAAGCCTTTTGCGTCATAGGGCGTGCTCGGCGCCACTACCTTCAGCCCTGGCACGTGGGCAAAAAACGTCTCGACGCTCTCCGAGTGCAGCTCCGGCCCGCGAATGCCTGCGCCGTATGGCGTGCGAATGACCATCGGCACATGGTACTGGCCGCGAGTCCGGTAACGCATCCGCGCTGCATGGGACACGATCTGCTCGAAGCCGGGATAAATAAAGGCCAGAAACTGAATCTCGACGACCGGAATCAGCCCGTTCATGGCAAGCCCGATGGCCGCCCCGATCATGCCCGCCTCGGACAGCGGCGTGTCGACGACGCGAGTGGCCCCGTATTTGTGAATCAAGTCTTCGGTCGCGCGAAAAACCCCTCCGTTCACGCCGATGTCTTCGCCGAGCAGCATGACGCGCGAATCTTCTGCCATCTTTTGATCCATGGCTTCCGTAATTGCCTGAATCATCGTCAGTTTGCGAATCATGCCGGGATGTCCTCCTTCTTCGCTGGCTTCGCAAGCTCGCCTTCCTGCTCGACTGCCATCCAGGTCGGCTCTGCGTACACGTGCTTGAACATGTCTTCCGGCCGGGATTTCGGATAGCTCTCCGCTTCCGCCAGTGCCGCGTCAATCTGCTCGTTTGCCCGGGCGATCAGCTCCGCTTCCTTGGCGTCGTTCCACAGCCCGCGCCGGACGAGGAACGTGCGCAGCCGCTGGATCGGATCGCGCTCGCTTCTCCACTCCTTTGCCAGTTTTTCCTGATCGCGGTACTTTTTCGGATCGTCTGCGGTCGTGTGGGCGCCGTAGCGGAATGTCACCGCTTCGATCAAGGTTGGCCCTTGCCCGTTCAAAGCCCGCTCCACCGCTTCTTGCATCGTCAGCCAGACGGCGAAAATATCGTTGCCGTCGATGCGCACGCCGGGAATGTCATAGGCGGCTGCGCGCTGGGCAATCGTTTTCGAAGCAGATTGCTGGGAAAACGGCACGCTGATCGCATAGCCGTTGTTTTGACAGAAAAAAATCGTCGGCGTCTGGAACACCCCGGCAAAGTTGAGCGCTTCATGGAAATCGCCCTCCGACGTCGCCCCATCGCCAAAGTAGGCCAGGCTGACGTGCTGCTCGTTTTGCAGCTTGCTCGCCCACGCCGTGCCAACCGCGTGAACCATCTGTGTCGCAATCGGCACGCATGGCGGCATGATGTTCAAGCCTTTCGGGCTGATGCTGCCCTCCATATGGCCCATCCAGTACAAAAACACGCGCGCCATCGACTGTCCATGCACAATCGCCGCTGCGTGATCGCGGTAAGTGGGAAACAGCCAATCCCCGGGCTTGAGCGCCAGCGCGCTTCCGACCTGCGAAGCCTCCTGCCCTTCAAACGGCGCGTACGTCCCCATCCGCCCCTGGCGCTGCAAATGGATCGACTTGCGGTCGAACAAACGCACCCGCACCATCTGTTCATACATGTTTATCATCATGGACTCATCCAGTCGCCCGTCAATCGCCGCTGTCAGCTCTCCCGCAGGAGTCAATACCTGATATAATGAAGACATGAAAACATCCCTCGCTTTCTCCATCGTTCACCATAACGTATGAGCAAGTTGCGTGCCAAGCGAATGAAAGCGGTTTCTTTACAACGAATGTACTTGATGATTCATTTTGCATATGCATTTTTGCGCACGGATGCTCAATTCTGATTATTTTGCAAACAAGCAACAAGCCATGCCCAAGGAGGAACACCATGTATCAGACCAAATTTTTCCAGGGAAGCGACAATACCGAGCTCGTCCAGTTGATTATGACCATTTTCAAAACTTCCCACGACGGTCTGGCGATCTGCGACCGCAACGGCTATGTGCTCCTGTACAACGACGCCTATTTGAGCATTACCGGGATTCCTGCTGATATCCTGAACAACTTCAGTTATATTGAACAAAAAGAAATGCACATGGTTCCGGATTCCTCCGCCGCCAGAGCGATCGCGACAAAGCAGACGCATAGCGTCGTCATCCATTACGCCAACGGCCGGACGGCGATCAATACCGCGACGCCGCTGCTCGATCCAAACGGGGAGCTGCTGTTTGTCGTCGGCAACGTCCGCGATATTACCGAGCTGAACAAGCTACAGCAGGAGCTGGAGGAAACGCGCCAGATCAATTCTTCGTTTCAACGCGCGCTAGAGCAGATCCAAAACGACATCGACTCGGGCGGCCAGATCATCTACCGCAGCAGCATGATGCACCGGATCGTCTCGCTGGCGAATCGCTTTGCGGCCAACGATTCGCCGATTTTGCTGCTTGGCGAGTCCGGCGTCGGCAAAGACGTTTTGGCGAACTACATTCACGCACAGAGCGGACGCTCGGGCGAGTTTATCAAAATCAACTGCGGGGCGATCCCCGACCATCTGCTGGAGTCGGAATTGTTCGGCTACGAAAAAGGCGCGTTCACCGGAGCCAGCCAGGCGAAGGAAGGACTGTTTGAGCTGGCGCACAGCGGCACGGTCTTCCTCGACGAAGTCGGCGATTTGCCGTTTCCGTTGCAGGTCAAGCTGCTGAACGTTTTGCAGGACGGCAAAATCAGGCGGCTGGGCGGAAAAACGTCGCGCCAGGTGAACATGCGGATCATCGCGGCGACCAACAGCGACCTGGAAGCGATGGTCGAGCAGAAGCAGTTTCGCCAGGACTTGTACTACCGGCTGAACGTGCTGTCGCTGACCATCCCGCCCTTGCGCGAACGCCGGGAAGATATTCCCGCTCTCGTTTTCTACTATTTAAAAAAGCTGGAGTGGAAATACCAGCAGGAAATGCGCCTCGAAACCGACGCGCTGGAAGCGCTCGTCGATTACGACTGGCCAGGGAACGTCCGCGAGCTGAAAAACGTCGTGGAGCGCTCCTACCACATGTGCGAAAATGGACGCATCACGTACGATCAGCTTCCCGCCTCGATTCGCAATTCGCAGCATAGCGCGCTCCCGCTGCATCTGGCTAAAATGGAGCAACCGCTTGCGCTCAAGGAAGCGGTCGAACGGTTTGAGCGGGAATACATCCAGCGCGTATTGAAAGAAACGAGCACGATGCAGGAATGCGCGGACAAGCTCGGGGTGAATATCTCGACGCTCGTGCGCAAAAAACGCGGGCTTGGAATCAAATAGCGGTAGGGACAACGATCGCGATTGCCGAAAGTATTACGGAGCGAAAAATTGGATGGGGGAATGAACGTGAAGGTTTATCCGATCAAAAACACCGAGTTGCACGCTTCCAACATGATTATGGGCAATATGCGCCTGACCCAGCTTTCCCTGGCAGAAGCGGAAAACTTGATCCGTACAGCGCTCGAAGAAGGGATCAATTTTTTCGACCATGCGGATA
Organism: Brevibacillus sp. FW306-2-1A-C05A; assembly: GCF_058781555.1. Lineage (NCBI taxonomy): Bacteria > Bacillati > Bacillota > Bacilli > Caryophanales > Paenibacillaceae > Brevibacillus > Brevibacillus sp. FW306-2-1A-C05A. Next base: position 99,499 of record NZ_JBYSWV010000011.1, read on the forward strand.
TATACGGACAAGGCCGCTGCGAGGCGCATTTTGCCGACGCTATCCAGATGAACCCGGCGATTCGCGAGAAAATGATTTTGCAGAGCAAATGCGGCATTCGCTCCAAGGAAAACTACTACGACTTTTCCAAGGAGCATATTCTCGCCTCGGTCGACGGCATATTGAAACGGTTGAAAACGGACTATCTGGATATTCTGCTCCTCCATCGCCCGGACCCGTTGATGGAGCCAGAGGAAGTCGCGGAAGCTTTTCAGCAGTTGCAGGACCAGGGCAAGGTCAACTATTTCGGGGTGTCCAACCAGAACCCCGCGCAAATCGCGCTCTTGCAAAAGTACATACCGCAAAAGCTCGTGGTCAACCAAATCCAGTTCAGTATCGCGCACACACCCTTGATCGATTCCGGCATCTCCCTGAACATGAAAACAGACCAATCGCTCAACCGCGACAGTAGCATTCTGGAATACTGCCGTCTGCACGACATTACGATGCAGGCGTGGTCGCCTTTCCAGCACGGCATGTTCAGCGGCCCGTTTCTCGGCGACCTGATTCATTTCCCGGAGCTGAACAAGGTGATCGACAGCATCGCGGAAAAGTACGAGGTGACGAACACCGCCATCGCTGTCGCGTGGATTACCCGCCATCCCGCCAATATTCAAGTGGTGCTCGGGACGACCAATGCGCAACGGCTCAAGGACGCTTGCAAAGGGGCAGACCTGAGCTTGACCCGGGAAGAATGGTACCGCATCTACAAAGCGGCGGGCAACCTGATTCCATAAAGGGATGATGTGGGAGTCACTTGCCACAGTGTGCTCTGATGCTCGATCAGCGGAGCGATTTTCTCGTAGGCGCGCGCTGCCATCAGCGCAGGCAGCTCGGTTCCTCGCCCGTATGCGGTCGTCAACCGTTGCCAAGGGATGTGTACGCCATCGAGCTGGTCGTATCCTGTCATTTTGCTCTCCTCCTTTTGCCTGGAAAAGAAAAGACACTAACCGAACCGTTAGCGCCTTTTCCCTTCATCATGACTACTGAGCTGAAAAACCGCCCATATATGTAAAGCTTATCTCCCGCACTTGCACCTGCTGCCTGCCGACCGGGCTCTCCAGAACAACAAAATCGTGTGGAGCGGCCAGCAGCAACTGTCTGCCGATGGGCGACAAGAATGAGATTCTGTTGTTATCTGGATCAATGTCTGTGGGGTACACCACAGTGAATGATTCCTCAAAGCCATCCTCTTCAAATAGCACCTTCACGCTGCTGCCAAGCAAAGTCACTGACTTGAGCGACTCAAACAGCGCACTGTCGTCTTTGGCGAGCAGTTGTTCCAGCGTCTGCTTGTAGCGCTGGATCATGTCGTCAACCGTCTGTTTTTCTTTTCCGTAATCCCGGACATAATGATCGAAAAAGAGCGAATATTGCTCATCGAAAAAGACAAGCTGGTTAATCAGATGCTTTCGCGTGCCTTGCAAAATACTAGGGTTCATAATAAATGTCACCCCCCAGTTGTTTTTCATAGACGAGTTTGATGAACGCCATGTTTTTCATCGAAAAAACCTCCTTAGAAAAATAGCCCCCGAAGGGACTCTCTTTATTGTAGCAGGAATTACAAAATGATTCCATTCTATGCATCGGCTGTCAATCTCTTAGGAGAGCTGGGACAGTCTGTAAGGGACAAAAAAAGTTTCCTCTACTTCGGTTGCTGGCAACGGTCGGCTGAAGTAATAGCCCTGAATTTCCTTGCAGGCGTTTTCCGTCAAAAAGTCCAGTTGGCCTTGTGTTTCGATTCCTTCCGCGATCACGTCCATGTTCAAATGCTTCGCCATCGAGATGATCGTCGCCACGATAGCCTGGTCGCTCGCATTTCGCGTGATGTCGGTAATGAAGGAGCGGTCAATTTTCAGCTTATGAATGGGCAACAGCTTGAGGTAACTCAACGAGCTGTATCCGGTACCAAAATCGTCGAGACTGATTTTCACCCCAAAATCGTTCAGCTTGTTGAGAATTTCCGTGGACAAATCCGGGTCCATCATCATGCTCTCCGTAATTTCCAGCTCCAAATATTTCGCTTCCAGCCCCGTTTCTTCCAGGATGTCGCGAATGTATTCGACCAGGTTCGCCTGGTGGAACTGCCGCGAAGACAAGTTGACGGAGACGGGAATGAGCGGCCCGCCTGCATCATGCCATTCTTTCATTTGCCGGCAAGCTTCCCTCAGCGTCCATGTGCCGATGTCGTAGATGAGTCCTGTTTCCTCCGCCAACGGAATAAAAATGCCCGGCGAGAGCATGCCCTTTGTCGGGTGGTTCCAGCGGACAAGCGCTTCGACCCCGATGATTTCATTGCTGAGCGCCTGCACCTGCGGCTGGTAGAACAGCGTAAACTCATTTTCCTTGACTGCCTTGCGCAAGTCGCTTTCCAGCTCAAAGCGCAGCAGCAGTTGGTTGTCCAGCTCGTTGGTGAAAAACTGGTAGCCGTTCTTGCCGTTTTTCTTCACCTCGTACATCGCCGTGTCGGCATTTTTCAGCAATTCCTCCACAGTTGTGCCGTGATCGGGATAGATGGCAATGCCGATGCTCGCCGAGACGTAATAGTCGTTGCTCTGCAGACGGTACGGAATCTCAATCTCCTTGACGACCTGCTCGGACAGCTCCGAAAAATCCCGGTCGGAGGACACGTTTTTGCAAATCAGCGTAAATTCGTCTCCCCCCATCCGCGCGATCATGACGTCGAATCCTTCGGTGCTTTTGCGAATGCGGTCGCTCACCTCTTGCAAAAAGCGATCTCCGTACGTGTGTCCAAGCGAATCGTTAATCAATTTAAACCGATCAATATCCAGCACCAGCACAGCAAAACGGGAGTTGTCCTCCCTGCTTATCTCAATCGTCTCCTGCAACGTTACATGCAGCTTCCTCCGGTTGGGCAAGCCCTTCAAATCGTCGTGAAGCGCCTGGTATTCGATAATCGCTTTCGCCCGTTGCTCCTCCATCCGCGTCTGATGCTCGTACGCTTCCAAAACCAACTGCTGTTCGAGGCTGAGCAGCTTGGTGACAGCCTGTGCCAGACCGGAGCAGTCCGGGTGAGTGCCTTGCAAACTATCGACGATGCGCAGCAAGGTGCTGAGCAGATTTTGAAACGAGCCCATATACCACTTCGAGGGCAACCCGATTTTTTGGTGCACCATGGCAATTCGCATCCGTTTTTCAACAAAAGCCTCATCAATACGGCCGTCGAACATCTCAATCAAATGGCTGGACAACGTTTGCCGCAGACGATTGACCGTCGTATGGCTCGTAATAATCTCTTTTAATGAATCGACGTGCAGGATCGCTTCGTAGAACGAGGCGGTGATTTGCTCAATTTGCTCCACGACGACAGGACGAAGCCCTGCAATCAGCTCCAGGTCTTTTTGCGTCAAATTAATCATGTTCAATTGAGCCAAAACTTCTGGGTTACCTTTTGAGACTCCCACGGCTAAAGCCGCAAGCCTTCCACCTTGCGGTGTACGGGTGGGATTCTTGAATGACTAAGCGTTCGCAGTCCATTTCTGTTTTGAACAGCCTTCAAGATGAGGGCATCTCATTGCCCCTCCTAAGACAGTGC
>NZ_JBYSWV010000114.1:0-884 GCF_058781555.1 Brevibacillus sp. FW306-2-1A-C05A
GTAACACATTATCCACCCGTTTTTGTGGCGTTCCAAGAAGGATCATGGAGTCGGATAAAACGGAGCTTTCTGGTGGTACTTTGAAAGTATACAAATGACGAGTTTCCGCGTTATCCTTGAGACGTGAAGCAAAAAAGATGCCCTGATCGGTATACTCATCGAACTTTTCATAATCCACGTACCCTCGATCAAAGACGTACATGGCTCCGATCTCATCAATCAGCGACTCCATTTGGGTGCGGTCATTGGATTTGGCACAAGTTAGGGAAATCTTTTCAGGATAGACATCCTCCTGGCTTGCGAAAACGAGACGAAGATGAATTTTGATTCCTGCCTTTGTTTCGCGAAAGGTTGCCCACTTATACTTTTGCAAACATAATCCAATTGTAGTGGAATCAATGATCTTTATGTGTTTTCGAAGAGAGCAGGCTTTTCCAGAAACGCGTTGAATTTGCTGGACAAGGTCGACAAAAACTTCTTCAAGCAAAGCAGGTTCTACCCGATTGTTTTTTCGACTAAGCTGTGCGGGGCTGATCGATGACAGTCCTAATTCTTGCTGAAATTTCTTTGATAGAACATCGTCAGCAATGGCTCGAAGCCCTTCGCGTTGCTGAAGTTGGGCATGTAAAAATAGGAGAAGATACGCTTTTGTCGTCAGCTTCTTCACGTACTTGTCTTGATCCGTTTCGTCAATTCGTTGTTGAAGTTTCATAATATTGATGGGTGCAACCCATTTACCAAATGAAGAAAATAGGGTATTCTTGTCCATGAGCTATCCTTTGCGTTGGATTTGGACAGGAACTACCTGACCTTTCCAGTGTAAAGGATTTTTTTGTTCCCTAGACAACCAAATACCAAAGATTATGTGTATTTTGAATGATGGG
>NZ_JBYSWV010000115.1:0-821 GCF_058781555.1 Brevibacillus sp. FW306-2-1A-C05A
AAACGAAGAGCCTACGGCTACCGCAATCTAGAGAGATTCAAGATTCGCATTAGACTGGAGTGTAAACCGGCTACATAACTACGAAAAACTGCGATAGAGGGAGATCAAGCACGTTTTACGGTGAAGAGCTCTTGAAACAGGTGCGCAACTTTATTATGGTTATTCCGTCTTCTTCCTTCTTTCAATTTCCATTCTTTGTATCACCTGAAGTAATCGTTGTTCTTCTTTGGGATCCGCTTCAATAAAGTCAATTCCATAAATTATTTCATTCATCAGTTCCTCTTTTCGTATAATCTTTCCTTTAAAAGTAAACTCCTCATCATCAAGCACAAAATAGAGTTGCAAAAAAATCTGTTTTCTGACAGGCAAATCAATTCACAGCTCAATTTTATACCTGTACGGCCGATGTTCTTTATCTTCCCTTCTCCTTTTCTTTGCATCAAAGGTTCCAATAATTTATCACCAAAATCGATAAACTCAAATATGCATACCTGATCCAGAAGATTTATTCGGAAAGCCCTTCTTCTTTCCGTATCTCTCAATTTGTGAACGCTCACCAAAATGTTGACCACTTTGCTCATCATAAAGTTACCCACCTGACAGTTTGAGCACACGTCATCATTTTCACACCTAATTGCAAATGTTTTTACTGAGCCAAGGATCGTCAAGGGCTTGCGTAGCAAGGGGTTTACCCTTTATCCTTGACGATCCTTGGTGCAGGAAATAAAATGCTACTTTGTGTGAAAAAAAGCATCGTAGGTGGTCAACTCGAAGATGAGCGTTTGCTCCAAAAATGGTCAACTTTTTGATTAGCATTCACA
>NZ_JBYSWV010000116.1:0-796 GCF_058781555.1 Brevibacillus sp. FW306-2-1A-C05A
GGGTAGATGACTGGGGTGAAGTCGTAACAAGGTATCCGTACCGGAAGGTGCGGATGGATCACCTCCTTTCTATGGAGATATGACCGTTAGCGCAAATTCGCTGTTCAGTTTTGAAGGAGCATATCCTTCAAAAGATGAAAGGAAGTTCTGCTAAGAGCACTCGCGTCCATGCGAGAACGCAGAACGACTTACATCCTATAAGTCTGGTGACGATGGCGGAGGGGACACACCCGTTCCCATACCGAACACGGCCGTTAAGCCCTCCAGCGCCGATGGTACTTGCTCCGCAGGGAGCCGGGAGAGTAGGACGTTGCCAGGCGGACGCCAAAAAGGATCGTCTGCTAAAGGCGCCTCATCCGTGAGGTGAAGCAGGCACATATCCTGTGCGTCGCAACTTGTTCCTTGAAAACTGGATACTGCATGTAATTGCTAAGGATTTAAACTGTAAGTACTTTTTAGTAATTACGGAAAGCAAGGATGGCATGCTAAGTGCGCCTCATCCATGAGGCAACGCATGCACTAGCACATCCTGTGCGTCGTGGTTAAGTTACTAAGGGCACACGGTGGATGCCTTGGCGCTAGGAGCCGAAGAAGGACGCAGCGAACTGCGATAAGCCTCGGGGAGCGGTAAGCACGCTTTGATCCGGGGATCTCCGAATGGGGCAACCCACCATCTGTAATGGGATGGTATCCTTCACTGAATCCATAGGTGATGAGAGGGCAGACCCGGTGAACTGAAACATCTAAGTAGCCGGAGGAAGAGAAAACAATAGTGATTCCGTCAGTAGTGGCGAGC
>NZ_JBYSWV010000117.1:0-709 GCF_058781555.1 Brevibacillus sp. FW306-2-1A-C05A
TCCGAGGCTAGCCCTAAAGCTATTTCGGGGAGAACCAGCTATCTCCGAGTTCGATTGGAATTTCACCGCTAGCCACACCTCATCCCCGCACTTTTCAACGTGCGTGGGTTCGGGCCTCCAGTAGGTGTTACCCTACCTTCACCCTGGACATGGCTAGATCACACGGTTTCGGGTCTACGGCAACGTACTTGCGCCCTATTCAGACTCGCTTTCGCTGCGGCTCCGTCTCTTCGACTTAACCTCGCACGCTACCGTAACTCGCCGGTTCATTCTACAAAAGGCACGCCGTCACTCTTTTAACGAGCTCCGACTATTTGTAAGCACACGGTTTCAGGTACTGTTTCACTCCCCTCCCGGGGTGCTTTTCACCTTTCCCTCACGGTACTGGTTCACTATCGGTCGCTAGGTAGTATTTAGCCTTAGCAGATGGTCCTGCCAGATTCACACGGGATTTCACGTGTCCCGCGCTACTCGGGGTTGGTCTCGGAGGGATGGATGTTTGGATTACGCGACTGTCACGCTCTTTGGTCAGCCTTCCCAGACTGTTCATCTACATCCATCCTTTGTAACTCCATGTGAGACGCCCCACAACCCCGCCGGGTAAACCCGACGGTTTAGGCTCTTCCGCGTTCGCTCGCCACTACTGACGGAATCACTATTGTTTTCTCTTCCTCCGGCTACTTAGATGTTTCAGTTCACCGGGTCTGCC
>NZ_JBYSWV010000118.1:0-700 GCF_058781555.1 Brevibacillus sp. FW306-2-1A-C05A
TACCAATCCACTTTCCAAGGATTTTTATTATTCGCTTTAGGCGGGATGGTGTACGCTGCCTGCTTAGCCGTAATCCAATGCCGAATGGCTTCTGAGCCGTAGGCTTTGTCACCAACAATATGGCTTCCCGTAAGATCAAACCCTTGAAGCAAATTGATCGCTGGAACGGAATCATAGACGTGCCCCCCCGTGAGAAGAAAAGCGAGGGGATTCCCTAATCCATCGACGACGGTATGAAGTTTGGTTGTCTTTCCGCCACGGCTGACGCCTATGTGCTGATTTACTTCGTGTCCTTCTGCGTTTTTTTAGCACCCGCACTGTGTTGATGAGCTTTGACCGATGTAGAATCGATGCTCAAGTTTTCAAAGTCAGGTTCTACGTGAAGAGCTTGGAAGATGGCGACAAGTAATCCGGTATCTCTCCACTTGCAGAAGCGACTGTAGACCGTTTTCCATGAACCATAAAGTTCTTCCGGCAAATCTCGCCAAGCCGCACCACTTCGGGCAATCCAAAGAATGGCATTAAACATGGTACGATTACTTAATTTGGACGGACGTCCTGTTCGATAGGGGGGGAACATGTCCTGAATTTGTTCCCACTGTTCATCGTTTATTTCGTACCGTCTTTGAATCATGCTCGTTGCTCCATTCGTTTTTCCTAAATCATACCACATTTTCTTTAGTTTTCAGACACGTCCTAA
>NZ_JBYSWV010000119.1:0-560 GCF_058781555.1 Brevibacillus sp. FW306-2-1A-C05A
TGCCAATCTGCGTGTTTGGAGTCACGTATCCATCGATACAGCATTTTAGGGTCTATCCCATGCCGTCTGGCTACTTGGCTAGCGTTTCCTACTTCGTGGGCTTCCTGGATCAATTGTTGTTTGAACTCGATTGAATAGCGTCTCCGTTGCATAAAAATATCCCCCTCTGTTCTTCTGATATCAGCTTAACAAGATAAGGGGGTATGACTCAAATCCAATTTTGGGGCTTAAAAGCAATCATCCGGAACAATCGTGATAAATACTCGGTATCAGCAATGTGCGACGTCCTGCAAATCGCACGAAGTACGTTCTACTATGAAGCGAAAGAATCACCAAAAGAAGACGAGATCACCGAAGCGATTGTGGAGATTTTCCACAAAAACCGCAAAGCTTATGGTACTCGCAAACTCAAATTCAAGTTTCAAGAGCGCGGCTTGGTCGCTACCAGACGTCGAATTGGCCGAATCATGAAAGAGCAGGGGCTTACAATGCTCCCATAGGCTGAGACACGGGAGCGTGATAAATAAGTTATAATGAAGCCATGGAAAAACGGAACCGAT
>NZ_JBYSWV010000120.1:0-557 GCF_058781555.1 Brevibacillus sp. FW306-2-1A-C05A
GCGTCTACTGCCAGATGAATTTTGTAACCGAACCACGTGATTTTATTGCCAAAGGAGTCGAACTTGGCTCCCCAGGTGGCGTTTCCTGTTCCTTGGCAGCGAGATTTCGGTTGCTTTTTTTCATACGCATCAATCGCCGTGCTGTCGATGGCAATGGTCGTTCCTGTAATGATTCCCTCTTCACGGCATTGCATGACGAGGTCGTAAAACAGCTTCTCGGCAACGCTTTTCTGGACAATTTGAGCAAATACGCGACTAAACGTTGCAATGGATGGAACGGGTCGATCAATGGGAAACCCACACTGGTAACGAAAGCGTAAATCACTTGTGAGTCTCAGATGAAGAGCAGTAAATTGCGAAATTCCTTCGAAAGGAGCCGCCAACAAAGACCGTAAAATCGCTTCGCGGCTGTGTCCCGTTGCCCCTTGGGGCGTAATGCTTCTCAATTCTTTGGCGTACGGGCGTAAGTCCAGAACCGAAAAAAATAAGGGCAGACGTTCTTTCGATTCAAGTTTTTGCAGTTCCTCAAAGGAAAAAAGTGATGGCTGGAGAATATA
>NZ_JBYSWV010000012.1:0-100356 GCF_058781555.1 Brevibacillus sp. FW306-2-1A-C05A
TTTTGGTTGTGAAGTTGAAAATGTCATTCAGAATAATTTGACAATAGATGGATTCATTTTTTATGCAACGCTAATGATATTTTACAGAAAATAAAAACAGTTGTATCACTTTTCTGTCATTTTTTATATTTTTTTATTATCGGGCGGATTCTCGTCACTTGTTTGTAACTCGTATCTTGTATGATGGAAGGGCGGAAATATTCAAGCAATTGTCCGATTGCTTGTTAGCGCTTACAAAAAGCCTTTACTCGCGTACAACGACATTTTTTCATGGTGGGAGTGATCGTCATGGCAAAAATTTACTCTTCTTATGCGGAGATCGTGGCAGATATTCACGATGGAGCTACCCTTTTGGTCGGCGGCTTCGGACTGGTCGGCATTCCGGAAAATCTCATTATCGCCCTGCGCGACAAAGCAGTGAAAAACCTCACTGTCGTCTCCAACAACTGCGGCGTGGATGATTGGGGCCTGGGCCTGCTCCTGCGCGAAAAGCAGATCAAAAAAATGGTCTCCTCCTACGTCGGGGAAAACAAGGAATTTGAACGCCAGTTCCTGTCTGGCGAACTGGAAGTCGAGCTGACGCCGCAAGGCACGCTGGCGGAAAGAATCCGCGCTGGCGGCGCTGGCATCCCTGCCTTCTACACGCCTGCGGGCGTCGGCACTCCGATTGCGGAAGGCCGCGAGACGCGCGTCTTCAACGGCAAGGAGTATTTGCTGGAGCATGCGATCACGGGCGACTTCGCGCTCATCAAGGCGTGGAAAGCCGACAAGATGGGCAATCTCGTCTTCCGCAAGACCGCGCAAAACTTCAATCCGATGATGGCCGCCGCCGGAAAAATCACGATTGTCGAGGTAGAAGAAATCGTGGAAACAGGCGAGCTGGACCCGGATCACATCCATACGCCAAGCGTGTACGTCCAGCGGCTGATTCAGGCGCCATCGTTTGAAAAACGGATTGAGCGGCGCACGGTCCGCTCCTAACCGACGACACGATCACATACAAAGGTCATTCAAGGGAGGAAACAGATATGTCGCTTACTCGTGAGCAAATTGCCACTCGGGCTGCCAAAGAAATCGAGGATGGCTTTTACGTGAATCTCGGAATCGGGATGCCTACACTCGTCGCCAACTACATCCCGGAAGGAAAAACCGTCGTGCTGCAATCGGAAAACGGCCTGCTCGGAATCGGCCCTTATCCGACCGAGGACGAACTCGATCCCGATCTGATTAACGCCGGAAAAGAAACCGTCACGGCGATTCCCGGCGCGGCTTACTTCTCCAGCGCCGAGTCGTTTGCGATGATTCGCGGCGGGCACATCGACCTGGCCATTCTTGGAGCCATGGAAGTTTCTGCCGAGGGCGATCTGGCGAACTGGATGATTCCCGGCAAGATGGTCAAAGGGATGGGCGGAGCGATGGACCTCGTGCACGGCGCGAAAAAAATCGTCGTCATCATGGACCACGTCAACAAACATGGCGAAACGAAAATTTTGAACAAGTGCGCTCTCCCGCTCACTGGCAAAAAAGTAGTCAACCGGATCATCACGGACAGAGCCGTTCTCGATGTGACACCGGACGGCCTGCTTTTGGTCGAAGTCGCGGAAGGCTATACGCCAGAAGACATCCAGGCGTGCACAGAACCGAAGCTACTCATTTCGCCAGAGCTGAAAACGATTGGCCTGTAACCTTTTGACCAGCCCTACACCTGACAGCTTCATTCCTGCTCGCCGCTTTCACAAAATCGGCCTCATCCTACCGGGATGGGGCCTTTTTGCTTTCACTCGCAAGCTGCACCCGCGCAGTCGCTTCTCGCCCGCATTCGGTATATAATACGTACACAAAGCAAATTCCCAACATTTGAGAGGGAGAGATTACGATGTCAGGAACAGTCGGTTGTCTGCTCATCCACGGATTCGCCGGAGACATCAACGACGTTTTGCCTCTCGCCAAAGCGCTGCGCGAGGCTGGCTACCAGGTCGAGTGTCCCACTCTGGAAGGGCACGGGACGACTCGCCGCCAAATGGCCCGAAGCACCCGCAAAGACTGGCTGCGCTCTGCGGAGGAAGGCTACAAACGCCTCTCCATGCGCGCAGACACGATCGTCATTATCGGGTTTTCCATGGGCGGCCTGCTCGCCTTTCATCTGACGACCCGCTACCCTGTCGAGCTGCTGATTACGATCAATACGCCGTACAAGTACTGGGACGTAAAGGAAGCCATACACTACTTGCGCGAGGACTTCCCTACCCATTCGCGCCGCTACGTAAGAAGCATCGGCAGAATCCCTGTCAGCAGCATGCTGGAGTTTCGCCGACTTTTGTCGGAAACGAAGCCGCTCCTGGGCCAGATCAAGACCCCGTACCTTTTGCTGCAGGCAAAGCGGGACGACACGGTGCATGCCATCAGCGCACAGCTTCTCGCCAAAAGCGTAGACGAATCCGCCTCGCCGCAAATCACCTGGTACGAGCACTCCAATCACATGCTGCTGCACGGCCCGGACAAGGAAGCGGCCATCGCTCGCGTCCTCGCTGCGCTCAAGGAGCGCTTTCCAGACTCTCCCGTCTCTGTCTGACGCTCCACGCCGCAGCTATAAGCAGAAGCGCTGCGGCAAGCCCGACGTACATGACGGACAGCCCGGCATGCTCATCAAGCCAAAAGGCGAATAGCGGTCCCAAGGCTGCTCCCAGGTCTGTGATGACGGAATAAAACGTCATTACCGCTGTGCTGTTCGCATGCCTGGCTGCTTCATCTGCCGCGAGCGTGTCCATCACCGTGGTGATGATCGTCGCGGTCAACTGGATGCCGAGCAGCACCGCAAACCACGCGCCAAGCGGCACCCCCGCCTGAATGAGCGCAAACAGCAGCGCGCCTGCAAAAAGGGTGGCGGCAAACATTTTCCTTCTGCCGTACCGATCCGCCAGCCTGCCGACAACAGGCGCGGCCCACGGCTCCCAGCACCAGCGCAGCCCTTGCACCAGGCTTGCGAGCACGGCAGCTCCCAGCACGATGCCCCCGAGCGCGAGAAACGGTGTCCGCTGCTCTACCAGCCTGCTCAGCGTGGACGCAAACATCCCTTGATAAATCATGGTGACGATAAGCGCGGTCAGCATGGTCTTTTGCATGGCCGCCTGTCGCCACAACCTCAGCCTGTGCGACTCCCCGCCTTTCTCTACGGCTGCCGCCGTCCGGTTGGTAAAGCCCGGGCGAATGTAGAGAAAGACGAGCAACAGCGCAAACAGCGAGCAGCAGGCGAGCAGAAGCGAAGCCGGCAGCAAGCCGTACCAGGAGGCGAACAGCGCCCCCACGAGCATTCCCCCCAGGCTGCCGAGACGGTACAGGCCGTTGTACAGCCCCATCAACTGCCCGCGGTTATGTTCGTCTGCGACAGCCACAATCAAGGAATACGCCCCCAGCCGCAAAAACGTCCAGGCGACGCCCCACAAAGAGCGCATCAAAAGCCACAGCCAAAAACCTTGGAAGCCGTACGACAGCGTCGTCACAAAAGCAAGCACCACTGCGAGAACCAGTCCGGCGCGCCCTCCCGTCCGCTCGTACCACTTCCCGACGAGCGGCCCGAGCGGAACCCGGACGAAGCGATTGATCGACAACAGCACGCCCACTTCCCACAGCGAACCAAGCCCGGCCTCCTGCCAATAGAGCGGCAACACCACATACAACATCGAATCTCCGAGCATGCACAGCGCCGTCACCAATGCAACCGCGACGACCTGCGTTTTCCCGCTGATTTCTCTCATCTCTTTTTGCTCCTTTACTTCCCGTCGTCCTATGGATTACCATACAAGGAATCATTCATCGGATCTAATACATATTGTTGCGCAATCCATAAACAACAGTTATGAATGGAGGAGCAAAATGAACCTGCATGCCTTGCGAATTTTTGTGGAGGTAGCCTTGCGCCAAAGCGTGACCGAAGCCGCCGCTGCCCTCGCAATCAGCCAGCCGGCGGTCAGCGCGCAAATCCGCAAGCTGGAAAACGAGCTGGGCGTTGCGCTCGTCGCCCCTCGCGGCCGGGGAATTGCCTTGACCGACGAAGGCCGCTTCCTGTTGGAAAAAGCCCGCCGCATTTACGACTGGGAGCGCGAGATCGAGTGGCAGCTCGCAGAGATCAAACAGGGCAAAAAGGGCAAACTGCGCATCGCTTCCACCTACCTGCCCTCCCACTATCTGGTGCCCAAGTGGCTCGCCGCATTCAAGCGGCAGTACGAACAGGTCGATGTGGAAATCCGCACCCGCAACTCCGCCCAGTCCATCGAGCTTTTGCTCGGCGGGCAGGTCGATCTGGCCATCGTCATCAAGGAATCGTGGGACGAGCTGCCCGTCCGGCGCGTACACATGACCGATGTGCTTTACTGGTTCATCCTGCCTGCCGATCACCCGTATGCGGGCAAAGAGGTGAGCATGGAGCAGCTTGTGCAGGAGCCGTTTTTGCTGCGGGAGCAAGGCAGCTCGACGCGGGAATGGCTGTTTTCCCTCTGCCGCGAGCACGGCGTCAAGCGCCCGCGCGTCGGGCTGCAATACCACGGGCTGGTCGAGTCGATCCAATCTGTACGCGCAGGGTACGGAACGATGCTTGCCCCTGCGCTGGCCGTCAAGGAAATGGTCGATCGCAACGAAATCGGGCGCGTGACCGTCCCCGGCGTGGAGATCAAGCGCCCTGTCTACATCTGCACGCGCGAGGAGGAAGTCAGCCATCGCCCGGTGGTGGAGCGGTTTTTGGGGATGGTTTTGGGGACTGCCGTTTCAGATAAAAAAGCTGATCCAGAGTAGTTAATGGACCAGCTTTTGCTCCAGAAAGCCAGTCAAAACCGACTTCCTGGACAGATTGGTAATATTCACTGAATACTCGATAAGCTAATCTATCTTATCGGTTATTTTGTTCTTTAATGTTTCGACTGATGAGTTGATTTTTTTAGTGTGTTTAAAATACTTAGCAAAATAACGAACAGAATAATAAATGCAACCGTAAAATTTAAATCCAAGAGAATCCCTCCCTATATATATTAAGTTTTTCTCATTCATTCTCGCTATTTCACCGTTTCTCAATTTCTGACTGGAACGATAAAGAACTCAAATTCGCCATTATGTTCCGTGGCACCGTGATATTCACCTCGCCGTATTCGCTCGTTACCGTCTTCTCGGTCTTCCTGTTGCGACTGCATCGCGAAAAAACCTTTGGATGATTGAAGGCTATAGTTAAGTATCCAAATATCACCATTATTATGAACTCGATAAAATTTTGAATAACGACTGGAATTTCTAAAAAAACTGAATACAAACCCAATCAAAAAGCCTAGGAAGATTGATATTGTTTTTTCCAAAAATCGGCACCCTTTTTCTTTTTGAAGGGCGTGTATATTATACCACTAATTACCAGTAAAGCAAAAATATCTCGTACACCGTTCTTTTAACCGAATTTACAAAGGGACCAGCAAATGTAACTCAAACGCACTTTCCATTAGTTAGTCGCCATGCATGGCGCACAAAAAAAGCTTCCCTCCCCGGGGAAGCTTTTTCCTGCTTGGCCAAACCACATACAAGAAGCCGTTTTGCCCTCTATCGTGTTTACGGAAACACAATCGTCTTGTTGCCGTACACCAGCACGCGGTCTTCCAGATGCCAGCGGACGGCGCGCGCCAGCACGGTGCGCTCCACCTGGCGTCCGAGCTGCTTCAACGCTTCGACATCCTCCTGATGCGAGACGCGCTGCACGTCCTGCTCGATGATCGGACCTGCGTCCAGCTCCTCGGTGACGTAGTGCGCGGTCGCCCCGATCAGCTTCACGCCGCGGCGATACGCCTGCTCGTAAGGCTTGGCACCCACGAAGGCAGGGAGGAACGAATGGTGGATGTTGATGATCCGCATCGCGTAGTCCGTAAGAAAGCGCGGGGACAAAATCTGCATGTAGCGCGCCAGGACGATCAGGTCGACGCCCGCTGCCGCTTCCAGTTGTTCTTGTTCCGCCTGCGGCTTGTTTTCCTTCGTCACCGGAATGCAGCGGTACGGGATGCCAAACGACTCCACCGTCTCCTGCATGTCCGGATGGTTGCTGACCACAACGGATATATCCGCGTGCAGTTCGCCGGACTTCCAGCGCCACAGCAGCTCCAACAGACAGTGGTCTTCCTTCGAAACAAACAGGGCAACCTTTTTGCGCTTGTTCGCTTCGACCAACGACCAGTCCATGCCGAAGCTGTCGGCTACCTGACCGAACTCCGCCTTGATCGCCTCGAAGCGCTCTTGCAGGTTGACCAGATCAAATTCAATCCGCATGAAAAAGCGGCCTGTCTCCGGGTCAGTCGTGTACTGGTCAGACTGGACGATGTTTGCGCCCTGCTGAAACAAAAAATTCGAGACCGCCGCCACGATCCCCGCACGGTCCGGGCAGGAAATCAGCATGCGCGCGCGGTCTTTGTTTTTTTCCCGATACGCGAGCCATTCTCTCTCTGATAACAAATGCATGGTTTCTCTCCTCCAAAAGCAAACAGCAAAAAGTTGTTTGCAATTATACCATTCCTCGGCGGATTTTCTAGAGGCAATTTGAGAGAAAACGCTTGCTTATCGATAAAAAATCATTTTCCAATCCCGTTCAGCAAAATATCGACGGTCATAGCAATTTGCTCTTCATCGCTGTAGGCTGCATAATCGTCCTCGTCCAGCACCTGGCGAAACAGCACCAGGCCGATCATCGCAGACAGCACGACGCGAAAGACCGCCTGGCTCGGCAGCGGACGCAGCTCGCCCTCAGCCACTTTTGCTTCGATCAGCTTTTGCGCCATCAGTTTGGCATCCTTAAAGACAGTCGCGATCAGCGCTTCCCGAATCTCGTCGTGGAAAAACGCCTCCTGGAGCAAGATGCGAATGTGCTTTTCGTTGGCGACGACCAGGTTCAGGCGATTCCGGTACAGCTCCGTGACGATTTCGCCAAACGGCTTTTGCGCCTGCTCCTTGAAGATCTCGCGCACGTCCTTCAGGATGAACGGCGCCGCGAATTTCACCAGCACGGGTGCCACGACGGCAAGCAAAATGTCTTTTTTCGATTTGTAATGGCGGAAAATCGTCCCTTCAGCCACTCCCGCCTCTTTGGCGATTTCCGAGGTAGAGCTGGCATGGAAGCCTTTTTCCGCGAACAGCTTAACGGAGGCCCGCAAAATATTGCGCTGCTTTTCCGTCATCTCGCTCTCGTCTTTCAGCTCTTCCACATATTGCAACAGGCCCTCTTCAAACGACGGCGGCTTGTTCATACGACGTTTACGCTCCTCTATTCGATCTTTTTGCGGAATCTGCCGATGGCAACGGCCAAAATGACCAGGCTGAATGCGCCCATCCCGACGATCTCTTTCCAGAGTGCCTCGGCGCCTACGCCTTTCAAAAAGATTCCCCGCAAAATTTCCAGAAAATAGGTCAACGGGACAAGCCCGCCTAACCATTGTATCACGACCGGCATCGAATCGCGCGGGAACATGAACCCGGACAAAAGCACGCTGGGCAGGATGAGCGCGAAGGCCATCTGCATCGCCTGAAGCTGCGTCTTCGCTACGGTCGAGATCAAAATTCCCAGCAGCAGCGTGGTCACGAGAAACAGGACGGACAAGGCGACCAACAGGCCGATGCTGCCTTTGACCGGAACCCCGAACCAGGCAGTCCCAACGAAGAGCACGAGGCAAAACGAAAACAGCCCGACGCCGACATACGGCGTAATTTTGCCAAGCATCAGCTCCAGCGGGCGAATCGGCGTCACGACAAGCTGCTCCATCGTGCCCCGTTCTTTTTCCCGGACGAGCGAAAAGGCGGTCAAAATCATCGTGACGTTTTGCATAATCAGCCCGATCAGCCCAGGGATATTGAAGACGATGCTCTCCATATTCGGATTGAACAGCACGCGCGTCTCCAGCGCAAGCGGCAGCGTCAGCTCGCCCATTCCCTGCTTTTCCAGCTTCTTTTCCTGCAAGCTGATCGCCTGGTGCTGCACGATCAGTTGGGCGTTGGACACAGCCGTGCGCGCGATGTTCGGATCGGAGCCGTTGACGAGAAGCTGAATGTGCGCTGGCTCGCCGCGGTTTTTTTGCCGCGTGTAGTCCGGCCCGATCACCAGCCCGACATCTGCCGTTCCCTCGTCCAGCATCGCCTCCAGCTCCCGGTAGCCTCCGACGCTCGCTGTCGCCTGAAAAATTTTCGTGTGCACGAACTGATCGACCAGCTCCCGGCTTGCGGCTGACGGACTCTGGTTCCAGACCGCCATGCGGATGTCGTTCACATCCGTGTTGACGGCGTATCCGAACAAAAACAAAAGCATCAGCGGCATGACCAGCGCAATTGCCAGGCTGGGCCGATCGCGTTTGATCTGGATTACTTCCTTTTTGACGATAGACCAGTAGCGCCCCCAGACAAATCGTCTCATCGCGCTCCCCCCTCCGCCGCCTGCCGCGCTTCTTCGCGCCGCACCAACTCGATGAACACGTCCTCCAGATTGGCCGCGCCCAACTGCTCGATCAATTCCTGCGGGGTTCCTTCCGCAAGCAGGTTGCCGAAAAAAATGAACCCGATCCAGTCGCACGTCTGGGCCTCATCCATATAGTGCGTCGTCACCAGCACGGTCATGCCTTGCTCGGCCAGCTCGTGAATCACTTCCCAGAAAATGCGCCGGGACACCGGATCGACTCCGGCCGTCGGTTCGTCGAGAATCAGCAGCTCCGGCTTGTGCAAAAGGGCGCAGGACAAGGCAAGACGCTGCTTCCAGCCGCCGGACAGCGAGCCTGCGAGCTGCTTTTCCCGGCCTGTCAGCCCTGCCATTTCGATCAACTCCGCCTTTCTATTCCGCCGCTCCGCTGCGCCAAGCTGGTAGACGCCGGCGTAAAAATCAAGGTTTTCTTCCACTGTCAAATCTTCATACAGGCTGAACTTTTGCGACATGTAGCCAATGCGCTGCTTGATCTCTTCGCTCTGCGTCATGACGTCATAGCCGAGTACCGTCCCGCTGCCCGTCGTCGGCGTCATCAGCCCGCACAGCATGCGAATCGTCGTCGATTTTCCCGAGCCGTTCGGGCCGAGGAAGCCGTAAATCGAGCCTTTGGGCACCGTCAAGGTCAGGCTGTTGACGGCGACCCGCTCCCCGAAGCGCTTGGTCAGTTGCTGGCACGTAATGGCGGCGGCGCTCATCGGCCTCCCTCCCCGTCTGGCAGCAGCACATCGGCAGGCATGCCCGGCTTGAGTTTGTCCTGGCCTTTGGCGACGTCAATCGTGACGGCAAACACAAGCTTGGTCCGCTCGTCTTGCGTCTGCACATTGCGCGGCGTAAACTCCGCTTTGTCCGCGATGCGGCTGATCGTGCCCGTAAACGTCTCATCCGGGTACGCATCGACCTTGATGCCGACCTCCTGCCCTTTTTGCACCCGGTTCAACTGCGCTTCCGGGATGTACACCACGAGCTTGAGCTGGTCTGCCTTCATCATCGTAAACAACGTAGCCCCCGGTTTGGCGACCTCTCCCTGCTCGATGGAGGAGCGCAGCAAAACGCCGTCTTCTGCGGCGACAATCCGCGCCTTTTCAAGCTGCAGCATCGCCTGGTCGAGCCTCGCCTGCGCCTGTTCCTCCGCTGCCAGCAGTGCCCGGATGGCGTAGTCCGTACTGCCTGCCCGCACCAGATCAAGCTCTGCTTGCGCTCCTTGCTGCTGGGCTTTTGCTGTGCCGACCTGAGCAGCCGCCGCAGCCGCGTCCTCCTGGGCGGAACGGTACGCCGCCTTGGCCTGCGCCACCTGTGCCGTCCACTGGTTCAACTGGGTAGTCGCCTGGCTGACCGCCTCTTTTTGCGTATCCAAATCTTTTTGCGAGATCGCCCCTTTTTCATATAAGGCCGTCGCCTCTTGCAGCCGCTTTTGCTGGTAGCGCAGCGTCTCCTCCGCTCCTGCGCGCTGCGATTCGGCCTGCGCCAGTTGCTCCTGCGCCCGGGCAATTCCGGCCTCTGCCTGGCTTTTTCTCGCCTGCGCCAAACGGATGCTGGCATTCGCCTGCTGAACGGCGGCCACTCCCTTCTGAATCGTCTGGTCGCGCGAGCCTGCCTTCGCTTCCTCCAGCCTGGCCCTCGCCTGCTCCCATGCGGCCTTGGCCTCCGCCACGCTGATCTGGTAGCTGCGCGGGTCGATTTCCGCCAGCACCTCGCCTTTTTTCACCTCGCTACCTTCCTCGGCGATCACCTTCGTCACCAGCCCGCCTACCTCGGCCACGATCGGCCATTCATCCGCCTCGATTGTCCCCGACAGTGGCTGCTGCTTTTCCCCGAGCAGGCCGCAGCCTGACAGAGCGAGAAGCAGGCTGCCGATACTTACAGCGCGCAAGACACGTTTCATGCAAAACCTCTCCCATCTGTAATGAGTGAGTAATCACTTTATTTTTACGGTCAAAAAACGGGCAGTTTGCCCTCTTTGTGCAGATCATGATGCACGTCGCCGGATGAACTTCACAAAAAGCGAGTGATTACTCACTTCTTACTGTGAGTATATGCCCCCTGCGCCTAACTTGCAATTTTTATTTTGTGAACACGCGTCAACAGCCAAAAACGCTCCCGCCAGAACCAGGGATTCATCCCCAGTCCGACCGGAGCGTTTTTGGCTGGCGGAGGTTTTTTGGTAGTGGAGCGTTCTTTGTTGCTGCAGTGCCGGGACCTGGGATGCCACTCGACGAGCGCATCCGTCAGCGGCTTTCGCTGGCTTTCGGCGGCGTTCCGCGGGCTGCTCTCCCCCCATTACGCCAACTGGGACTGGGCAGCAAGCGCGTAATGGCTTTTCGTGTACACATACCCTTCCAAAATCATCCGTGCCGTGCGCACGACTTTGATTGCGCTGATGTGGCCCGCGACAAATTCCGCCTTCGTTTCGATGATGCCGCCGGGATGCGCGAGCCGCAGCACCTCCCGCTTGATGTCGATCAGCTCGGAGAGGACGGTGTCAGGCAGAAAAGCGGCCGCCGTGGTGCAGATCGCTCCCGTGATCGCCAGCGCCTGGTGCGGCTTTTGCATCGACATCATGCGAATGGCGAGATCCATGTCCGCCGCTTTGCGATAAGTGCCAGTCAGATCGGTTTGAGACTCCCACGGCTAAAGCCGCAAGCCTTCCAGCTTGCGGTGTACGGGTGGGATTCTTGAATGACTAAGCGTTCGCAGTCCATTTCTGGGAATGTAAATTTTTTTGTGTAAATGGGTTTTTAACAGGCGGATGGTTACGTGGGCGGCTTTACATGGAGGGGCGGGCATGATAGGCTCGTTTGCCATGCGATAGTCCCCTACAGGCGGCAGCATTTTTTGCAAAGCCCGCCCCGGAAGCAGCGGACCTTCCTTCAAAATGACCGCGCCAACCTGCTCCTTCTCCCCCAGCCCGGCGTCAATGCCAATGATGAGCGGCTGCCGAAACTGTCGCTTGATCGCCTTCAAGGTCGGCTCCAGATTGAAGGCATGAACCGGCTCCTCCAGCGTTCCGTAAACGCGGTGGGTGACACCCGCCTCCAGCAGCATCGTTCCAACCAATGGCCCCAGCGCATCGCCAATCGAGCGATCCGACCCGATGCACAAAAAGACGACCTCTCTTTGTTCCCGGCTCGCTTGCTGGATGAGCGTGTTCAGAAACGCAGCCATCGCGGCGGTTTCCTGCCGGATGGTTCGTTCGTTGTCATGGATAGTCAACAGGACGCTTGCTGTTGCTTTTGCGTCTGTTTCTTCTTTACGGCTGCCGAAAAATCCCATGTCCATCCTCTTTTCTTTCACGAGCCTAGGCGCAGACTGGTTCGGAGCTGAAAAGCCCCCGGCCAAAACGGCTGGCCAGGGTTTTCGTCAGTTGCTGCGCACGTGCTTCCCTACTCGAATTTGAACTTGGAGAGCGCGTCCTTCAGCGCGAAGTTGATACCTTCGTCGCTCTCCTTCTCCTGCGATTTCAAATACTTGGCGACTTCCTTCTTGGACACTTTGCTGCCCTTTTCCTTCTCTCTGCGCTCCTTGAACGTCGAGAGCTTTTCCCTGTGCCCGCAAGCGCAAACCAACATTTGCCCTTCGCCCTCGCCGCGCAATTCCAGCCGCTTGTGGCATTTCGGGCAGCGGGCGTTCGTCTGCTTGGCAATGCTTTTGCGGTAGCCGCATTCGCGGTCCTGGCAGACGAGCATCTTGCCGCGTTTTCCGTTTACCTCCAAAAGAAGCTTGCCGCACTCCGGGCATTTGCTTCGCGTCAGGTTGTCGTGGCGGAATGTTTTGTCGCTGTTTTTGATCTCCTGGACGACCTCTCGCGCGTACGTTCTCATCTCTTCGATGAAGGCGCGCTTGCTCAGGCTTCCTTTGGCGATGGCGGCGAGCTTTTGCTCCCATTGGGCGGTCAACGTCGGGGATTGCATCTCGTCGGGAACAAGCTCCAGGAGCTGCTTGCCTTTTGCCGTGACGAAAATATGTTTGCCGCGCTTCTCCAAAAGGAAGCTGTTAAACAGTTTTTCGATGATGTCGGCGCGCGTCGCCACAGTACCGAGTCCGCCTGTCTCGCCGATCGTTTTGATTAGCTCCTTGCTTTCGTTTGCCATGTATTTCGCCGGATTTTCCATCGCGGACAACAGGCTGGCCTCTGTAAACGGCTCCGGCGGCTTCGTCTCGCCTTTCGTTTGCGCGATGCTCTGGATGGCGAGCCGATCGCCTTTTTCGATCTTCGGCAGCCACTGCTCCGCCAGTCCGTCCTGTCCTTCCTCGTCTTCGACATCGTGGTCGTAGGCTTCCCGCCAGCCTTGGGCCAGCACGGTCTTGCCTCTGGCCAGGAACAGCTCGCCGCCTATTTTCGCCTGGATAGTCGTCTGTTCGTATTCAAAAGGAGGCAAGAGCACAGCAAGGAAGCGCTTCACGATCAGGTCGAAAATTTTGCGCTCCTTGTCGCTCAAATCGCCGAGAAACACCGCTTGCTCCGTCGGGATGATGGCGTGGTGGTCGGAAACTTTGCTGTCGTCCACAAACGACTTCGCCGCCTTGATCGGCGACCGCAAAATTCTCGCCGCGAGCGGCGCATACGGCTTCATCTGCACAGCCTTGATCCTGTCTGGCAACGTCTCGACGATATCGGACGAGAGGTAGCGGGAATCGGTCCGCGGATACGTCACTGCCTTGTGGTGCTCGTAGAGGCTTTGCATGATGGACAGCGTCTCTTTCGGCGAATAGCCAAACATCCGGTTCGCGTCCCGCTGCAGCTCGGTGAGATCGTAAAGTTGCGGGGCGTACGTCTTTTTGTTCGTGCGGGTCACATCCACGACCTCTGCGCTTTTTTCCTGCTTCAAGGCAGCGAGAAGCTGGTCCGCCCGCTCTTTGGAAAACGTTTTGACGTCCTTCGTCTTCTGGTCCTGCCATTGCAGCGAAACCGACTGCTCTGCCACGGCGCGCAGGCCGAAGAACGGCTTGGGCGTAAAGCGGCGAATCTCTTCTTCTCTCGCCGCGACGATGGCCAGCGTCGGCGTCTGGACGCGCCCGCACGAGAGCTGGGCGTTGTGCTTGCACGTCAAGGCGCGAGTAGCATTGATTCCGACGAGCCAGTCCGCCTCGGCGCGGGCGGCCGCAGAAGCGTACAAGTTTTCGTACTGCTTGCCGTCCTTCAGGTTGCGGAAGCCGTCGCGAATCGCCTTGTCGGTGACTGACGAAATCCACAGCCGCTTGATCGGCTTTTGCACATGCGCCATTTCGATGATCCAGCGGGCGACCAGCTCGCCTTCGCGCCCGGCATCTGTCGCAATCACAATCTGGCTGACGTCGCTGCGCCGCATTTGCTGCTTCACGGTCTGAAACTGTTTGTTGCTCTCGCGGATGACGACGAGCTTCAACGGAGACGGCATGATCGGCAAATCCTCGATTCGCCACGAGCTGAACTGCTGCCCGTACGCTTCCGGATCGGCCAAGGTCACGAGATGCCCCAAGGCCCACGTCACAATGTATTTATCTCCTTCCAGAAAGCCGTTCCCTTTTTTCTGGCACTGCAATACTTTCGCGATATCGCGGCCGACGGATGGCTTTTCCGCCAGCACAAGCGTTTTGCTCATCAGTGACACCACCTTACATCTGCTTCACATTCCTGCTATGTGTTCTCATCCATTGTAGATGAGAACGCGGGTTACGCCAAATCTTTTGCAGCATTTGGCAATGGCGGCGGCTGTGACCCGCTGTCGCTTTCGGGCAAAAAGAAGAGCGGCCCTGCGCCGCGCCCCAGTAAGCGGTTGGGCCAAACTCATCCGCTTTTATTTGAAGACAGGTTCCAGCTCCCGGCTGATAAAAGTCCCTGCCTGCTCCCCACGGCAAATTTGCGCCATCGCTCCGGGCTGGTCGAAGTTGAACACATGCAGCGGCAAGCCGTGGTCCCGCGCCAAAATCATCGCGGACTGGTCCATGACGCGCAAGTCTTTTCTGACCACCTCGTCAAAGGAAACCTCCAGGTACTGTCTCGCCGTCGCGTCCTTGCGCGGATCGGCCGTGTAGACGCCATCTACCCCGTGTTTCGCGACCAAAAGAGCGTCGGCCTCCACCTCCAGCGCCCGTTGCACAGCCGGATAGTCTGTCGTCACATACGGCTGCCCGTTTCCGCCCGCGAAAATGACGACGTAGCCCTTTTCCAGATGGTGCACGGCTCGCAGGCGAATGTACGGCTCCGCGACGGCATTGATCGGCACGGCTGTCATCACTCTGACTTCCCGGTTGACGCGCGCCTTCAGCACGCCTCGCAGCATCAGGCTGTTGATGACAGTCGCCAGCGTCCCGATGTTGTCTGCCTCAACCCGCTCGATCCCCCACTGGTCCGCCATGTTGCCGCGAAAAATGTTTCCCCCGCCAATGACAATCGCTACCTCGACGCCCATGTCGAGCAAGGAAAGAATCTCCCCCGCGATATGCTCCAGTTGTCCCGGGTCAAATCCAAACCCGTTCTCCTGCGCGACAGCCCCGCCGCTCAATTTGACCAACACCCGCTTATACTTCATGGCGCCTCCTCCTCGATCGTTGTCTTTTACGTTTTCGAAATCTTTGGTTCCCTCTACCAAAAAAAGAACGAGGGCAGCAGTTGCCTTCGTTCTTGAAAAAAACAGGGGAAATCGGCTGGCATCCTCTTTTTTTGCATCCCGCTTCCCCTCCTGCATGTGGATTCATTCCAAACTCTTCCTCATTTTATGCAAAGCACCCACTTTATGCAAAGAAATTCGGAAAGTCAAAGGTATCCCGCTTGCCTGCCAAAATATCCCGCAGGAGCTGATCGGCCACCTCCGTCGCGAAGCTGTGCTCGTCGCTGTCGATGACTCCTTTTTGCAGCGCTTCGTCCAGTTCGTCCTGGTCGAGCAAATAAACCTCGCCCTGCGGCAGCACCACAATGTCGAGGTAGAGATCGTCATACCAGATATGGCCGTTCTCATCTTTGCCATGCGCCTTGCAAATGTCAATGTACCACTGCACGGTGTTGCCAAGCTCGTCCATCATTTTCGTGACGGCATAAGGCTTCTGATCCGGAAAGTATTGCAGGTACACATACCCTCTGTCGCCTACGCACAACAGTTTTTCACCAACAGGCATGTAGGCGGGCTCGGTTACTTCGTCCAGGGTCAAACGGACAGCGTACCCGGAAAAAGACAAAGCCTCTACCCACTTTTCCTGATAGCCCATTCGCTTGACGCGTCTCCACCCAGGTCGGTCTGCTCGTTTTCGCTTCATGGCCTGTTCTCCTCGTCAGTTTGGTTCCTTTTACTCTACCATGAATTGGATGGTTTTGTCAGATGCAAACAAAGACATGTCCCCAGGAGAACATGCCTCGTTTTTTTGCTATTTGCCGTATTCGCCATCCCGCAAATGGCTGTGCCTGCGTCCGTACAGGAAGTAGACGACAGCGCCTGCAGCCAGCCAGCCGAGAAACCCGATCTTCGTGACAGCAGGCAAGCTGTAGACCAGGTATCCGCAGAAAAGCACGGCGAGAATCGGGACGAGTGGAACGAACGGCGTGCGAAACGCACGGCGCAATTCCGGATTCGTCCGGCGCAGTACGACGACGCCAATGGAGACGAGAATAAACGCAAACAGCGTCCCGATATTCGTCAGCTCAGCCAGCTTGTTCAACGGCAGCAATCCGCTGAAGATCGCAACCAAAATGCCGACGATGAGCGTACTTTTTCGCGGCACCTGCGTGGTCGGATGCACCTGCGAAAAAACGGCGGGCAACAGACCATCGCGTCTCATCGCGAAAAACAGCCGCGTCTGTCCGTACATCATCACGAGCAATACAGTGGTGATGCCCACGATGGCCCCGAGGGAAATGAATCCCGCTACCCAATCTTGTTTCACGTAGTTGAGCGCAAAGGCAACCGGATTTTTGACATTGAGCATGTCGTACGGAACGATCCCGGTCAGCGTCAAGGAGACGTCGATGTAGAGCAGCGTGCACACCAGCAGCGATGTGATGATGCCAATCGGCATGTCGCGCTGCGGATTGCGCACTTCTTCTGCGGCCGTGGAAACCGCGTCAAATCCGATAAAAGCAAAAAAGACTGTCGCAGCGCCCGTCGCGACCCCGGCAAAGCCAAACGGCATGAAGGGACTCCAGTTTTCCGGCTTCACATAGCCGATCCCGACGATGAGAAACAAAAGGATCACCGCGACCTTGATAATGACCATCAGCGTGTTAAAGCGGGCCGACTCCCTTGTCCCTTTCATGAGCAGAAGCGTAATAACAAAAATGATGACAACAGCAGGCAAGTCAATGATCGTTCCTTTAGAAGCGTCGAACGCATTCGTCAAAGCGACAGGCAGATGAATGCCGAAGCCTGCAAGCAAGCCTTGCGCATAGCCCGACCAGCCGCTCGCCACCGCTGCGGAAGCCACCCCGTACTCCAGGATCAGGTCCCAGCCGATCATCCACGCCACCAGTTCGCCAAACGCGGTGTAGCTGTATGTGTACGCGCTTCCGGACACGGGGACGGTGGAAGCAAACTCTGCATAGCACAGCGCCGCAAATACGCAAGCGAGCCCCGACAGGACAAACGACAGCACCAGCGCAGGCCCCGCATGCTCGGCCGCAGCGACTCCAGTGAGAACGAAGATGCCCGTCCCGACAATCGCGCCGATGCCAAGCATGGTCAAATCAAAAGCGCCCAACGTTTTTTTGAGCTGCCTGCTCTCAACCTGTGCCATCAAGCTGGCAACCGATTTTTTTCTCAACAACTGTTCTTTTAACGACATATTGTGCGTGCCTCCCGCCCGGACATTCCAACTCCAGCAGCTTCAATCGAAACAGTTGGAGTATGGGCAGGCAAGAGGAAAATTATGCATGGGGGATCAAGTTGGATGGTTGCAGTCGCGCGAAGGTGTGGACGGCGTGGCCTTTGTTGCGGACTGGCACTGGCAGGGGCATGTGTTGCTTTGGTGCACACCAGCGAAGACGCGAATCGCGTTGCCTTGTTACAAACTGACTCTGGCGTGGCGGTTCCTTTTTGCCGTGCCTGCATTCCGGTGCAAAATTACAACGAAGCAGTCCTGGGTGATGCGCCCTGTCCGCGCAAAACTCGCTGCCTTACACCAAGTTCCTGCCAATAAAATTGGCGGAGACTGGCGTATAGCCAAGCTCCCTGGCCCAGATCGACAGTTGCCCCATATGGTGAATCTCGTGCGCGATCACATGCCGCATGATCTCCCCTTTGGCGTACTCCTTGTCGCTCCATGCCACGCGCACAGGCTCCCGCTCCCAGTCGTCTGTCCAAGCCTCGATAAAATCGCGCAGCTCTTCCCGCCATTGAGCCGCCAGCGCCTTTACCTGCGCAAGCGACTGGTGTTCCTCGTAAGGCACTTGCACATCCGGCTTCCCCTGTACGCCCCGCAGCCAACTGTACTCCACATCTGCAATATGAAACAGCGTGTACAAAATCGTCCCGGCGCCTCCCACTCTCGTTTTCAGCAGTTCTTCTTCCGGCAGCTTTGCACACCAGGCAAACCATTCATCCCGCACCATCCAGTTGTACGCCAACAGCTTTTTCACCCTGAATCCTCCCATAGACTGAAATGTCAATATTTTCTATACATTAACACGTACGTTCGCCATTATCCAGCCTGCTTGCCGCTTTTGTTATCTGTTGTCCTGAACTTCACCCGCTCTCCCACAACTTCATCCATTCCCCCGACTTTGCAGAGGGAGCGTTAGCGTGTTTTCGCACATGACAAAGAGCGCCGTTTTCGATTCGCTTCAAAAACGGCGCTCTTATGCTCGGCAGTCTTGTCTGCCTTTACGTAAACCGGATGGAGAAGCCGCCGGAAAGCAAATACAGATAGCTCTCCACTTCCTGAGACGGCTTGATGATCTGCCTGATCGCCCGAACGTACAAGCTGATCTGGCCGCTGTACCTGCGCTCCATCTCTTCGATTGCTTCGGCTGAGGCTTCCTTGGCCATCCAGTCAGTCTTGAAATCAATCAAGACCAGCCGATTGTCGTCTTCCTCCAGCAAACAGTCAATCACACCCTGGACGATAATCCGCTCCGAAGTTGCTTCGCCCAGCTCCGGCTCCACTTCATGCGCGGGCAGCACCAGCGTAAACGGCAGCTCGCGGTGAACCGCCTTGGCCCTTTTCATCCGCTGCCCCAGAGGGTCGGCAAAAAACGTGGCAATTTGTCCGGCATCCACCGCCTGCACCTGCTCCTCTGTCAAAAAGCGGCGCGCCGCAAGCTCTGCCACCTGCTCGCGTATGTCGGCCTCATCCAGCGGACGCTGCAAATCGAGATGCTGGAAGACCAGGTGCGTGATCGTGCCTTTCTCGGCTGCTGTCAGGCGGTGCGATTTTTGTTCCGCCAAAAACTTCGGCTTTTCCGTAATCGAAGGCAGTGTGAGCGCCTGCCCGCTTTTGCTGACCTTGGCATGCCGCTTCAGCTCGCTGACGCTCCATTTGGCCGCCACGCGCGAGGCAACCGGGTGCGGGTCGGTCCAGCCCAGTCTCGCTTCTACCAGCTTGCGCAGCGCTTCGTCGCCTGGCCGTTCTGCAATCTCCTCCCGCCTGGTCGCGCGCTCCCACAGTGCCATGTCATCGCTCATGGCCTCCTGCTGCGCCTTCAGCTCGTCCGCCTGATGAAAATGAAACGACCAGACGGAGTCATCGGGAACGGTTCTGACTCGCACTTCTTCGCCTGCGCCTTGCTTCGCAGGATACGCGCGCAGTTCGCCTGCTGCCGGATGTCGCAGCAAGGCGCGGCCTACCCAGTCAAAATAGCCTTTGGCCTGGATCAGATCCTCGTCGCTGAGCCGCTCGCCATCACCTTGTCTGCCCCAGTCCATGACGCTCTTCGCCAAGTCTTTGGCTGAACCGACGAGAATCAGCTTCTCGCGCGCACGGGTCAAGGCGACGTACAGCACGCGCATTTCCTCTGCCAGCATATCCCGGCGCAACTGCTGCCGAATGCCCAGCGCCGCGATGCTCGGGTAGCGCAACTGAATGGACGGCTCCACGGCCATCGGCCCGAAGCCCAGGTCCTTGTGCAGCAAAAACTGGCTTTTCAAATCCATCGTGTTGAACTGCTTGCCCATGCCCGCGACGAAAACGACGGGAAACTCCAAGCCTTTGCTCTTGTGGATCGTCATGATCCGCACGACATCCTCGTTTTCCCCGATCGTACGCGCTTCGCCCATGTCATTGCCCGCCTCCTGCAGCCTGTCGACGAAGCGCAGGAAGCGGAACAGCCCGCGATAAGAGCCTGCCTCATACTGTCTTGCCCGGTCGTACAAGGCACGCAGGTTGGCCTGCCGCTGCTGTCCGTTTTCCAGGGCAGCGACGTAGTCGAGATAGCCCGTCTCGCGGTACAGCACGGAAAGCAGCTCAGACAGCGCTCCCCTGCGCGCATGCGTCCGCCACCCTTCCAGCTTCGCGAAAAACTGGCGCAGCCGTTTTTCCCACGACTCCTGCGGCGGGCGCTCCTTCACGTACTGGATGACAGCGAGATGAAAAGGGCCCGTCGGATACTGGATGCGAATTTGGGCAAGCTGTTCCTCGCGCAAGCCGACGATAGGCGAGCGCAGCACCGCAGCGAGCGGAATGTCCTGCAACGGATTGTCGATCACCCGCAACAGCGAGAGCATCGTCTCTACTTCTGTCGCCGCAAAATAGCCTGCCGTCTGCTCGGCGTACACAGGGATTCCCGCCGCATGCAGTTCCTCCTGCATCGTCTGCCCCCAGCCGGACGTAGCCCGCAGCAAAATGACGATATCCCGGTAAGCGAGCGGGCGCATTCCCCCTGCCTTTTTATCGAACACGAGCAGTGGCGACTCGTCCTCGCCCGGCTCCATCCAGCGGCGAATCCGGCTGGCAATCAGTCGCGCTTCCAGTTGCGCTACGCTCGCTTCCTCGCTCGAGTCGCCTGTCGCCTCGGGGATTCCTGCCAGCTCTGCCTCATCCGTTGCCTCTGCAGACACTGCCTGCCCCGCTTCTTGCTCCACGTTGCGGTTAATCAGGTGCACCTCTGCCTGCAGCCTGCCCGGCTCTGCCTCGGGATAAGAGGCGCGGTTAATCAGCTCGGCCGACGGATCGTAGTCGATCTCGCCCACGCCCGGCGACATGATTTGCCTGAACAAAAAGTTGACCGCATCCACAACCTCGCGTCTGCTGCGGAAGTTGGCGGCAAGGTCGATCCGCCGTCCCGGAGCGTCATCGTCCGCATCCTGCTCGCCTGCCGCGCCTTTTTGATAGGTCAAGTACTTTTCCAGAAACAGCTTCGGCTCCGCCAGACGGAAACGGTAAATACTCTGCTTCACGTCACCGACCATAAAGCGGTTGGCGCAAGCACCGTTCGTTCCGTCGCGGGAAACCATGCGCAAAATCGTCTCCTGCACCAGATTGATATCCTGATACTCGTCGACCAGCACTTCTGCGAACTGTTCGCGAAGCTGCTCCGATATCGGCGAAGGAACCGCCTCGCCCGCTTCGCCCGCTTCGTCCGCTGCCGTCAAAATGCGCAAGGCCAGATGCTCCAGATCGCCAAAGTCGACGATTCCGCGCGCCCGCTTTTCCAACTGAAACGCGTCGGAAAACTCGGTAACGAGCCGGGCCAGCGTCTTCATGTGCGGGGCCAGTCGCTGCAAATCAGCGGCATATTGCTCGGCCGTCATCGAAAAATACTGCTCGATCTGCTCCGCCAGCTCCTTTTTCACGCCGTTTCTGAGCGCCTGAACCTGCTCCTTGATCTCGGGATCGGTTCCTTTGACTGGCGGCAGCTTGGCAAAAGCAACGCCACGGATAGCCTGGCTCGCTGCCTCCCAACCTTCCTTGCAAGCCGCAGCCGCCTGCCTCAAAGCCGCTGCTTCCGCTTCCAACATCGGCAAATAAGCCGCCGGACCTTCCGGGGAGGCTGCCAGCTCTGCCGCCCTCTGCAGCTTGCCAGCCATGCCGACGAGCAAAAGCTCCACAGACCGCAGCACGCTTTTCGCCCAGACGAGCCCGTCCAGACCGGCCCCAGCGCGAATGTCAAACATGTCGGCTGCTTCCGCAAGCCAGCGCTCAGGCGACGGATGACTGCGGGAAAACTCGTACAGCCGCAACAGCAAAGTCGCCAGCGCCTGATCGTCCTGTCCGTCCAGCATGATGTCGGCCAACGCCTGGAAGTCCGGGTCGCTTTCGTACCAGCCCTCCAGTTGCTCCTCCAGTACGTCCTGCCGCAGCAGCTCGCCCTCCATCTGGTCGGCGATGCGAAACTCCGGGTCAAGCTCAATCAGGTAGTAGTACTGGCGCAAGATGCCCAGACAGAACGAGTGGAGCGTCGTAATCGTCGCTCGCTGGAGAAGCGCAAGCTGCCGCCGCAAGTGGGCGGAATGCGGGTCTTCTTTCAGCGCCTTGCGCAGCGCGTCGCCAATTCTGTGCCGCATTTCCGCTGCCGCCGCATTCGTAAAGGTCACGACCAGAAGCTGGTCGACGCCGACAGGCTCGCTCTCGTCCATGATGCGCCGGATGATCCGCTCGACGAGCACCGACGTTTTCCCGGAGCCTGCCGCAGCCGCTACCAGCAAGTTGCCCCCGCGCTGAATAATCGCTTGCCATTGTTCATCCGTCCATTGTTCAGGCTTGGCCTGCACTTGTTGCTCCGCCATCGGTAGCACCTCCCTCTCCTGCCAGTTGCTGCTCGGCCAGCATGCTCCAGATTTGTTTGTTGTTCCATTTGGAAAGCTGTCTGTGCTCGTTGCCGCCTGTCTCCCCGTCGAACTGGCACACAGGCTTGTACGAACAGTAATCGCAGGCAGTCATCGTCCCGTTGGAATACGGCTTGATCTGGATTTCCCCTTCGGTCATGCGCGTGCTGATTTGCTTCACCGTGTCGCGCACATACGTCGTCAGCGTCTGGAACTGCTCGGCTGTAGCGACAGAGGAACGCGAAGAAAGCGTCCCGTCCTTTTTCAGTTCAAACGGAACCAGCTCGGACGGCCCCTGCTCTACATACCCGTCCATCATTTTCGCCAACTCGGGATCGGCGAGCATCAAGCCTTTCATCCGCAGGCGCTTCGCCCGCTCCTTGGCTGCCTCGTCGGACGTCAGCAGCCGCTTCGCCGTCACAAACGGATCGGCCACCTGATAGTAAAAGACGCCGCCCATCTCGGCTTTTTTGCCCAGCCATTCCTCCGCGTTTGCCACGACGACGTCCAGGTAGACGAGCAGTTGCAAATTCAAGCCGTTCCACACGTCTGACAGCGACAGTTGCTTGGGGCTTGACTTGTAGTCGATCACGCGCAAATACGGAACCTCGCTGTCCAGCGACTGGTCCACCCGGTCGATGCGGCCGATCAGTTGCAGCTCCACGCCGTTGTCGAGGGTGAGCACGAGGCCCGGCAAGTCGGAGTTTGGTCCGAAAGAAACTTCCAATCCAACCGGAGCGAAGCGGCTGCGCTTGGCGTGCTCGCCCAGCACGTAGATCGCCCGGCCAACCGCCCGCATCAGCTTGCCCGCCAAAAAGCGATAGCGCGCTGTTCGCGTGAGAATGCTGCTTCTGGTCTGCGGCACCAGCTCGGACACTACCTCGCTCGCCAGTTGCATGCTGTGGTCTTCCGTCAGCTTGCTCCACTCCAGATGTTCCTCGTTCATTTTTTCGACCGCGCGCTTGAGCGAGGCGTGGAACAGCTCGCCCACATCGAACCGCTCCAGCTTGTACATCGTTCTCTCCGACAGCCTCAGCCCGTGCGAGGAAAAATGCGAGAACGGGCACGCCTGAAAGCGCTCCAGGCGCGACACGCTCATTTTCAGTTGCTTGCCGTACAAGGTCGTGCTCGTCTGCCTGTCCAGCCCGTCCGGGAGATTCCGGTAGCGCAAGCCGGACAGCAGCCATTTTTCCCGCAATGCTTCTGGGGAGGAACGGACGAACCAGTCGTACACCTCCCACCAGAACACCGGCAGCTCGCCTGTCTTTTTCATCGCGCGCAACAAGGTCAGCAAGTGGCGGAACACCCTTCTCGGCTGTCCGAGCAAAAAGGCATCTGTGTCCGCCTCGCCCGTCGGCTCGTTGTAAAACATCTGGTGCGAGATGTCTGGCAGCACCTCCTTGATGCGCGAAAACACCGAGGAAGGAAGCAGCGCCTTGCCTTCCTCATCGGCCAGGGCACAGCTCAGCATCAGCCGCTCGGACGGCCGCGTCAGCGCCTGGTACAAAAGGTACGGCTCCGCCATCAGCTTCTGCTTGGCGCTTGGCGCGAGCACCTGGCCCATCTCCGCCAGCCGCTCGCGCTCCGCCTCGTCCAAAATGCCTTCTTCCTTCGGGCGCAGAGGGATGATGCCCTCGTTCACCCCGAGAATAAACAAAGCTTTGACATCAGGCTGACGGGAGCGCTCCATCGCCCCGACCAGCACCTGATCCAAGGCCGGAGGGACAAGCCCAAGCTCAATCGTTTCCAGACCGCTGTCGAGCACGCGGGCAAACGTAGCCAGCTCCATGCTCTCGTCGCCCATGACCTCAACGACCTGGTCCATCAGCTCGACCAGACCCGTCCACACCTGGCCGTGCACCTGTGCCGCATCGAGGTCGCCCTCCTGCTCTGCCTTGCGTTGCCAATATTCCAGCTTGCCCGGCACGTCCAGGGCGATCAGCAGATTGTACAGCGCCACCGTCATTTCCCGCACGTTTTTGCCTGCCGCCTGCTTCATCTCTTTTTCAAAAGCGAGCAAGGGAGCCGCGTATTTGCGCCTCAGCTCGTCTGCTTCCGCATCCTCGGCGGCACCGGACGGCCCGCGAAAACGCCAGGCCGATTCCTCCGCCCACTGGTAGCCGAAGACGCCGTGAGCCAGCACGTAGTTTTCCAAGCGGTCGATCTCCTGGCGGGACGTGCGCTCATGGGCGAGGTCTGGCGTAAGCAGATCTGTCTTCAAACAGCGAAATACTGCGTCATACCGCCATCTGGTGACGATGACCTCCAACGCCGAGCGCACCAGCTCCACCAACGGATGGTTCATCACGGTCCGCTTCTGGTCCAGGAAGTGCGGAATGCCGTAATCGGTAAAAACGGCGGAAATCTCATCGGCATAGGTGCCAATTTCCCGCAGCAAAATTGCCATGTCCCGCCAGCGGTAGCCTTCCTCTCGGGCAAGGGCGAGAATTTTCAGCGCGACGGCCTCTACCTCAGCCCGCCTGTTCACGGCAGAGAGCAAGGCAACCTCATCATTGCGACGAGGCTCGCCGACTGCGGGCGGCGCCCCCCATTGAAAATAAACCTGTTCGAGCTGACGCAGCCACGTGCTGTCGGCAAAACGGCGCGTCTCGGTCAACAGCAGCGGCTTGGCAACGGAAACGCCCGATTCCCGCGCCATCAGCGACAGCGCCTGGTACGTGCGCAAAGTCGGGTGGAACAACCCAAGCTCGTCGACAGACGCGTCGCGCTCGTCCGGGTCCAGGGTGAGCGCAATCGTCACCTGTTTGGCGTGCAGCATCAACTGTTCGATCAGTCGCAGCTCCTGGTTGGTGAAGCCCGTAAAGCCGTCGATGAAAATTTCCGCCTGTCTGATGTAGGCCGAGTCGCGCACCATGACAGCGACCCGGTTCAAAATATCGTCAGCATCGCAGTACCCTTCTGCCATGTACCCTTCGTAGGCGTTCATAATCAGGCGCAGGTCGCTGATTTTTTGATTGAGATTGGCTCCGCCCCAGTCCACGTTTTCCGAATCGGCAAAAGAGACGCCGTACGACTTGCACTCGCTTATCAAACGTCCAAGCTGAGAGGCGAAGCCCGGCTGCATGGCCGAACGGCCAAACACTTGCAGCTCTTCCTTGTGCCGCTCCAGAAGCATGCGCAGTACCATGTGCTTCCCGAGATCGTCGACCGCCACCGTCGTCAGATCGCCCAGCTCCTGCAGCAACCGATGAGCCAGCCGGCCGAAGCTGAGCACTTGGGTCCCTATCACGCCGCCCAGCCCGGGCAGGTTGGCGAGGGCGTATTCCTCCTGAAAGCTGGCCTGCTCCGGCACGAGCAAAATCATCGGGGAGCCGAGCGGCGTATCGCGCAGCCGCTTTTGAATCTGCTGATGAATCTCCTCCGTTTTTCCCGTGCCTGCCCGTCCCAGTATGAATTGGACTGCCATGTTTTTTCCCCTTCCCTACTCCATCTCCAGTTGCAGCGTGCTGCCTTTGCCCATCGGCTCTGCCGGCGTCACGACCAGGCGGCGCGGCATGCGCACGCGTATTTCCGGGACGTGACTGATGACGCCGATCGTAAAATCGTCCATCCGCAGCCGCTCCAGCGCGTCCATGACGACCTCCAGAAGCTCCGGATCGAGCGTTCCAAAGCCTTCGTCCAAAAAGAAAAACTCCAGTCGGCCGCCGCGCATCTGTATCTCCATCGACAGGGCGAGCGCAAGCGCAAGCGAGGTCAAAAACGTTTCGCCGCCGGACAAGGTGCTGACCGGACGGCGCATCCCGCCCGCGCCTTCATCGCGCAGTACGAATTCGCCCTCGTCGCCGATTTCCAGACCGTAGCGATTTGCGGTCATCCGCTTCAGGTGATAGGATGCATCCCGTGCGATGGACACGAGCTTTTCTTCTGCAATAAACTGGACGAACGCCTTCGCTTCGAACAGCTTTTTCAATTCTTCCAGGCGGCTCTGCTCGTCTTGCAACTCGACGATTTGCTGATGCAGCTCCTGCCACCTGCTATGGTTTTTCTCCATGCGCTCGACGTGCTCTTTGGCGACGGCGACTTGCTTCTGCGCCTCCGCAAAAGACTGCTCCCACGTCTCCCACGCTTCTTTGGCGCTCACAAGCTCCTCGTGCGAGATCGTACGGCCTGCAATGGCTTGCAGCAGCCTGTCTTCCTCGTAGCGAAGCTGTCCCAAAACGCGCGCATACGCCTCGACCTGCTCCTTCGCCTGAGGCAGCTTGCCGCGCTCTGCGTACTTTTCACGCACTTGCTCCAAGGCGGCAAAGCCCGTCTCCTGCAGCCCCTGATACAAAGCCTCATGCGCCTCTGTGCGCTGTCTGGTCAAAACGGCCAGCGTCTCCGAATGCTTGACCAAATCGTTTTGGGCTGCCTGTCTCGCCTCTGCCGCTGCCTTGCGCTTCGCCTCGGCCTCTGTCAGCGACTGGCGCAGCGAGTCTAGCGTCTGTTCTATCTGAGCCAGCCCCTCCTGCGCAGGAATGCCGCCGGTCCGCTCCAGCCACTGGGCATGCTTTTGCTCCCACATCCGTTTTCGGTCGGCCAGCCTTTCCCCGAGAGCGGATTCACGCGATTTCCAATCGGCTTTTCGCGATTTGGCAGCCTCTACTTGTGTCATAAGCTGGCTGCGCAAAGCTTCCTGCTCGGCGCGCATGCGCTCTAGCTCTGCCAGCTTCCGGTCCAGGCGGCCGATTTCCTCGTAGCGCTGTTCAATTTCCTCGATCAACATCTCTTGGCGCACCGCATCCAGCTCTTCGCCAGACTGCTTCGCCGCTGCCACAGCAACGGCAACGCGGGCAATGCTCTCATCCAGTACCTTTTGCGCATGTTCGAGCAGCAGGCCGCTTTTTTCCATCAACCGCTTCTTCTCGGCTTCTTCCTCGCGCAGCACTTCCAACTGCTTTTGCAGGCGCTCCCGTTCTTCCCTGGCCTGCTCCCGCTCGGCGTGCTTGGCCGCCAGCTCCTTTTCCTCGCGCTGGTAGACGGCAATCAGCTCTTCAAACGTCTCTACCAGCCAAGGCTGCCCATGTCCGTGACACTCCGCCTTGACGGCGGCCAGCCGCGCTTCCAGCTCTTTGTACTCGGCCTGCGCTGCGGCTGCTCTCTCTTCGGCAGCAGCCAGTGTCCCCCTGGCCGTCACCCACGCTTCTTTCGCCTGCGCTGTCTTTTGCTCGGCTGCCTTCACGGCTTCTTCGGACGCTTTGATCCGGGCGCGCAGGTCGTCACCCGCCGCTTTTGCTTCGCCGTCTGCCGGATGACCCTGGCCGTCCAGCGGATGATGCAGCGAGCCGCACACCGGGCATTCCTTGCCTTCTTCCAGCCGCTCGCGCAAGTAGCGGGCCATGTTTTCCTGCTGCCAGCGCTCCCACTCCTGGCGCAGCCCTTCGCGTTCGGCAAGCCGCGCAAGAGCCTCGGCTTCGCACGCCTGAACCGCCTCAGCCAGCTCCTGGTAACGCTTCGCCGCTTGCTGCCGCTCCTGCTCGATCTGCTGCCACTTTTCCTGCCAGCTCGCGATCGCCGTCAAGCCTTCGCGCCATTGGCGGCCTACCTGCTTCATTTCCGCCAGCACATTGCGCGACCGCTCCCATTCCTCGTCGCTCATGAGCGGTTTGTCCACCGCTTTTGCCAGCCGTTCTTTGAGCTCGGCCAGCCGGTTTGCGGACTGTTCCCAATCGCGTGTGTCCACACTGGCTCTATCCGTCGCCGCCTGCAGGCGAGACACGGCCGTTGCCTGCTCCGCTTCCAGCTCGCGCAGCTTCTTTTCTTCCCGCTCCCACTGCTGCTTCGCTTCCCGCGCCCGCGCGACGCGCTCTCGCCACTCCGGAGCCACCATCGCCTGCCTGCTTTCTTCCGCAAGCTTGTTCCACTCCTGCTCCCACTTTTGCAGAGCGGCTTCGTCCCGCTCAAGCTGCGCCTCTGTCTGCGCCAGGCCAAGCGATACTTCCTGCCATTCGCGCTCCAGCACAGACTGCTCTTCGCGAATCGCTTTCAGCTCTGCTTCCCATTCCTGGGCCTGAACCAGCCTGCCTTTTTGCTGGATCAGTTGCGGCTCCTGCGCGGCCAGCTCCGCCTGCGCCCGCGCGTACTCGGCTTCTGCCGCTTCCAGGGCAAGCCGTGCTGTCCCCTGCTGTTCCCGGCTTTGCTCCAGCGCCTGCCCGGTCACGCTCCATTCCTGATCGAGCCGCTCGTACTGCTGCACCAGCGGCCACAGGCGAATGCTCGCCTCCCACTCGCGGATGTTTGCCGTGAGCAGAGCGATTTCCGCCTCCTTCGCTGCCTGCTGCTGCAACTGCTGCTGGACTTGGGCAAGCTCCCCTTGCCACTGGGCGAGCTGCTCCAGTTCCTTGAGCTTTCCGGCCAGCTCCTGCTTTTGCTCCGTGAACGACCGCTCCATTTGCGCTGCTTCCTCAAAAGTCTGTCGCGCCTGCTCCAGCGCTTCCGGCCCCGCTTCTCCCAACGCCGCCGTCTCGAGCTGCAGACGGTGCATCTGCTCCTTTGCCTGGTCGAGAGCGTGCCGCACGCGCTCGCTCAGCTTTTCCCCGTAGATGTGCAGCCGGAACATCCGCTGCAGCATCTCGTTGCGCTCGCTGCCTTTGAGCGTCAAAAAGCGGGAAAACTGCCCCTGCGGCAAAACAACCGCGCGGGTAAAATCTTGCAAAGTCAGGCCAATCAGTTCCTCGACCGCCGCAGTAGCTGCCGTCGCCTTCGATTCCAGCACGACATCCGGCTCTCCGCTCAACGCGCCGGACTGAATCAGTCGCACCTCGGGTTGGCGTTTGTTCCCTTTTTTATCCAGTCCAAATTCCCGTTCAATCGTATATCGCTTGCGCTCATTACCTGTGCCCAGCTCAAACGTAAAGGAGACGAAGACGCGCTGCTCCAGTTGATTCAGCACTTCCTTGGGATGGTTCCCGCCGCCGAGCCGGACGACCTGTCCGTACAGCGCCAGCGTGATCGCATCCAGTATCGTCGATTTGCCGCTGCCCGTCGGTCCGAAAATGCCAAACAGTCCCGCCTGGCACAAAATTTCGAAGTCAACCTCTTGCATTTCCCGATAGCTGTGCATCCCTGCCAGCTTCAATCGAATCGGCCTCACGCTTCTTCCCCCTCTCCCCCGGTTTCCGCCAGCAGCCGCTGGAACAAGGCAACGAGCCGCTCATCCGGCGCCGCTCCCTTTTTGCGCTCATAAAAACGCCGAAACAACTGATCCGATGTCAGCTTCGTCAATTCCACCCGCTGCGCCTCTTCCTCGTCGCGCTCTTCGCGAATGACGACGCGCTGGATTTTCAAAAAGTCGTCCGAGAGCTTCCGTACACGCTGAAACTCCGCCGGGTCGATCACGTCTGTCACGTGCAGTTCCAGGTCGATCCAGGAGCCTGCGTCCCGTCCTTCGGCAAGCCAGCGCTCGACCTGGGCGATTCCTTCTGTCGCCTTCCAGCGCGCCAACGGACGGCCGCTCGTCAAATAAATGATTTCCTCCCGCACGTCCTGCCCAGGCTCCACCTCGACCAACACCACCGCCTTGCTCTGCCCCGCCTCGGAAAAGCTGTACGAGAGCGGCGAGCCGCTGTAGCGCACGAGCGGCTTGTCGCTGAGCTTTTGCAGGCGATGCAGGTGGCCGAGCGCCACGTAGTCGGCGTTTTTCGGAAAAGCTTGCGGAGACACCGTCAAAGCGCCGCCAATTTGAATCGGCCGCTCCGAATCCGTCTCCATGCCCCCCATCACAAACAAGTGGCTCGTGACCAGATTCACAGTGTCCTCGCGAAAATGGACGGACAAATCGGCAAACAACCGAGCGATCCGCTCTGAAAAGGCGAGCTGCATCTGCTCCTGCGTAAAGCTCTCGCTGAGCAGCTCCTTCAGCCGCGACTCGGAAGGGTACGGCAACGCGAGCACCACCGCATGATGCTCACAGCCCGGCACCTTCAGCTCCAGCCAGGAAGGGCCTCCCTGGACGACCTGTACCCGGTCCGGGGACGGTGACTGTGCGATCAAAGGCGCTTCCTTCGGCAAGCCGAGCAAAACGATTCCGTGCTTCGCGGCAAGCGGCGATGCTGCCCTGACCCGCTCAGGCTGGTCGTGGTTGCCCGCGATCACGATAACCCCCCGGCGGCCTTCCGCAGACAAGCGCTCCAGCGCCTCGTAAAAAAGCTCCTCCGCCCACGCTGGCGGGTTTACCGAATCGTACACATCTCCTGCCACCAGCACCAAATCGACTTCCCGCTCTTCCGCGATCCGGCAGAGCTCGTCCACAAATGCCGTCTGCTCCGCCCGGCGGTCGCGGCCTTCGAGCTGCCGCCCGAAATGCCAGTCGGCCGTATGTAAAATGCGCATGACTCCCATCCTTTCTCCACGATCATGTGTTTGCTTTTTATTGTAACAAAAGACAGAGCGGTGCGTGGTTGAAATTTACGGTACTTGCCGGTAACTTTTGCGCTCTGCCTGCGTCTTTCTACTAGATCCCTGTTCTTTCCTACCATCCGCCGAAAGGAGCTTGTTACCCTTGTTGGTTCGCCGCCTGCTGTTTTTCACTTTCACCGGACTGGCTCTTCCCTGCCTGGTCCACGCTGCCGCTCCCTTGTCGCCCGCTTCCGTCTCCCCCACACCTGAGCAGGTCATCAACTGGATCAATGCAAGTGCCCATGATCCTGTTGACCTGCCTCACGTTGATTTTGAACTGGTCAATCTGGATGAAGACGCTGATTTGGAGATTATTGCCAAGCAAAATGCAAGCGTACATATCGGCACGTTTTACGTCCTCGATCAAAAGCCAGACCGCACGTATTCGCTCATCGCAGAAAAGCGGTGGAACGTCCCGCAGCTGCAACCGGAACGCTGGGATTATGCACAGGAGGTAAACCATCCCGAGCTCGACCCGTATTATTTGGACAGCCGCATCGAGCTGACAGGAACGCGTCTGCTTGAAACGGTTGACCATACGGGAGGAACCGGACTGAGCGTCTACGAAGCTCACCTCTGGTACTTGGAAAAAGGCAAGCTGGTGGAAGCCTGGAGCGGACTGTTGAAGCAAACCTCCTCCGTTCCCGGCGGTCAGCTTTTCCAGACGCTCGGCAGCTACCAGATTATAAGCGGAGAGATCCCGCAGCTATACTACTGGACGACAGAGCAAGAGCTTGACCCGGACAGTGGAATCCCCCTCCCCGGCAAGACCGCAACCAAGCTTGTGGTCTACCAATTTGACCAGGGCGTCTTCACCCCTGTTCCGTAAAGCCAGTTCGCAAACGTAAAATGCACAAAGCCGCACCCCCTGCACAAAAGCGGGAGTGCGGCTTTTTTCAAGCGCGAATCACTGTCTCTATCTTCTCAGCTTGCCTGCTTGCGGCGACTTGTGCGACTGCAAGCACATGTAGCTGATGACCCCGAAAAGAATCGTAATAATCATCGAGTGGAGCAGCGTAGCATAGAGGTGAAGCTGGAACAGAACCACGAATCCGCCGCTGAACACCTGGAGGATGACCAGCACGAAGGCGAGAATGCTTGCGCCGTACAGATCGCGGCGCTTTTCCTTGAAGTGGCGCATGGCATAAATCATCGTTCCGAGCAGCAAAAACACGAGAAGCAACGCGCCCAGCCGGTGGGCAAAATGAATGCCTGTCTGGCCGGAGAGCTGAGGAATCAGTTGCCCCTGGCACAGCGGCCAATCGCTACAAGCCATGCTCGATCCGGTATGCCGGACGTACGCTCCGAGATAGACCACACCGTACGTATAGGCCGCCACGGCCCACATCCAGTTGCGAAAACCCGTCGATGCCGTATCTTGCACCATGCTCTCCATCTTGTCCCGCTGCAGCACGAACCCGGTCAAGAGGAACACGCCGGTAAAAGCCAGCAGGGAAAACCCGAAGTGCAGAGCCAGCACGGATGACGATTGCGGCCAAATGACCGCAGAAGCGCCGAGAATGGACTCCAGAACGATAAAAAACAGACCGAACAGGGCGAGATTGCGCACTTCCTGGTTGCCCCGATAGTGGCGCCAGCACAGCACGGAAAAAACAACCACAACGATGCCAGCCACACCTGTAATCAACCGATGCATGTATTCAATAATTGATGCCAATGTATATTCCGGGACCCACTTGCCATTACAGAGCGGCCA
Source organism: Brevibacillus sp. FW306-2-1A-C05A (assembly GCF_058781555.1). NCBI lineage: Bacteria > Bacillati > Bacillota > Bacilli > Caryophanales > Paenibacillaceae > Brevibacillus > Brevibacillus sp. FW306-2-1A-C05A. Next base: position 32,261 of record NZ_JBYSWV010000012.1, read on the forward strand.
GTCGTTTCCACAGCCCAGACCGGAATCCGTTTTGGTCACAAGCGACCCGGCGATCATGACGATAAACATGACGAGAGTAGCAAGAACGGCTAGAGGTTTCAGCCATTTTTCCATAGTGAATACACCCTGTTTCCTGTGATGTTTGAGACTCACGGTGAAGCAGCCTCTTAACTGTTGCCCTCTCTTACATTAATGAAACATCCCCTGCTAAGCAAGGGATGTTCCGTGAACATTTCGTGAGTGTTTCGTGTCAATAATGGTACACCATTGTGCTGATGACAATGACGGCACAAAAGATCGTCAAATACAGGATCGAATAGCCGAACAGCTTGCGTGCCCAGGCGAGATCATCCTTGGCCTTGAAGCCTTGGAACAGCAGCACCATGTACACGATGCCCATCAAGCCCATCACAGCCAGGTAGACGTAGCCTACGCTGCCGTGGATGAAGAGCAGGAGCGAAGCCGGGAACAGGACAGAGCCCCACAGCACCATTTGCCGCTTCGTTTCGGCGAAGCCTTTGACGACTGGCAGCATCGGCAGATTGCCTGCGCGGTATTCTTCTGTTTTCAGCATCGCCAGCGCGAGGAAGTGCGGTGGCTGCCACAGGAACAAAATCAGGAACAGCAGCCACGCTGCCGGGTCCATGCTGTTTGTGACGGCTACCCAGCCGATGACTGGCGGAGCCGCACCGGAAATCCCGCCAATGACGGTGTTCAAGGTAGTCACGCGCTTGAGCGGCGTGTAAATCAGCACGTAGAAAATATGGCCGATCAGTCCCCAGACAGCAGCCAGCGGATTCGCGAATACCGCCAGCACGGCCAAACCTGCGAGCAGCAAGCCGATTCCGAGCAGAATCGCGGTGCGCGGAGAAATCCGCCCTGCTGCGAGCGCGCGCCCTTTGGTCCGCTTCATTTTTTTGTCCAGATCGCGGTCATAGTAGTTGTTTAACGTCGCACCCGACATAATCACCAAAGCTGTACCGAGCATGGTGAAAATCGCCAATTTCCAGTCTGGAAAACCGTAAGATGCCAGCCATAAAGCAGCGAAAGTGGTCATCAGGTTGGACATCGTAATTCCAGGCTTTGTCAGTTCTACGTAGTCCCGAAAAGTTGCCGGCTCTCCCGGTTGTGCGTGCAGGGGCGTCTCAGTATCAAGCGATTCCTGCATTGTCACTTGCTGGTCCACGTTTTGTACCTCCTGTCTGAATCTATCTGAACATGCGAATATCCAATTTGAAAAACTAACTTTCATTGTATCGAATGCCAAAGAAGCTAGTCAACTTGAAAAGCGCACGCCCTACTTGCCAAAAATAACATCCAGAACGCCGGCTGTCTCGCCGCCCGGATAAATGATGTAGAGCAAGGTGTACACCGTAGCTCCGGTAATGGCGGTGACAAACCAGACGATCGACGTCCACGGCCCGATTTTTCTGTGGGCGGCAATGTTGTTTTTGTAGGCGTGTCTGAGCGTCACCAGCCCCATTACTCCCCCTACCGTAGCCAGTACGATATGAAAGATCAGGAACGTCTGGTAGATTGGCTTCAAGCTGTCAGGCCCACCGAAATGCGTGTTTCCGACAAAAGCCGTTCTGGATACATACGTGATAAAGAAGATCGTTGCACAGATGGCAGCCCATTTCATGATCTTCATGTGTTTGTCAATTTGTTTCTTCGCGACCGCATACCAGCCACAAGCGACAAGAATACCGCTGATGACGATAAACGATGTGCTTATCGTAGGCAGCAAGATGGACATTTCTACACCTCATTCGAATAATCTATCTATAATTCTATACCCTGCCTTCATCCGTAGCCGGCGTTTTCATCAGCAGGGCGCCTGGCTGTTCATCCATGGGCAGGTCGTCCTGCTTCTCCTGCTTATACCAGTGGTAGAAGACATAGGCGAGTACAGAGCCGTACACAAGCTCCTGCACCAGCTTCATGATGATTCCGCCAAGCCGCTGGTCGCTGAAAGTGCTGAGGCTCGGGAACAGTTGCGGAGCCGAGATGTACGTCGCATACAGCGGATCGGACGCGAAAATAATCAGCGCACAGGCGGGCGTAATCAGCACGCCGTTGACGAAGATGTACACCAGCTTTTTCAATCCGGCCAGTTGTCTCTTGCTGTCGGACAACGGGCTGACAATCGGCCACCACATCGCAAAGGCAGCCAGGATCAAAATAACGTGATAGACCGTCATCCATTGATGATGAAGCGCCGCCGCGTCAAAAATAAACGGGATGTGGTAAAACGAAAACAGCGTATTGAACAAAAGCGCAGCCACTAACGGATGTGTAAAAGCTCGCAGCATCGCGTTGAGCGGCCGTGGCTGAAAGATTTTTTCCAGAAGCCACTCAGGCATCGCCAAAAGCACGATGGGAGGCAGGGCAAAGTATAAGATCGATTGCTGCAGCATGTGCAAGCTGAACAAGTAATGATGGCCGTAATAGCTGATCGGGCTCCCTTGTGCTGCGTAAAACAGCAACAGGGCAAAAACAAACAGCAGCTTTTGCCTCGTGGTTGCCATCGTGGCATTTTCAAAACGTTTATGCATGGGACCTGTCACCAGGAAATATACCGTAGCGATAAGCAGAGTGAAAAGCATCACATCGGGACTCCACAAATCTGAAAAGGATGCCGTCGCGTTCATCGCTGACAGCTCGTGTTGATGCTGACCCATTCAAATCCTCCCTTCCTAATAGTAAAGCCTGGGGCTTCGCCACGTCAGTCGTTGCAGGGCCAGCGCTCCCAACCGGGCGCAAGTCTTGCTGCCCGCTTCGTTTTACAATCTGGCCGAGCTGCGCGCTATGTCGATTGGAATTTTTTAAATTCTAATCTACCTAATAAGGGTGCCCTCTATACAATCTCCATTATACCGCTGATTCTCTTCTTCTTTGATAAGAAAAATGAACAAAGTGTTGACAAATGCGCTGACATTAGAAAACTTGGCTGGGCCAAGCCGTTGGCGCAGCCTTGGTTGTCCTATCTTATCTGTAAAAAAAAGAGACCAGATTCCTCTGGTCCCGTAAAAAAACTCGCTTGGCTTACACTCCGAAGGAAACGAATTTCGTCTCCAAATACTCATCCATGCCGTAGCGTCCGCCTTCGCGTCCGATACCGCTTTCCTTGAATCCGCCGAACGGAGCTTGCGTCTGGGTCGGCGAGCCGTCATTGATGCCGACAATGCCGTACTCCAACTGCTCGGCCATGCGGAAGCAGCGCTGGTTGTCGCGCGTGTACACGTAGGCAGCAAGGCCGTAGCGCGTGTCGTTTGCTTGTCGCACCACGTCTGCTTCGTCTGTGAAGCGAACGAGCGGAACGACAGGGCCAAACGTTTCTTCGCTGGCGATCTTCATCGCTTCTGTCACACCCGTGATGACCGTCGGCTCGCAATAGAAGCCGTTCGCGTATTCGCCTTCGGTCAGTCGGCTGCCGCCGTACACGACCTGACCGCCTTTTTCCTTGGCGTCCTCAATGTGCTCCAGCACTTTGTTCAGCGCGCGCTCGTTCACCAGCGGACCGATTTCTGTCTCCTTCAGGCGTCCGTCCCCTACTTTTGCCCGTTTCAGGCGCTCGACCAGCTTTTCGGTAAACGCGTCTGCCACATCTTCGTGGACGTACAGGCGGTTTGTACAAATGCACATTTGCCCGGAGTTGCGGAACTTGCTCTCAAACAGCCCTTTGACCGCCGCGTCCAGATCCGCGTCCGGGAATACGATGAACGGCGCATGTCCGCCCAGCTCCATGCTGACGCGCTTCACCTGCTTCGCTGCGCCCTCCATCAGCAGCTTGCCGACGCGAGTAGAGCCTGTAAAGCCGATTTTGCTCAGTTTCGGATTTTCGATAAACTCCTGGCCGATCGATTCCGGCTTGCCGATGACGAGGTTGACGACGCCTTTCGGGAAGCCAGCCTGCTCGATCAGCTCAAACAGGCGAATCGCAGACAGAGGAGTAGACTCCGCAGGCTTCAACACCACTGTGCAGCCTGCCGCCAGAGCGGGAGCGATTTTGCGAGCGACCATGTTCACCGGGAAGTTCCATGGGGTGATCGCCCCGACCACGCCTACAGGCTGGCGGAGCACCATGATCCGCTTGTTCGGCACGGACGAAGGAATCGTCTCGCCGTAGACGCGCTTCGCTTCTTCCGCGTACCAGACGAAGTTGTCGGCCGCGCCCAGCACTTCGCCTTTTGCCTCGCCGAGCGGCTTGCCCATTTCGGCTGAGATGATGCCAGCCAGCTCATCGCGGCTTTTTTTGACCAGTTCGGACAAGGTGTACAAATATTTGGAGCGCTCGCGAGCAGTCAGGCGAGACCAGCTTCCAAACGCCTCATGTGCGGCATCAATCGCTTTTTTGGCATCGCGATCATCCCCAAAAGCGGCGCTTCCCACGACTTCGCCAGTAGCCGGATTGACGATCTGAATCGATTCGCCGCCCTCGGCGGAAACCCATTCCCCATTGATATACATTTGCTTGTACTCTCCCATGACTATCGCTCCTCTCAATCTCTCTTCAATAGATTGGCTTTAGGGCCTCGAACGGATTTTTGCAATGCCGGCAGTACAAAATGCTGCGGCATGCGGCAGGGCCAAACAGGTTGTCAATCTGTGTATATGGGGAGTCGCAGTAAGGACAGGTTACCTCCCAGACATCTCCCGGTTTGAAATCGATTGGCGGCGGTGCGATGCCAAAGCTTTTCAGCTTGCCTCTCGCCTCTGGCGCGATGCGATCGGACGTCCAGGCAGGGTCGTAGACAAACTGAACTTCTACTTTGCTGATGCCTTCCGCCTCCACCAGTTTTTCTGCGATGTTCTTTTTCATGATCTCAAGCGCGGGACAGCCGACGAAGGTAGGGAGCACGTCGACATGCGCGACATCGTCCTCTACCCGCACCTGGTGGATCATCCCCATCTCTACCATGCTTATGACCGGAATCTCCGGATCAGTCACTTGCTGCAGCAGTTCCCAGCATGTCGCTTCCAGCCCATCGTGTACGTGCATTCCTTCCTGCGCCATGCAGATCACCCCTTTTTACCAGTTCGCGGCCGGATCGATGCGATACACTTCCGACAAGGTAGCCAAAGCTTGCGCCAGCTCAGCCGTATGCTGTCCATGACGGCCGCGCTCCGCCGGCACTCCCGGCTCTCCCGGCCAGACAAGTCCCGCTTTTTCGAAAATATCTTGCGTAAGCGTCAGCCACTTCTGCTTCAGCTCGCTCTCAGCGGCAATCAGGCCACAGCGGACGATGCTGTCCGCGTTCGGACCGAGCTGGCTAAGCTCTCCAGCATCCTGCCATACTTTTGCAATCGCCGCTTCCAGCCGTTGCCGCGCTTCCGGCGTGCTGTTCGCAAGCTGCTTCAGCCACACTTGCCAGTGCATCAGATGGTAGCGATGCTCGGTCAGCATTTTGCGGCTGACCAGCGTGAGCGGCACATAGGACGATTGCAGCAACGCCTCGAGGCGCACTTGCTTGTGCAAGCCGTACACGTAGCTGCGGACAATCGCATACGCCCAGTCGTAGTGTGGATCGCTGTTGTAGTCGCCTTCCCCGTTTTTGCGTTCGACCAGAATCGCGTTGCGGAACGCATCCGCTTCGCGAAGCTGCGCGAGATCGTCTGCCTTGCCCACGCCAAGCTGCTCCAGCATTTCATAAAACATCACGGCATGGCCCATCATGTCCTGCGACATGGAAGAAAACGCGACGTCCTCTTCGATATGCGGGGCAAGCCCGAGCCATTCCGAGCCCCGGTACGCGAGAATAAAATCGTCGTCAGCCAGTTGGAACAACAGATCAGTCAAGGCTTGCGCGTATTCTGGATTCTGCTTTGCCGCTTCTACTGTCTCTACTCGTGAAAAGTCGCCCATGATTGTTTCCCTCCTGCTTAGCTGCCGCTTTCCGCATGCTTCTGTTTTTCTTCGTACTTCTCCCGGTGATGGCGCCATCTCGCCTGCAAGTCCCCGTAGCCTCTCGTCTCCCGGTAGCTCTTGTTGTCGATCCGCTCCAAAAACGGGCGCTCCTCCGGCGACAAGCCGTAAATATCGTCGCGCTTGACGACCCAGAGATTAAAACATGTCTCGCGGCGCAGGAAGTTCTCGCGCGCCATCGCCAAAGCCACTTCCTTGTTCGGAGCCAGAAGGCTGAACTGATGGACAAACGAAGAGTTTACGCTTTTTTGGCTGAATACCTCGTATATGAAAAAGTTGTTTTTGGCTTCTGTTTCGTTGTTCATATTCATTCACCTACCCTACGTGGCGGCCGTACGACATAATCGCATCGCGCACCCATTTTGTTTCTTCATACGATGTTTCCCGAAGGTTCAGACGATGAGCAGAGCGAGGGCCGTTGCCTTTGACGATCTGCTTGAACGCTTCCCAGTCAGGCTGCTGATACACCCACTCATCTTTTTCTTCGTCGAAGTGAATCGTATCGTCCGGAACCGTGAAGCCCAGGTGGAAAATGCGCGGCAAATACTTTTTCAAAAAGACCTGACGCAGCTCTTCGTTGGTCTGCGTGCGAATCTTGTAGCGCATGTTGGTCGATTGGTTGCTCGTGATCGTGCCGTTCTCAGGCGGTCCGAAGAACATCAACAGCGACGGCCACCAGCGGGTAATCGCCTCTTGCAGCATCTGGCGCTGTTCCTCCGTGCCTTCTGCCAGCTCCAGCACGATGCTCTCGCCATGCTGCGCATGGAATTTTTCCTCCGCACAGATGCGGTGCAAAGCCCGCGCATACGGCGCATACGATGTATCGAGCGACATGGACTGAGTGATGATCGCGGCTCCGTCAACCAGCCAGCCGATCACCCCGGCATCTGCCCAGGTCGGCGCTTCCATGTGGAACACATTGTGAAATTTCAGTCTTTTCGCGAACAAATCTTGCATCAAGTCTTCGCGCGTCTTGCCGAGCGGCGCCAGCAAATCTTCCGCTACGCGCAGCAAAAGCTGTCCGTGTCCCATCTCATCCTGTACCTTCGCCATGATCGCCAGCTTGCGGCGCAGTGTCGGTGCCTTGGGAACCCATTCCTTTTCCGGCAAAGCGCCCATGATCTCGCTAATGCCGTGCATCGAAATCAGCTTAATCAACTGGTTCCGATAATCGTCTGGCATCCAGTCATCCGCTTCGATCTTTTCTCCACGATCGATTCTCGCTAAAAACGCTTCCATTTTTTCGTTTTCCGTCAAATCAGAACGTTCCATCTGTGTTTGCATGGAGAAAACCTCCTTTTACCCGTTGTCCATTATGATAATTTTATAATACGTTTTTATAACGTTATAATAACATAACGTCATACGTTTTTGCAATACGCTTCCGTCGTGAACCAGCTCATTCCAGCCGTCCGGACAGGGCAGCCGCCTTCTTCAACTGCTCTGCCATATGCCGCAGCTCCTGCATGACCGCATCCAGCTCCTGTATGCGCGTAGACTGCTGCAGGCTGTGGTTCAGCGTCTTTTCCATCTCCCCGGACACTGTGGCGACGAGTTCGTTCATCTCAGCCAAAATGCGAAAAATATCCTTCGCCGACGTCGAAGTCGTTTGCGAGAGCTGGCGAATCTCCTCTGCGACGACGGAAAAGCCCCGCCCGGCCGCTCCGGCACGCGCTGCTTCCAGCACAGCATTCAAGCCAAGCACGTTCGAACGGGTGGAAATGTTGCGAATCAGCTCGTTGATTTGCGTCGTCTCCGCGATCTTCACTTCCATCTGGCTTGCTGCGTCGCTCAGCGTGTGGCTGGCCTGCGCCAGATTTTCCGCGTCTTTCGCCAGGCTCACGGTATGCAGGGCGATGTTTTCCAGTGCGCTCGTCAAATTTTCCGCCAGGTTGCGCAAACGGTCTTCCTGGTCAGTCGTTACGCCAGTTGCCAGGCAGCCCACCACTTGTCCCTTTTCGACGATGGGATAGCCGACTGCTATGTACGGAATGCCGTAAATTTCCTTGGGGATCTTCTTCACGACCCGCTTGTTTTCTGCAATCGCCGTCGCATTGATGCTGCCCGGACGCAGCGGGTCCCCTGTTTTGATCCCGAGATTCAGCCCTTGGGCCGGATAGTAGGCGAGAAATTTTTCCCGGTCGGTGACCCCGACCATGCAATCGAACAAAAACGCTTTTTGCAAAATGGGCGCGACCGTAAGCAAGCTGTTTAAAAGCTGCGACATGTTTCTTCCCTCCTGGCGCGGGGACGAAAACGGCTATTCTCCCCGCCATCGTCAAGTCTGCGGAAAGAACAGCCATCGTCTCCTACTGCCTCATCGATTTTGCTACTTTACAATCTGGAATTTGCCATCCTTCACTTCGACCATAATCATGCTATCTTCCGTCAGGCCGTTGTGATCTTCTGCCGAGAACGTAAATTCCCCGGTAACGCCTACGTACTTCACTTTTTCCAGGACTTCACCCAGCTTGGAAGCATCGCCGCCTGCCTGCTTCAAGCCTTCCACGAGCAGGTTCAAGCCGTCATAGCCGTATCCGGCAAAGCCGTCCGGCTGCGTGTTGTACGCCGCCTGGTAGCCTTCTGTGAATTTTTTGATGATAGCCGCTTGCGGGTCGTTCGCATCGACCTGATCGGGCACGAGCAGCTTGCCCGCTACCATCAGGACGCCTTCGCCCGCGTCGCCAACCAGCTCAAGAAACTTGCTGTTCGCCGACCCGTGGCTGCTGATGATCGGAATGCCGAGGTTCAACTGCTTCGCTTCCTTCACAATCGTCGCCGGGCCAGGGTTGGTACCTGCCACGATCAGCGCCTGTGCATCCGTGCCTTTGATTTTGGTCAACTGGGAGCTCATGGACGGGTCCTTCGTCCCGTACTTCTCTTCTGCCACAATCGTAATGCCGTACTCCGGCGCGTATTTTTGCAGTTGGGTGGTCCAGCCGCTACCGTACGGATTGCTGTCGTTGAGCGTTGCGATTTTCGTAATGCCTTTTTCTTTCAAATATTTAAAAATGCGCTTCGTGCCGTGCACATCGGTATGCGGTGTTTTGAAAATGCCTGCGCGCACAGGGTTGGTAATCTGGTCCGCGGCTGCCATCGAGATCAGCGGCAGCTTCTCGGCTGCGGCAAACTCCGCCATCCCCAGGGAAGGGCCGCTGCCGGACGAGCCGAGCACAGCGACTACTTTTTCTTTGGAAACGAGCTTCTTGATCGCTTTGACCGCTTCGGTGTTATCCGACTTGTCGTCTTCGAGCACAACCTCTACCGGACGGCCATCCACACCGCCTGCTCCGTTGATTTCCTTGACCAACAGCTCAACTGCCTGCTTTTCCGGTACGCCGAGCGGGCTGTTCGGACCAGTCAGGGAGAAAATCGCCCCTACCTTGATCGGTTCTTTGCTCTCTGTCGCTGCAGTCTGCCCGCCGCCGGATTGTTGTGCTTGCTGCCCGCCGCCGCCACAGGCGCTGAGCATGACGAGAGAAGCAATCGCAACCGGGTACAGCCACTTGACAAACGTTCGTTTTTTCATCGTAAAACCCCCTTCGATTATCTATCTTCTATAATGTCAAACTGCCTGATGGGAGTGACCCAAATAAGCAGATTGCACTCGCGGATCGTTACTGATCTCTTCAGCGCTGCCTTCGAGCATGACCTCTCCCGTACTCAGGACGTAGGCTCTGTCGGAGATGGCCAGCGCGGCGCGAGCGTTTTGCTCGACCAGCAACACCGTCGTGCCCCACTGGGAGCGAATCTCCTGCACGATCGTCAAAATTTCCTTGGCAATCAGCGGAGCGAGGCCAAGCGACGGCTCGTCCAGCAGCAAAAGCTGCGGTCTGGATAAAAGCGCCCGGCCAATCGCAAGCATTTGCTGCTGCCCCCCTGAAAGCGTTCCCCCTAGTTGCCACTTCCGCTCCGCCAGGATCGGAAAGCGCTCGTAAACTGTCTGCATTTCTTTGGCGATTTCTTTTTTGCTCGTCTTCGGCATGCGATGAGAAGCGCCGAGCCACAAGTTGTCCTCTACGGTCAGCGTGGAAAAAATTTGCCTGCGCTCCGGCACGTGCGCCATCCCGCGCGGCACCACAAGCTCGGCCGGAATCCCCGTAATGTCTGTATCGCGGAACCAGATTTTCCCTTCCTTCGCGCTGTGCAGCCCGCAGATGCAGTTCAACAACGTCGTTTTGCCTGCGCCGTTTGCGCCGAGCAGCGAGACGATCTCCCCTTCGTTGACTTGCATCGTAATGCCGTGCAACACTTCTACGGGACCGTAGCGAGCCGTGATGTTGTCCACTTTCAAAATCGCTTTCTCCATCTGTTTTCCCCCTACTCTTCTTCCGTTCCCAAATAGGCCGCGATGACGCGCGGGTTCTCCTGGATTTCGCGCGGGGTTCCTTCCGCAATTTTCGTGCCCTGATCGAGAACGACGATGCGGTCTGCGATCGTCATAATCATGTCCATGTCATGCTCTACCAGCAAAATCGCCGTGCCGCTGTCGCGAATCTCGCAAAACATCCGGCTCATCTCCGCCGTCTCGGTATGGTTCAAGCCTGCCGCCGGCTCGTCGAGCAAGAGCAGCTTCGGTCCGGCGACCATCGCCCGGGCAATCTCCATCAGCCTCAGCTTTCCGTACGGCAAGCTTCCCGCAAGCTGCTGGGATTCCGGCGCCAGTCCGACACGCCCGAGCCAGGCGTGCGCCTTTTGTTCCATCATTTTCTCTTCTCTTTTCGCGCTGCCGAGGTTCATGCCGCAGGCAAACAGGCTGGAGCGCGTCTTCGTATGCATCCCGACCATGACGTTTTCGAGTACGGTCATATCGTCAAACGTCTGGAGGTTTTGAAACGTGCGGGTGATCCCCAATCCGGCGTATTCGTAGCCGGGGACTCGCGTCATCGGCTTGCTCTGGAAGCGAATCTCGCCTTCGGAGGGAGGAATGACGCCCGACACCATGTTCAGCACGGTGCTTTTCCCCGCGCCGTTCGGGCCGATCAGCGCCAAAATCTCGCCTTCCCGCACTTGAAAGTTCACCTGGTTGACAGCTCGTACCCCGCCGAAATCGCGGGACAGCTCCTGCACTTCCAACAGAGTTGTCATGTTGCCGCCTTCCTTTCTACCCGCTCGCCAGACTGCGTCTTCGCGGCCAGTTCTTTTGCCTTTTTCGCTTGCGCTTTTTCATAGGCGGAACGAATCCGCGGCACAAGTCCCTCTGGCATGAACATGACGATCAAGACGAGGATGCCGCCGAAGACGATCGTATCGACGTCGCCCTGCAAGCCTGGAATGACTTCGCTGAGCAGAATCAATCCTTCGCTGATAAAGCCGATCAGTACGGTGCCGATCAGCGCCCCCCATATACTCGTCATCCCCCCGATGACGACCATGGTGAGAAATTTGATCGATTCGTGCAGTCCGAACGGCTGCGGATCGAGAATCCCCATGTAGTGGGCGTACAAGCCGCCGGAAATTCCGGCGAACATCCCGCTGACCACGAAGGCGTTCAGCTTGAACTTGCGCACGTCAACGCCCATCGAGGTTGCGGCAATCTCGCTTTTGTGAATCGCGCGAAAAGCTCTGCCGACCCGCGAATGCATAAGGTTGAGCGAGAATAACAGCACACAGGTGACGATCGCCCAGATCAGGTAGTACATGGACAGCTCGCTGCCGCCGAACAGCGGCACCTGCGGAATGCTAATCATCCCGCTCGCCCCGCCAGTGACCGGCTCCCACTCGGTAATGCCGATCTGGACGATGTAGCCAAAGGCCAAGGTCGCCATGGCGAGGTAGTAGCCTTGCAGCCCGGCGATCGCCCTGCCGAGAATAAAGGCGAACAGGCCGGGAATGATTGCGGAGGCGACGAGGCCGACGAGCGGCGACAGGCCGTACTTCGTGGTCAAAACGGCGGACGTGTATGCACCGATTCCCCAAAAGGCTGCTTGTCCGAGCGAAATCTGTCCGGCAAGCCCCATCACCAGACAAAGCCCGATCGTCACGATGGCATGCAGCCCGATAATAATCCCGACGGAGCGGTAATACTCATCCGGCATCACGAACGGGAACACCACCATCAAGGCGAGATAAATGCCGAAGCCTTTTCCCCATTTCGTCAACAACCGCTTCATCTACAGCCCTCCTTTTCCTACGCTGCGTTCTCCAAAGAGGCCGGATGGCTTCACCAGCAGCATGCCGATCAGAACGAGAAACGCGATCGCGTCCTTCATCCCGGAGCTGACGTAGCCTGCTCCGAGCGACTCGACGATGCCGAGCAAAAAGGCGGCAACCGCTGCACCGAGCGGATTGCCCAGACCGCCCAGAATGGCTGCGGAGAATCCTTTGATTCCGAGCAGCACCCCGATGTCGTAGGAGGTCACGCTAAGCGGGGCAATCACGATTCCGGCAATCGCTCCGGTGGCTCCGCTGATTGCGAAGGCGAGCATGCTCATCTTCGTGGGTGAAATCCCCATCAGGCGGGCAGCCATCGGATTGACCGAACAGGCGTTGATCTTTTTCCCCAAAATCGTCTTATCCATCAAGTACCAGAGAAGAAACAGAATAATAAGGACAGCGGCCAAAATCCACACGCTTTGCGTAGCAATCGTCACGCCCCCGAACGAGATCGGCTCGTTGCTCGTGATCGGCTCCAGCGCAAATGCATCCTTGCCCCATATCAAGCTGGCGATGCCTCGAATCAAAGTGGAAATGCCTATTGTCAAAATTATCAAACTAATAGGACTAGCCTTTTTCACATAAGCGATGACATACTTCTGCATGATGATGCCGATTGCCGTCACTGCTATGATGGCGAGCAGCGCTGCTAATCCGTACGGCAGATTCATCCCGATCAAGGCAACCGTCACCATTCCGCCCAGCATCAAAAATTCTCCCTGTGCGAGATTAATGACTTTGCTCACGTTGTAAATCGTGATGAACCCTACCGCGACGATCGCATAAATACCGCCGCTGACGAGGCCGTTTGCGACATACTGCAACAGTTCCGTCATATTCGTGCTGTACCCCCTTTTGTATCGCGTCCGAACAAAACTACCACATAAAACGCTTACATTTTATTTATTGGAAATATTATTGCAGAAGAAATGCCCTAGCATATTGACTAGGGCGCTTTCTTCGTAGCAACCGCCTAATGTACGGGTGCAGCTTCATACACCGTCTCGAAGAATCGAACTGCCCCTGGATTCAAAAGTTGATAATAGTTTTGGAACAATTGATCCGCTTCTTTGCCCAGCCACAGATCCGGCAGCAGTTCCTGCGGCAAGTCCGGGTCGATAAACAAAAATTTGCGATATTCATGGACGAGCTTGGTCTTTTCCACGAAGCAATGGCTGTCGGCTACTTCCTCGCCGCTGCTGATCTTCGCGGATAGCTGCTCGAACTGCTCGCGATACGTATCAATAAATTCTTTGTACTTCGCGTTGATCTCGTCGATGTTCCAGCACTTCTGCACCAACTGCTTGGGATCGCTCCAGCCCAGGTGCCCTGCGCTGAAAATTTCGACGTGCTCCGTGATCTCGTGCGACTCGGTCAGTTCTTTTACCCGGTCGGCGAGGTCGTTCGGGCTGATCCACGTGCTCGTCGTCAGCATCCCGAAGCCCATCCAGCCCAGTTCCTTGCGCAGTTGGTCGCGCAGAGCGCGGCGCTCCTCCGGTATGTTGTAGCTGGCAATGCACCACTTGCCATCCCACACGTCTGTCTCGACTTTATAAATGCGGGCCGCCGCTTCCTCCAGCCGTTTTTTCCCACGCTCGGATACCGAATAATAGCTCTTGTTGCCTACTTTTCTCGACTCCAGCCAGCCCTGGCGGAGCATCCGGGAGATCGCTGCGCGAACAGCAGGCTCGGACAGGCCGAACTCTCCCATGAGCCGCGTCAGGCTGCCGATCCAGATTTCGCTCCCGTAATGACGGACGTATTCCCCGTAAATCGTAAAAAGCATGGATTGTGGCTTCACGTTTCTTCAACCCCCAGATCGATTCATACCTATTCGCTGTGAAATTGTACCATATTCTCTAGTGAGTGCGTGAATCGATTGAGAGTATGACGACAAAATGATATTACGTTATTTTAACGCAATTATATTAAAACATTTTAAAAGAGTCAATTTATTCTGGATGATTTATTTTTCAGCGCTGATTTCGGCTTGCAATGCCTCAAAACGCTGCCTGATTTCGTGCTTGTTGAAGATCGCCTGGGTAAACGTTCCGACCCCGACGCGATTGCGGGCGGTGTCCGCTGTCACCTCGCACACCACCCGTTTTTTCGTCACTTCCTGGCAAACCGCCTTGAAGGTCACTGTCTGGCCGACTACTGCGGGGCCGACATGGCGGATGTCCACAGCGAAGCCGGAGCCTTCCTCATCCTCTTCCAAATAAGGCAAAATCACCTGGCGTCCTGCCCATTCCATGTAGTAGATCATGCTGACGGTCGACATGACCGGATGCACGACCTCGCCTTCAAACTTAGGCAGCATGTCTTCGGTGACGGTCACCGTAAACTCGGCCGTCGTCCCCGGTTGCAGTCCTTCCTTCACACGCCTTCGCCTCCAGTCTCCCGCAAGCGCCTATACGCGCTCGATGATGGTCGCAATCCCCTGGCCCACACCGATGCACATCGCAGCCAGGCCATAGCGGGCTTCACGGCGCTCCATCTCATACAGCAAGGTCGTGAGGATGCGCGCGCCGCTTGCCCCGAGCGGATGGCCCAGCGCAATCGCTCCGCCGTTGACGTTGACCAGCTCCGGGTTGACCCCCAACTCGCGCACGCAGGCTACTGCTTGTGCGGCAAACGCTTCGTTGAATTCGAACAGTTCGATTTGCTCAATCGACAGGCCCGCCTGCTTCAACGCCTTGCGCGTTGCCGGAACCGGCCCAATGCCCATGACGGACGGATCGACCCCTGCCACTGCGGACGCGACGATGCGCGCACGAGGCTTCAGCCCGGCCGTCAAAGCCGCCTCCTGCTCCATGACGAGCAGGGCGCTCGCCCCGTCATTCAAGCCGCTGGAATTGCCCGCTGTGACCGTGCCGTTGGCCTGAAAAGCAGGCTTCAGCTTTTGCAGTTGCTCGATCGTCGTCTCCGGACGCGCATGTTCGTCGCGGTCAAACAAGGTCACATCGCCTTTGCGCCCTTTCAGCTCGACCGGAACGATCTCCTGCGCCCATTTTCCTTCTGCGAGCGCGCGGGCGTAGTTTTGCTGGCTGCGCAGCGCGAACTCGTCCTGCGCTTCGCGGCTGATGCCGTACTGCTCCGCGACCTTCTCCGCCGTCTCTCCAAGGCTGATCGGCGGGTACAGCTCGTTCATTTTATCGTTGACCAGCCGCCAGCCGAGCGTCGTGTCGACCAGTTGCTGATTTCCGCGCTGAAAAGCAGTCCCCGGCTTCATCATCACCAGCGGAGCGCGCGTCATGCTCTCCAGCCCGCCTGCGATGTACACCTGACCTGCGCCTGCCTTGATCGCATTCGCGCTCTGATTGACAGCTTCCAGGCCGGAGCCGCACAAGCGGTTGACCGTCACTCCCGGCACTTCGACAGGCACTCCGGCCAGCAGCAAAGACATCCGCGCCACGTTGCGGTTGTCTTCGCCTGCCTGGTTGGCGCAGCCCATGATGACGTCATCAATCGTCTTCGGATCAATGTCATTTCGTTCCAGCAGCTTTTGAATGACCAATGCCCCCAGATCATCCGGGCGCACTTCTTTCAAGGCGCCGCCAATCCGTCCGATTGGCGTCCGCACAGCATCGATAATGACCGCTGTTTTCATCTTCCACTCCTCCAATGCAGTAGGACTTCTCTTCTGCTACAGCGCTTCTACCAGCGTCGCCAGCCCTTGGCCGCCGCCGATGCACAGCGAGACGATTCCGTATTTTTTCTGGCGGCGGCGCAGCTCGTACAGGATCGTGCCTGCCAGCCGGGCGCCGCTCATGCCGAGCGGATGGCCCAAGGCGATCGCTCCGCCGTTTACATTTGTCTTCTCCGGATCAAGCCCCAGCTCGCGCATGCAGGCGAGCGACTGGGAGGCAAACGCTTCGTTCAGCTCGAACAGGTCGATGTCCTCTACCGTCATGCTGACTTCGGCAAGCAGCTTGCGGATGGCTGCGACTGGTCCTATGCCCATGATGCGCGGATCGACTCCGGCGCAGGCAAAATGCACGATTCGCCCAAGCGGAGCGACTCCTGTACGCTTCACCATTTCTTCGTTCATGAGCAAAAGAGCCGCCGCGCCATCGTTAATCCCTGAGGAGTTGCCGGCCGTCACGCTGCCGTTTTTGCGAAAGGCAGGGCGCAGCTTCGCAAGCGACTCGACCGTGGAGTCGCGGCGCGGAAACTCATCTGTGTCAAACAGCGTTTCTTCCCCTTTTTTCCCGCGCAACAGGACGGGAATGATCTCGTCCTTGAACAAGCCTGCGTCAATCGCGGCGATCGCGCGGCGCTGGCTCTCGGCGGCAAACAAATCCTGATCCTCGCGGCTGATGCCAAACTGCTCCGCCACGTTTTCCGCGGTATCGCCCATGGTCAAATCGCCGTAAAGCGACACAGGCGCAGAGCGCGGCCCGCCAAACGATTCGATCAGCGTCTGGGCGCCGCGCTGGTACGGCTGCTCGAATTTTTCCATGATGTACGGGGAACGGGTCAAATTTTCTACTCCGCCTGCGAGCATGACCTGGCTGTGTCCTGCCTGGATGGACTGGGCAGCGAGATTGACCGCTTCCAGCCCGGACGCGCACACCCGGTTCACCGTCAGCCCTGGAATCGTCTCGGGCAGCCCTGCTTTGAGCAGACCTACGCGAGCAATATTGATAAACGGCCCCGCCGAAATGACATTGCCCATGATGACGCCATCGACAGCATCCCCGGTTTGTCCCGCTTGCGCCAATGCTCCGTTCAGCACGATGGCTGTCAGGTCATCAATCGGCGTATGCCTCAGACTGCCTCCCAGCTTGCCAATCGGCGTGCGCACGGCAGCCGTTACGTAGACGTCACTTTTTTTCATCGTCATGCCTTCACACCCACTTTGCTCTCATAGGTGTAAAAGCCCTGTCCGCTGCGCACGCCGACGCGTCCTGCCAGCACGAGCTTTCTGAGCAGTGGTGCCGGGCGGTAACGCTCCTCCGCCAGATCGCGCTGCAAGCCTCTGACAATGGCAAAAATCTCGTCCAGCCCGATGCGGTCCGCCCATTCCAGCGGTCCATACGGATAGTTGGTGCCTTTTTTCATCGCGATGTCGATATCGCTGGCCGTCGCCGCCTTCTCCATCAGCGTGAACGCCGCCTCGTTAATAATCAGGGAGAGAATGCGCGGGAAAACCAGTCCCACCTCGTCCGCGACGATTTCCGTCTCTTTGCCGAGCGACTGGAAAAAGACTTCGGCCGCTTGAATCGTCGCTGGCGCTGTTTGCAGGGCAGGCGCGATCTCGATCAGCTCCCGCTCCGCGAGCGGCACGAGCGTCCCGAACCCGCACACCCGCTTTGGATGCTGCGCCCAGGAAGCTACTTCTGTCGCCGTGATCGCAAGCGAGGTCGTGAGGATCGGCACTGCCGGGGCAAGCAGGCTGTCCAGCGCGCGAATCAGCTCTCCCTTTTGCTGCAAGTCGAGGTTGCTCACCTCTACCGCGAGCGAAACCGCCGCAGGTTCTGCTGCCGCTTCCGCCACAGAGAGCACCTGGTATCCTTTTTCTGTAAAAAGCTGTTGAAGCTCTGCAAAAAGCGGACTTGTACCCGCGAGCACGACCGCCTTATTTGTCATAGTCATAGAAGCCTTCCCCCGTCTTTCTGCCCAGGCTGCCGGCCTGCACCATCCGCTGCTGAATCCGGCTGGGCTTAAATCGTCCTTCATGGAAGAAGTCGGTATAGACCGATTCGGTCGTGGCAAAATTGATGTCGATGCCGATCATGTCTTGCAGCTCAAACGGTCCCATTTTGAACCCGCCTGCGCGCTTCATGATCCGGTCGACCTGCTCTACCTCTGCGACATGGTCGCCCAAGATGCGCAGCGCCTCGTTGTAGTACGGACGCGCGATGCGATTGACGATGAAGCCGGGCGTATCCGTCACCAGCACGGGCACTTTGCCCAGCTCCGTTGCGAAGCGATACGCTGCCTGCACGTTTTCCTCGCTCGATTTTTTGCCGCGAATGACTTCCACCAGCGGCATGACGGGCGCCGGGTTGAAAAAATGAAACCCGAGAATGCGCTCGGGATGGGGAAGCCCTCCGGCAATTTGCGTGATGGAAATGGAGGAAGTATTGGTGAGCAACAGCGCATCTGCCCGGCAAATCCGGCTCAGCTCGCTGAAAATGCTTTTTTTCAGGTCGAGGCGCTCCGGCACTGCTTCGATGACGATGTCGCACTGCGCCAACTGCTCCATATCCGATACAAGCTTTGCCCGGGCCAGTGTGTCTGCCCGCTCCTGCTCGCTGATTTTGCCTTTTTCCACGTCCTTGCCCAAAATGGATTGCAAATAGGCGAGTGCTTTGTCCAAAACCGCCTGATTGGCGTCCAACAGCACTACCTGATGCCCTTTGCGGATACAGACGAGAGCGATGCCCGCTCCCATCGTTCCCGCACCGATGACGCCCACTGTTTTTGTATTCACTAGACTTGTGCCTCCCTTCGCTCCTAACGGCCGGTAAAACGGGGAGCGCGCTTTTCCATGAAGGCCGCGACCCCTTCTTTGTGGTCCGCTGTGCTGCCTGCGACCTCCTGTGCATACGCCTCGTAGTCCAACGTCTCTTCCAGTCCCATTTCAAGCCCTTTGTACATCGTGCGCTTGATGAGGCCAATGCCTCGCGTCGGGAGGGCAGCGAGTTTGCGCGCATAGGCTACCGCTTCTTCCATGAATCTCTCCGCCGGATACACCTTGTTCACGAGTCCGATGCGCAGCGCTTCCTCTGCCGATACTTTTTCTCCAGTCATCGCCAACTCCAGCGCCTTGCCGATGCCGACGATGCGCGGCAGGAAGTAGCAGCCCCCCGAATCGGGCACAAGCCCGATGCTGACAAATGCGTTGACAAAAGACGCCTTTTCCGATGCCAGGCGAATGTCGCAGGCGAGCGCCAGGCTCATGCCTGCTCCTGCCGCCACGCCGTTTACGGCCGCGACAATCGGCTTTTCCGTCTTTTGCAACTGGAGGATCATCGGATTGTAGCGCTTGCGCAAAAATCCGCCAAAGTCGATGTCTTCGCCCGATACTTCGCCAAGGTCCTGTCCGGCATTGAACGCCCGCCCCGCTCCCGTCAGGAGAATGCAGCGCACAGCGTCATCCTTTTGCGCCTCTTTGAGCGCCGCAACGATTTCCTTGTGCATGACCTCGGTAAAAGCGTTGAATTTGTCCGGCCGGTTCAAGGTCACGACTGCTACGCCTTCCGCTACTTCATAAAGAATGGTTTCGTACATGGCCGCCTCCTATTTACCCGTAAACCGGGGTTTGCGCTTTTCCAGGAAAGCTTGCATGCCTTCCTTGCGATCCTCGCTGGCGAGCAGCAGATAGAAGCCGTTTCGCTCGTAATCCATGCCTTCTCCCAGCGGCAAATCGTCTGCTTTGTGGACCGCTTTTTTAATCATCTGCACGGCGAGCGGCGGCTGTGCGGCGATTTGCTTCGCCAGCTTGCGGGCCTCCTGAAAGTACGCCTCTACCGGCACGACCCGATTGACCAGCCCGTAACGCAGCGCCTCCTTCGCCGAGATCGGCTCGCCCGTGAGCAGCATTTCCATCGCCTTGCGCAAGCCGACCGCGCGGGTCAGCCGCTGCGTGCCGCCTGCCCCCGGCATGACGCCCAGCTTGATCTCCGGCTGCCCGATCACGGCTGTTTCCGAAGCGATAACGATATCGCAGTTCATCATCAGCTCGCAGCCGCCGCCAAGTACGAAGCCGCTGACTGCGCCGATAATCGGCTTGGAAATGAGCGACATCCGATCCCAGACGGCGAATTGGTCCCGCTTCATGATCTCGATCGCGGACGCCTCGGCCATCTCGTTGATGTCGGCTCCGGCTGCAAATGCCTTGTCATTGCCCGTCAAAATGATCGCGCGAATGTCCGGGTCCCGGTCCATCCGCTCCAGCTCGGCAACCAGCTCATCCACTAATTGCAAATTCAGTGCGTTGAGAATCTTCGGTCGATTCAACGTAATAATCCCGATTCCATCCTCGCTGGCTGTTAGGATATATTCGTAAGCCATGCGCTTTTCACACCCTTTTTCGCAGGTAGTCGATCCGACAATCGCAAGCTAAATCGCAGCCTGAGCCTTGCCCCGATTGTCTACGATGCGGATTGCTTTTCCTTCGCTGCGCGTCAAGGAATTCGGCGGTTGAATGCGCAGCACAACGGATACGCCCAACGTATTTTTAATCATGTGCCCAATCTCTTTTACAAGATGCGACAAAGCAGCGCTTTCATTTCCGCTGATCTCGCTGGCGTACTCCTGTGTCAGCTCGCAGTGGACTTCAAACCGATCAAGCGCTCCGTCGCGTTCGATCACAACTTGATAGTGCGGTGCCAGTTGGTTGAAGGTCAGCAAAACAGACTCGATCTCTGTCGGGAATACGTTGACGCCGCGAATAATCAACATATCGTCTACGCGCCCTTTGATCCGCGACATGCGCATGGTCGTGCGGCCACACTTACAGGGCTCCGGATTGAGCGAAGCGATGTCTCCTGTGCGATAGCGGATCACCGGGAACGCTTCTTTGGTCAAAGAGGTGAAAACAAGTTCGCCTTCCTGTCCGTAAGGCAGCACTTCGCCTGTATTCGGATCAATAATTTCGGCGTAGAAATGGTCTTCTGCGATGTGCAGTCCATCCTGCGCTTCGTGGCACTCGATGGATACGCCTGGCCCCATGACTTCGCTCAAGCCGTAAATGTCCACCGCTTTAATATCGAGCGCTTCTTCAAGCTGTACGCGCATTTCCTCGGACCACGGTTCCGCCCCGAAAATTCCGTATTTGACGCTGGTTTCCCGCGGGTTGATGCCTTGTTTTTTCATTTCCTCGACGATGTTGAGCACGTAGGAAGGCGTCGCTGCGATTCCGCGCGGCTGGAAGTCCTCGATCAGCGTGATCTGGCGGGAAGTGTTGCCGCCGGATACAGGAACCGCTACTGCGCCGAGATACTCGATGCCGTTATGCAGGCCAAGCCCTCCTGTGAACAGGCCGTAGCCGTACGCATTGTGGAAAATGTCCCCTGGCTGGCCGCCGGCACAGCAGATCGCGCGGGCCACGATTTCCGCCCAGTTTTCCAGGTCCTTTTTCGTGTAGCCGACAACGGTCGGTTTGCCTTTTGTCCCCGACGAGCCGTGGATGCGGGCGACTTCGTTCATGTCTACCGCAAACAGCTTGAATGGGTAGTTTTCCCGCAGGTCTGTCTTTTTCATGAACGGCAGCTTGCGGATGTCTTCGATGGACTGGATGTCTTCCGGTTTTACCCCTGCTTCGTCGAACGCTTTTTTATGAAACGGCACTCGTTCGTAGACGCGTGCGGCCGTTTCCTTCAAGCGCTCCAGTTGGAGTTGAGTCATTTTTTCTCTTGACAGCGTTTCCATTTCCGTATTAAAGATCATGCCGTTTCCCTCATTCCATTACGTTATGTCTTTGCATGCTTGCTGCTTATTCGCCCTTGAATACAGGTTTGCGCTTTTCGCGGAACGCTTCCAGCGCCTCCAGACGGTCTTTGGTTGGAATAATGACCTCGTAGCACATCGTTTCTACATCCAGCCCTGTTTGCAAATCGACGCTGCTGCCGCGGTCGATGGCGGCTTTTGCCTGATAGACGGCGAGCGGCGCGTTGCCGAGAATTTCATGGGCCAGTCCCATTGCCAGCGCATGCAATTCTTCCTGATCGAGGGCTGTCCCATTCACGATTCCTAAGCGGTTGGCTTCCGTCGCCTGAATGCGGCGTGCCGTCAAAATCAGCTCTTTCGCTTTGGCCGGACCGATCAGCCGGGACAAACGCTGCGTCCCCCCTGCCCCTGGAATGATGCCCAGGCTCACCTCAGTCAGCCCCATCTTGGCGTCTTCCAGTGCGTAGCGGAAGTCGCAGGCAAGCGCCAGCTCGAAGCCTCCGCCAAAGGCAAAGCCGTTAATCAGCGCAATCGTCGGCTGTGGCAGCCGCTCCAACGCGGTGAACACATCGCGAATTTTGCGGACGTTGCGCCGTACTTGCTGCTCGTTTAACGTGCGGCGTTCTTTCAAATCGGCCCCTGCGCAAAACGCCCGGCCTTCGCCTTTTATCAGCAGGACGCGGATGTCTTTTGACTCCAGCCGCACCTGCTCGATCAGGTCACCCAGACGTTCCAGCGTGTCGTAGTTCAGTGCATTCAGCTCATCCGGACGGTTCAGCGTGATGATCGCCACGTGGCCGTCTCGTTCAAAGCGAACGGTTTCCTCCATGCTCTGCGTCCTCCTTGTGCAGCCATTTCCTCCAGTGCGGTTAGCGGTTCGGGTTGACCCGCGCATACGTCCCTGTCGCAAAAGCAACCAGCTTCCCGTCGCAGGTCACGCGCGCTTCCATAATAATCAGGCTTTTTCCCTGCTTCAAAACGCGCGATTCGGCTTCCAGCCGCTCTCCGCGAGCAGGGTACAAATATTGAATCTTGCTCTCTACCGTGACGCATTGTTGCACACCGTCTACATGGGGAGCGGCTCCATGTCCCATCGCTACATCAGCCAGTGTCGCCGTTACGCCTCCATGCACGACGCCATCGATGCTATTGAACAGCTCAGGGCGAATTTTCAGCGCTACCTTGCAGCCCTGTTCATCTCGATGTACGACTTCTATGCCCAGGTAGTGGTTAAAACGATTGCGGATTTCCACTGTCATCCTCTCGCCCCCGTGTTAGTATCCTCGTGAAACAGTGAAAGGAGCCTGTGCTCCTCGCATTCGGCTTCCTTTCCCTGTCTGATTTTCGCATTTGGTTTATTTCGGTTCGTCAATCGCGACGAAGTATTCGTTTTTCCGATACGCCAGTGCGTCCAATGTCGCTACCAGGCCATGCTCGGTTTCTACACGGATGCGGTACCAGGCTGTCCGGTTGTTTTTCTTCTCCTCCGTGGCAGTTGCCACCAGTCGGTTTCCTTTCATGGCTGCGGCCAAAAATCCGATGTTCATAGACAACGCCACGGATGTTTTGCCGTAGGAATTACAGGCTGCTGCGAAAACAAAATCAGCCAGGGAGAAAATGATCGCGCCATGCGCTGTGCCGTGTGCGTTCAGCATGTGTTCGGCCACGGTCACTTCCGCTGTCGCCGTCCCTTCCCCAAGCTCGATCAGCTTGACGCCTAAAAATTGGGCAAATTGGTCTTGCTTCAGCTTTTCGCAAATTTCATCGTAGTGCTTGCGATGAAGCTCTCGCTCGTCGACAAATGTTTTCCCGCTCATCGATTAGACCACTTCAGCAAAATGCATGGACACCACTTGGCCGGCAAATCCACGCAAGTCTTTTCCTGCTGCACGTCCCTCTGGAGATGACAACGCTTCCAACAGAGCCTCTTTTGTTTCAAAGTACATTTCTGCGATCAGGTGCAGATCGGACTCGCCCATTGGCGTGCCGTAAACCTTGCTCACTTCCATCTTGACCAGGCCAGGCATTTTTTCTGCGAGTGCAGCGTGCACTTCGAAATAGTGCTTGTCAAAAGCCTCGATATCTTCAGGCTTGCGATAAATTGCCACCAATTTCACCATTACGATCCCTGCTTTCATCAGTTTATTTCACAAAACATGTGACGAGATAATGATATAACGTTATTTTAACGCATGTTTATATTTTTATTATATAAAGCCTTTCCGACAGGTGCAAGTATTTTTCAAAAAGCAAGAAAACTCTGTCGCCGGAATCTTCTGGTGCAAAACCTGCTACTATCATCATGCTTATCTTTGTTTTGCTTCGATAGTACAAAAAAATGGCTGCCAGAAATGACTTCCGACAGCCGATCAGAAAACTTGGCTGCGCCAAGCCATGGGCGCAGCCTTAGTTGCCCCTATACGGGATAAGAACCTTATCCATTCTTATCTGTAAAAAAAGAGGACAGACATGGCGTCTGCCCTCTTTGTCGCGCCTGGCGTTCTAAATCCACACCCAGTAAACGAAGACGATTATCGCAACCAGAATAAAGAACAACCCGGCGAAAATGCTGACTCGTGCAAACTCATGGCCTTTTTGGTCCATGTGCATCCAAACAAACAGTTGGAAGAGCGCCTGAACGAAGGCCAGTACGACGATGAACGGTACGGTGAAACCTGCCGGAACCACTTCATACGCTACTGCAATAAATGCCAGTGCGGTCAATACGAGAGATCCGATGAAAGCCACTACGTGTCGTTTAGGACTGTCGTGTTTTACTTTCGGCTTGCGTACCTCTTCATTTTGAGCATGTGCTCCCATAGATTACCCCACCTTTCCACCGATCATACCCATAAGATATACAACGGTAAAGATGAACACCCACACTACGTCGATAAAGTGCCAATACAAGCAGGCCAGGTAGAACTTCGGAGCCGTTACTACCGTCAGACCTTTTTTCACTGCCGACAACTGCAACAGGATGATCCACAAAATCCCGAACGCTACGTGGCCCCCGTGGAAGCCAACCAGCGTATAGAACGCGGAACCGAATGCACTCGTCGAGATTTTGTGGCCTTCATGCACGTAATGCACGAACTCGTAAATCTCCAGCGCAAGGAACCCGAGGCCGAGCAGTACAGTGATGGTCAGCCATACCTGAATCATCTTCAGGTTTTTCTTGTGCAGGGCGAGCGTAGCCATAACACTTGTCATCGAGCTGGTAAGCAGGATCAGCGTTGCGGCTGCAACCAGCGGCATGTCGAACAGTTGCTGCGATGTAGGACCGCCGTTTACTTGATCGCGGAGCGCGATGAATGTTGCGAACAAGGAACCGAAAAGAACTGTCTCCCCGCCAAGGAAGAGCCAGAAGCCAAGAATCTTGTTCTTGCCTTCAAGGGTGGCTTTTTCCGGTTCATCAGGTAATACTGCGTTTGCATGATGTGTAGCCATTAAGCCTTAACCCCTTTCTCTTCGATTTCGTCCTCATGAATATGATAACCAGGATCGTCTTTTACAGAACGGGCGAACATGCTGGCGAATGTCACGAGCAAGCCGATAACCACGACAAAGTAGTTGTGGTACATGAAGCCGTAACCCGCAACAAACAAGCCTACAGACATCAGGAAAGGCAGGAACGATGGCGACGGCATGTGGATGTCACCAAGCGGTTCAGCAGGTGTCATGCCTTTGTTGCCAGCCATTTTCTCAATCCAGAATGCATCCAGACCGCGAACCAGCGGTGTTTGCGCAAAGTTGTACTCAGGCGGTGGCGACGGAATCGCCCACTCAAGCGAACGTCCATCCCACGGGTCTGCAGGAGCGCGTTTGCCTTTTGCGGAAACAACGACGTTAACCAGGAACAGGATGGTACCGATCGTCATACCGAATACCCCGATCGTACTGATGAAGTTCCCGACATCGAGATCCTGACCTTTCAGGAACGTGTAGACGCGGCGCGGCATCCCCATCAAGCCAAGGAAGTGCTGCGGGAAGAAGGTAAGATGGAAGCCGATGAAGAACGTCCAGAAGTTCCATTTACCAAGTGTTTCATTGAGCATTTTCCCGAACATCTTCGGCCACCAGTAGTACAGACCTGCGAACAGACCGAACACAAGACCCCCTACGATAACGTAGTGGAAGTGCGCTACTACGAAGTAACTGTCATGGTATTGGTAGTCAGCCGGCGGAACCGCGAGCATAACCCCTGTCATACCACCGATTGTAAACGTCGGGATGAAGCCTACTGCAAACAGGTTTGCGGTAGGGAAGCGGATTTGTCCGCCCCACATGGTCAAAAGCCAGTTGAAGATTTTGATACCCGTAGGCACCGCAATCAACATCGTTGCCAGACCGAACAGCGTATTGGCGATAGCGCCCAAACCGGTTGTAAACATGTGGTGAGCCCACACCATGAAGCCAAGGAAGCCGATCAGCGCGGTTGCGAATACCATGGAGCTGTAACCGAACAGGCGCTTTCTGGAGAAGGTGGAAATGACTTCAGAAATCACACCGAATGCCGGGAGAATCAGGATGTATACTTCGGGGTGACCGAAAATCCAGAACAAGTGCTGCCAAATGACAACATTACCACCAGCGTCCGGATTGAAAAAGTTACCGCCGAACAGACGGTCGAACATCAACAGAACCAGGCCGACTGTAATCGCAGGGAACGCGAACAGAATCAGGCCGGATGTTACAAAAGACGCCCAGGTGAACATTGGCATACGCATGAATGTCATACCTGGAGCACGCATGTTGATGATGGTAACCAGGAAGTTGATACCACCGATCAGCGTACCAAGACCGGCAATTTGCAGACCGAGAACGTAGAAGTCTACCCCGCGGCCGCTAAATTGGTTCAAAGCCAAAGTTGTATAAGATGTCCATCCGGCATCTGGCGCTCCACCAAGGAACCAACTGGTGTTCAAGAGCACTCCCCCGAAGAAGAAGAGCCAGAAACCGAGAGAGTTAACAAATGGGAATGCTACGTCGCGTGCGCCAATTTGCAGCGGAACGACCGCGTTCATCAGCGCGAAGATGACCGGCATGACTGCCAAGAAAATCATCGTGGTGCCGTGCATGGTAATCAGTTCGTTAAATGTCTTGGCACCAACCACTTGAGCTTCTGGATACATCAACTGCAAACGGATCAGCAGGGCTTCGAAACCGCCAGCCAGAAAGAAAATTCCGCCGGCAATCAAGTACAGGATCGCGATCTTCTTGTGATCCACTGTCGTGAGCCAATCCCACAGCCCTGAACGTTTTGGTGCGGGTGCGTGAGAAGCATGTGCAGACACAGGTTTACCTCCTTTTTAAGCGTAACTGCCTATGACGAATGTCATTTCATTACGGTAATTACTTCACGCTGAGTGTAGACATGTACTCTACAAGCGCTTTCACTTGTGCATCGTCGAGGTTGAGGTTAGGCATGTTGTTGCCCGGTTTCACCTTTTGCGGATCTTTCAGCCACTCTGCCACATTCTCAGGCGTATGGGCGAGAATACCTGCTACGCGCTCGCGATCCGCGAAGTTGGTCAGGTTTGGACCCAGTTTGCCGCCTTTGCCGGCAATG
The DNA here is from genome assembly GCF_058781555.1 of Brevibacillus sp. FW306-2-1A-C05A. Classification (NCBI taxonomy): domain Bacteria; kingdom Bacillati; phylum Bacillota; class Bacilli; order Caryophanales; family Paenibacillaceae; genus Brevibacillus; species Brevibacillus sp. FW306-2-1A-C05A. The sequence goes on from NZ_JBYSWV010000012.1 coordinate 59,314, forward strand.
GCATGACAGCCGAGACAGCTTTTGTTGAAGATTTCTTGACCTTGTGCAGCACCTGGGGATGTTGCAGCTACCGGCTCTTTGGACTGAACGCCCTTCATGCCGTTTGCCCAGTTGTCAAATGCAGCCTGGTCCATTACTTCCACCTTGAAGTCCATCAAGGCATGGGACGCTCCACAGAGCTCCGCGCATTTACCGTAGAAAATGCCTGTCTTGTCTGCTTGCAGCCAAATCTTGTTTTCCTGGCCTGGGTTGGTGTCGATCTTGCCGCCCAATGCCGGAATCCAGAATGCGTGCATTACGTCAGCAGAGGTCACGTGGAACTGAACCTTTTTGCCAACTGGCAGAACGAGGTCTTGTGCGGTTGCTACTCCCAGATCAGGGTACTCGAACTCCCACCAGAACTGGTGAGCGATTACCTTCACTTGAAGCGCTTCCTCTTTTGGATATTCCTTGTGCAGAGCGAAACCAGTCGTAACGGTTGGAATCGCCATGACAATCAGGAGCAGGAAAGGAATAACCGTCCAAAGAATCTCAAGTGCATGATTGCCTTCGACCTGTTTTGGAACGCCTTGCTGTCCCGGGCGCTTACGATATCGAATAAGGACGTACGTAAAGATCAGCATAACGACAATGAAGACGCCGATCATGATAGCGGAGGACAGCTTCATCAGGTCATACTGCATCGCAGCCACCGGGCCGGAAGGCTTGAGCGCTGAGAGCTCATCTTTGCCACACCCGGTTAACACCAGCGCCAGCAGACCAAAAAGAGAAAGCTGACGCCAAAACTGTTGCCAACCCTTCATACCAATGAACCCCTCTTTCTTCGTGTTGGTAACGTTCTAGCCACGCTTACAACTAGAAGCTTACGTACTCTTTCATTTGCGTAAGAAATAGCTAGCTATACTTTCCCCAACTATCATACCCAATCAGGAAAAGGATTAGCAGTCATTTCTAAAACAAACAAAAAGAGTAAGGCCAAGAAAGCAGACTTCTACCAGTGCGTGGTAACCATTTAAGTATACATAAATTTTCCTTAATCTAAAGGCTATTTGTTATGATTTTGTTAACAAATTTATGAACAAATTTGTGAACTTTCAAGAGAAATGTAACCAGTTCAGGGAAGTTAAAGGAGATTCGCATGCAAAAAAGACCAATAGCACTAATCACTGGAACCTCTAGCGGCTTTGGAATGAACGCTTCTGTGGCATTAGTCAAGGCCGGATTTTACGTAATCGCTTCCATGCGCGACCTGGAAAAAAGGGGCCCTCTTGACAAAATTGCAAACTTGCATATAGCAAGCGAACATATGGAAGTGATTTCCTTGGACGTCACTCGCCCCGCCGAAATTGAGCAGGCGATCACCAGCATCATCGAACGGCACGGCCGCATCGACCTGTTGCTCAACAATGCAGGCTGCGCCTACGGCGGCTTTGCCGAGGAAATCCCTCCCGAGCACTGGCGCAGCCAGTTTGCAGTCAACGTGTTCGGCCTGATCGACGTCACTCGCGCCGTGCTGCCGCACATGCGGCGACAACAAGCAGGAAGGATCATCAATCTGAGCAGCATCAGCGGCCGCTTCGGCTTCCCCGGCCTCTCGCCCTACGCCGCTTCCAAGCACGCAGTCGAAGGCTTCAGCGAGTCGTTGCGCCTGGAGATGCTGCCCTATCACGTTTATGTGAGCGTCATCGAGCCAGGCTCGTATCGCACTCCGATCTGGGAAAAGGCGTTGCAAACCCAGCAGCCTGTCCCAGACTCCGACTCCGCCTATGCCGGGCAAATGAAGCTGCTGCGCCAGCATGTGGAATCAATCATGCGGTCTGCCCCGGAGCCGGACGCCGTCATCTCCGCAATCGTCCGCGCCGCGACCAGCCCCGCTCCCCGCTTTCGCTATCCGGTCGGGCGAAGCACGGTGCTGATGCTCGCGGCAAAAACGCTGCTTCCCTGGCGCTGGATCGAGCGGCTGGTTGTCAAAAAGCTGTCGCCTTCCTCCCACCGCGCAGACTGAACGCCACCGCTTTTCTCGTAGACCCAAGCAACAGCATAAAGGACAGCCTCCCGTCTTCTTTAGACGTCGGAGCTGTCCTTTATCATGCGCGGCTCTATTCATTTCCCGAACGGATGGCTCTAAGCAACCACGTATGCTGCAAATATTCGGCCACCCCGTAAAAGATCGCGACAAATCCCGCTCCTATCGGCGAAACCTGGGCCTCTGGCAAAAAGACGACGCTGCCGTAGACGATGAGAAAGCCGATGATGAAATCAATAGCGGTCGTAAGCCAAAGACTGCCGGGCGCGAGAATGGCCCTGTCCAGAAAAAAACCGGCGAGAGCGAGCACGAACCCCACTCCGACCGACTGGTACAAGTTCGCAAAATTCACCTCGGGAAAGAGCGCATCGGCCAAAACAACCAAGATCGGGCTTACAAGCAACTTCATCCAAAGACCGTCCACGTTTGTTCCCACTCCTTATGCTGGGGTCTTCTCAGTATGCCCCGCTTTTGGCCGACAATCCCCGCCATCCTCCCCCTTGTCAACGCAGCCAACTGCTAATGACATCGCTCATCGGCTTGAAAATCCATTCCATCACATACACAGGGTTGGCAAGCCGCCCGTATTGCGTGGCGGCGTACAGCCCGACACTGATGACAAGCATCGCGACGAAGACGGTCATTTCTTTTTTCTGCCTCTGGCGGATCAGTCTGGGCAGCTCATACAGGCAGACGATAATCGAGACAAGCACAACTGTCAGCGTAGACATTTATCCTCCTCCTCGCTCGGTCACTTTTCTTTGAAGGCGTTGCTGATCGTCCCCAACCGCCTGATTTTGACCTCCGCCTGGATATGCACCGGCAGCTTGGCAAATTCCTTGTCCCAGTTTTTCTCCAGTTGCTTCCACACTTTCGGGTATTTGCGGTGAATCGCATCGCCGAAGCCGAAAATGTCTACGCCTCTTTTTTTGGCGTAGGCGACAGCGCGCATTCCACTCTCGACCATCCCTTTTTCTGCGTCTTTTTCCACTTGCTCGATCGTCTCCATCTTCGTCAGATCAATATTGCACTGCACCTCGCCGACGTCATTTTCCAACTGGATCAGAACCGTGATTTCCGGCTTGCCGTTTTTCAGGCTGGCCTTGATCTTGGAATCGGCATTCATGACTTCCATCGTCATTCTTCCTCCGCCTTTGCACGGAAGGCTGCCCGCCGTACTTTTCACGTTTCCGGCAATGTAGTTGTACGCCTTGCTGTCCGCTTCGTTTAGCCAGCCGATCAGCTTGTCTCCGCGAAACGCCGCCAACGTGGAGTATTCCAGCAGCACGTTGGAATCAATCTGCTCCACATTGCTCCGCCGATCCCCCTCCACCGCCGGACCAGTCAAGCGAATGCCCGTCAGCACTGCCTGCTTACCGTTGTTCGTCAAATCCGCAATCAACTGATCCAGCGTCACCGCAACAGTCGGAGCCCATGCTTTAGAAGACGTTTCCAGCGAGGCGAACAGCTCGTTGGACGGGATTTGCTCAAGCGGCGTAATCACTTTCAAAATACTGCTCGCCGTCGTTCCGCGCGCCACAGCAATGTAAAAATCCGTGCGAAATTCATGGTCGCGCGACACAAAATCAAGCACGGGAGCAATTCCTTCCCGCGCCATCGCCTCGCCCAGTATCAGCATCCTTGTATGCGACATATAGATTTTGCGCGGAGAGACCGTCGTCATTTTTCGCAGCGCCTCAAAAACAGTAGGGGCATTCATGGAAAAAAGCGTGACAGGAGCCCTACCTGGCTTCCCTTTGTTGGCTGCTACTTCCCCCGGGTCCACCACCTGGACAGACACGGTATAGCCGTGCTCCGCCTTGTCGATTCCGATACCTACGCAGATAGCCAGATCGTTCAGTTCTTTGCGGTTCCAGCAACCGGCCAGGAGCATGACCAGCGCGATGCAGAGAAGCACTTTTATGCCTTTCATGGAAGTCCACTCCTTTGCTTTTCGTGTGCTACTTGCCGGGCGGGGGTGGCTTCATTTTCGTTGACTGGCGGCGCAGGTTGCGCTTGCTGATCGACTCAGGCCGCTTGTCCAAGGCCCAATGGGGAAGGCGCAGGATCGTATCCCGCTGCTCCTTGAATGAAAACGGAGCAAACGTGCTCATGTACGGAACGCCAAACGAACGCAGGCTGCACAAGTGCAGCACCAGAGCGAGCACCCCGACAATGATGCCGTAGATGCCGAAGGAGGCCGCCAGCACCATCAGCGGAAAGCGCAGGATGCGCACGGGAATCGACATGTTGATCGCCGGAAAAATAAAGCTGGAGATCGCCGTAATCGAAACGACGATAACCATCGCCGCAGACACGATACCCGCCTCTACTGCGGCCTGGCCGATTACCAGCGTCCCGACAATGGAGATCGCCTGCCCGACAGCGCGCGGCATGCGAATCCCCGCCTCCCGCAAAATCTCGAATGCGATCTCCATCAATACCGCCTCCAAGAAAGCCGGAAAAGGCACGCCCTCCCGTTGCGCCGCCAGACTGATGAGCAGTTAAAGTGGTAATCGCGATATAGAGAGAAGGCGCGAGCAGCGCGATAAAAAAGCAAATAAATCGCAGCATCCGAATCAGCGTACTGAAATCAGCCCGCTGATAGTAGTCTTCTGCGGAATGAAAAAACTCGACGAACAAAGAAGGCACGGTCAGCACAAACGGAGTTCCGTCCACCAGGATCGCGACCCTGCCCTCCAACAAATTGGAGGCAACCATATCGGGGCGCTCGGAGTTGGAGATCGTCGGAAACGGCGTGTACGCTGCATCCTGGATCAGCTCCTCGATCATCCCGCTCTCCATGATGCCGTCCATATCAATCCGGTCCAGCCTGCTGCGGACTTCCTCCACAACGCCTTCCTCGACCAGACCTTTGATGTACACGACCGCGATTTCCGTCTTTGTCACTTCCCCGATTCTGCGCGTCTCGACCCACATCTTTTCACTGACGATTCGCCTGCGCAACAGCGTAACGTTCGTCCGCAGGTTCTCCGTGAAACCTTCGCGCGGACCGCGAATGACCGTTTGCGCCGTCGGCTCGGTCACCCCTCTGTCCTTCCATTCCTGCAAGCCGATCGCCATCGCCTGTTCATATCCGTCCAAGAATAGGATGGCGCACCCGGAGAGCATGGCCGTAAACATCTCGGGAAAATTGTCCACGTCACCGATATCGCCAACGGTCAAAACCGCATCTTTTAAAAAGGGGACGAGTTCTTCCTCGCGTTCCAGCTCCAGTTCTTTAAAGCGCGTCTTGTAAAGCAGGCTGTTGATTAAAACCCCCTGCACCATGTGGGTATCTACCATGCCATCCGTGTACACAACAGCAGCGCGTACAGGCTCGCGGCTGTCCTGAACCAGTTCGCGGATCACTATGTCATTGCTGTATCCTAGCGCCTCTTTTACATACCGAACATTCTCATCCAGGCTGGGGCCAATTTGAGCCATCTCATTGCTCCCTTACATTGGCAATTATTTATCCAGTTTTTCCACCCGTGCCCGTTACTAAACGAACGGAATGGAAAACTTGCCCCTGGCTGCAAAGAAAAAGACTTCCCCTGCTCGTCGCTTGCGAGAGGGAAAGTCTTGTTGATCGAGAAGCTTAGCCCGTTACAGGCTGGGCTGGATCGTCAAAGGAAGGGTCGTACCATTCTACCTTGTGCGTTTGCTGAATCTCGTTCAGCCAATTGTTGTAGTTTTCGCTGCGGTTTTTATCGGTCAAAACAGATTTGATCTGATCGCGCACCTTTTCAAATTCCGGCGCAGGCGAGCCCATCTGCTGTTTGTTCTCGTCGTAGTATTTCTTGATCTGTTCATCCGTAACCGGAAACGCCTTGTCGAGCAGCTTGTCGCGGGTCATCAGCACCGTCAGCTTCTCACGCAGCTTTTGCTCGGTCATGCCCATGCTCTGGAGGTAGTTTTTGAACGCTTCCTCGGAGCCGACCTGTTCTTTCATCGAGGCAATTTCCTTGTCCATTTCTTCCTTGGTCACCGTAACGTTTTGCGCCTTGGCTTCCTGTGAAATCAGCGACTGGGCGACCAGCTCGTGTATCATCTGCTTGCCGTACATCGTCTTCATTTCGTCGTACAGTTGATATTGCGTAATCGAGGTATCACCAGCCTTGACCAGAACCGGGTCTTTCTCTGCCTCTCCTGCCTGGTAGACACCGAGCACAGCCAGTCCGGTCAGCAAAACGGCAACCGAAAGTATAGAAACGTCGAACTTCTTCACTTGGATATCCTCACTTTCTGTTATCTGCCCACCAAGTATAGTCAGGAGATACGGTAGAAAAATGGAATGAGGATTACACAACTTTTCCACATTCTTATATAATTATGTGCCAGCTTTTGCGGCTACATGAAAAATCGGGCAAAAAAAGAAGTGAGGACGGAGGCAATGACGGGACCCAAAACCGCCCATATTTGCAAAAAACGCTCCTGCCTCCTGCTTTTTTCTCCTTCGATGATCTGTGCCAGATTTTCCTTGTCCCGATTGTCGTCGTTCAATAGCTGCATGATGATATCTTTCTCTTTATTCGCTTTTTCTTCTCTCAACTTCAGTTCAGTCTGTAGCTTCGCAATCGCTTGCAGTCTTCCAAGCGTTCCAGTCTGTGCTCGATTCTTTCCAACCACTTCGTAACGATCGTCATTTGTCCCTCAAGCTGATCGGTTCTTTCTTCGAATTTGTCCAGTTTCTGGTAGATACGTTGCATATGCGCGTCCATGTCTCTTTGGTTGTCCTGTTTTCCCGGCGTCATAGGTCACACCTCCTCCGTCCCTTGTAATACCTTGTTTATGTCAGGCGCAAAGCCATTGCTTGTACGGTTATCCCTTCCCTTTGCTCCGGCGCGCAAAAAAGGCTGCGCGCTTGAGTTTTTCCAAATCTTTGCTGATGCGCTACAATAGAAGGATGACCGATTGCCATTCGTTATGGTGAGAAGGAGGAAACCATGACAGCCTTGCTGGAAGTAAACAACGTGACAGGGGGTTACTCCCCGAGCCACGCTGTCATCAAAAATATTTCGTTTGCGATTCACTCCCACGAGATCGTCGCGCTGATCGGGCTGAACGGCGCGGGGAAAAGCACGACCATCAAGCACATTCTCGGACTTTTGCAGCCGCTGGACGGCTCGATTCAGATTGCGGGCCAATCGTTTCAATCCGCGCCGGACAGCTATCGGCTCTCTTACGGCTACATTCCCGAATCTCCCATCTACTACGAGGAGCTGACGTTGTGGGAGCACATCGAGCTGATGGCGATGAGCCACGGCTTGGACAAAGAAGAGTTTGCCAAACGGGCCGAACTGCTGCTCAAGGAATTTCGCATGGAAGAGATGAAGAACCGCTTCCCCCAGCAGTTTTCCAAAGGGATGCGGCAAAAGCTCATGATTATGATGGCGCTGCTCGTACAGCCGCCGCTCTACATCGTGGACGAGCCGATTCTCGGCCTCGACCCGCTCGGCATCCGCGCCTTGCTGACGTGGCTGCAGCGCTGCAAGGAACAGGGCGCAGGCATTCTGATGTCCACGCACATTTTGGCTACTGCGGAAAAGTATTGCGACCGCTTCATCATTTTGCACAAAGGGGAAATCAAAGCCCAGGGCACGCTGGACGAGCTTCGCCAGTTCACAGGGTTGTCCAATCACTCCCTGGATGACATCTATTTGCAGATCGTAGAGGATGAAAAACAGTGAAGATAGATGCGGATCAATTGTTTCGGAAGAGACTGCATGCCTTTTCCACGGAATTTATCAGGTATGCGCAGTACATGGCTAATGGCGGCGTCCTGTTTATCGCCGTCTTTCTTACCGGATTGCTGTCCCTTTATTACCGCGGAATCATCGCAATGATTCCGCCCTGGTTCCCGTTGGCGCACGGCCTGGCGCTGGTCATTGCCCTTTTCGTCACGCGCAGCCCTCACCGCACCTTTTTGCTGGAAGCGGACCTGCTCTTTCTCACTCCGCACGAGACGCGGCTGGGCGGTTATTTTCGCAAAGCGCAAGTCTACAATTTCGCTGTCCAGAGCGTCGGACTGTTCGTGCTTTTGCTCCTGCTTTCGCCCGTGTACGCGGGCGTTGTCGGGGCAACTGGGGCGCAACTGTGGCTGTACTGGCTGGTTCCGTTTCTGTTGAAGGGCTGGAACGTTCACAGTAGCTGGATATTTTTGCGGCTGTCCGCGAAAAAAACGGAGCGGCTGTACACGCTCGCCCGATTCGGCTTGTCGTATCTCCTGCTCGCATGGGTGCTCAGCGCGGGGCAGTTTCTCAGCTTCAGTCACGTTCCTTTTGCCGGCGTGATCGGCGCGGCTCTGCTCGTCTGGCTGCATGTGCAAATGCGCAAGGTCCAGGCCGGGCTGCCGCTGCAATGGTACCGCCTGCTGGCGGTGGAAAATCGCTTGCGCCACCGCTTTTATCAAATCATGAACAACTTTCGGGATGTTCCCGCCTTGCAGCGCCAGGTAAAACCGCGTTTTTGGCTGACGGCCCTGACGCAGCTTGTGCCCTACAGCCAGGCGAATACAGCGCGGCATTTGTACGTCAAAACGTTCCTCCGCTCCGGCGAGCTGGCCGGGATGTACGGGCGGCTGGTCCTGATCGGCGCCGCGCTCATGCTGCTTCTGCCCAGCCTGCTGGCGAAGACGGTTGCGGCTGCCCTGTTGCTGCTGATGACAGCAAGCCAGCTCAACGGCCTCTGGCGGCAGCAGAGCAAGCGAAACAGCGAGCTTTTGCTCTTCCCTGTCCCCTCGCCTGTGCAACGGCGCGCGTTTGTCTGGATACGCTCGATTTTGCTGCTGCTTCAAGTAGCTGTGCACGTCGCAGCGGGCATGTGGTAGCCCGCGCGAAGCGAGATGATCGCCTGCAAAAAAAACAGCCTTTCGCCAGGACTTGGAGCCTGGGCGAAGGGCTGTTTTCGTATCGCAGCATGCCAGCGTTCGGTGGCTGGGCTTACAAGCGGAATGTGTCCACTTTTCTGCGCAGCTCCTGGATGCTTTCTGTGACCTCCTGAATTTCGACGACAAACTGGTCTACGTTGCTGCTGACTTCGTGAATGGTGGCCGATACTTCTTCGGTGGCGGCTGCCGTCTGCTCGGAAATGGCGGTGACGGTCAAGACCGATTCGTTCACCTTGTTTTGACCGTGCTTCATCGTTTCCACGCTGGACATGACGTTGGCAAGCGACGCCTTGAGCGTGTTCGTCATATTGGACAGCTCCGTAATTTCTTTTGCCACCGTATCGAGGCGCTCTGTTCCGGCGTTGTAGCGGTTCAAAGTCGCGTTCGTCTTTTCCGCCGCCTGCTTCACCTGGTCCTGGATGTCCTTGATGCTCTCCTGAATGACCAGCGTCGCCGCTCCCGTCTGCTCGGCCAGTTTGCGCACCTCGTCGGCGACTACCGCAAATCCGCGGCCCGCCTCCCCGGCGCGCGCGCTTTCGATGGCTGCGTTCAAGGCGAGCAGGTTGGTCTGTCCGGCGATTTGCTGGATCGTTTCAATCACGTCATTGATGCTGCGCGATTTTTCTTCGAGAATCGCCATTGTATTTTGCACTTCGTGGAACTGGTGGTTTGTTTCCGTTCCGTCGGCGAGAAACTCTTGCAGCACCTGATAGCTGCTCTGTCCGATGTCAGATACCTGGTTGGACACCGCGTCCATCGCTTCGATCGCGCGATTCAGCTCGGACAGCTCGCTCAAAAATTCCTGTACCGTCTGCACGGCTGTTTCCATCGCGGTAGCGGTCTGCTCATTGCCGGAAGCAATTTCCTGGCTCGTGATGACGATGTTCTGGTTTTGCTCGCGAACAGACGATGCGCCTTCGCGGATGGAGACAGCCATATTGTCAATGCTCTCCGTCGTCTCCTTGACGCCGCCGATGATCTGGCGCAGTTGCGTCGTCATCTCGCCGAATGCCACCACAATGCGGCCAATCTCATCATTTCTGTTCGCAACCGGAATTTGCGTCTCCGTCAGGTCCCCACCCGCAATGCGCGTGGACGCCTCCTGGACAACCCCCAGCGGACGCAACATTTTTTTCACCACAAAGTAAACGGAAACAAGCGCAATCACTGTGAGAACAACCATGGAGGCGATAATGCGCGGCATAATTTCAGCGAGAACCTGCTCGTTTATTTGCTCAACCTTTTCTGCTGCCGTGTCGACGCCAAGCACGGCGATGACTTTTCCGGATTGGTCCTGAATCGGCGCAAACGCACTGAGGTACGCTCCGTACACCGGATCGTGCACGATTGGCGTACTGCTGGTGCCACCCTGAAGCACTGGCGAAATGTCAGCGAACGTGGTCGAAGTTGTAGGCTGACCGATCGTGAAGTTTTCATCCCCCAATCCGTCCACCATGATCTTGACCTTTTCTCCATCGGCCTGGAGGATGTAGACGTAAAGTGCCCCGGTCTTCTCCACATAATCTTTCAGCGTATTTTGCAGGAACTGATAATCGTCATTTTTCTCGGGCTGGGCCAAAAATTTCGCCAGCTTTTCAGAGTCGATCCCTGCGGCAATATGCGTAGCGGTTCCAATGCTTGAGCGTGAAAGCGTACGTTCAACGGTAGTAGCGCTGTTTGAGTTAATCATGAAAATATTGACGGCCATCGTAATCACGACAATCACAGCCACGAGCGCAACTACACGACTAGCCAGGCTCTTGCTCATCCTTGCTCACTTCTCCTTTGCCTTATACGATAGATTGACAGATCATTCCCAGGAAGACACCTCTGCAAACAAAAAACGCCCCAAAGGGCGCTTTTTGCCAAAACACTCCCTATTTATCTTATCGACAAAAGGCAGCCTAATTATTAACAAATTTGACTTCCGGCGTAGCCACGATCAGGAAGCGATGGTTGGGAATATCGACGTAACCGAGAGGCTCCATCCGCTTTTGCAGGTCCAACAGCGCTTCTGCGTATTGCTCCACGCTGAAATCGCGAATTTGCCATTCGATCGCCTTCAAATAGTACACAATCGCTCCTACGTCATAGAAACGGGTGAAGCTCATTTCTTCTTTTTGCAGCAAAATGGCAAAGCCTGCTTCCCGCAACTGCTCGGTGGCAAATGCCAGGTTCCAGTGCAAGTAATCCGGCGGGATCGGCGCCCCCAGCAAGCGGTTCAGCTCCAGATTATCCTGCCCGCCAACCTGCTGTGTGACAAAGGCTCCGCCGGGCGCAAGCAGCCGGAGAATCTCTTCGGGCAAATACGATTCGTGCCGATTAATGATAAGCTCGAACGATTGATCTTCAAAAGGAAGCTCATCCTCGCCATCCGCCTCGATCACCTGAATGCCCAGCGGCTCCAGGTTTGCCCGCGCTACCCCTACGTTTGGCGCATACCCTTCCGTGGCAAATGTCCGCGCAGGGTGCGGCTGCAGCAAAGCCAGCAGCTCTCCCCCGCCTGTGCCCATGTCGAGCATGGAGCCGATGCCGTTCATGTGCTGCTTGACCACGCTCGGATAGTTCCAGGACAATGGAGCTTCCTGCATCCTCCCCGTCTCGGTCAGCCGTTGGAAATTCCATCCGGCAAACGGCGCTTCCACTTCGCGTCGCATAGCTTCGATTTCTTTCTGTTTGTTCATTCTTGTTCTCCTCCTTTTTTGTAGACGGCAAGCTGTTTGCAAAAGCCCGTCCATTGAGGCGGAGAACGGCAGCGAAAAGAGCGTTGTTATGTTTCCACAAAATCAAAAGACATGCTGTCTGTTCCCCTTTCCTTTTTGTTATCCGTCCTGAGTCGGAGGGAAAATACTGCCCGGGTACGTTTGGTTGACTGCCGAACCTCTCTATCATGTAAGAATGGAAAGCTTACGGGAGGAATTATTCTATGGCAGATTTTGAAGTGCTCGCCGGGATCCATCAAGGCTTGTTTCTCGTTTTGGTTTTCACTGCGCTGATCCCTACGCTTAAAGCCAAGGCGCTCGTCTATCAGCCAACCAGACGGGCGCTGGCAAAAAAGGCACGCTGGACACTGTTTTTTGTCTGGCTGTCCGTACTCGCATTCGCCGGACAACTGTTTGTCACTTGGGCGTTTTTTCAATCCTTTGGTTGGCTTTACATAAGGGATAAAGCGCTCGGCTTCCTGCCCCTGATGGTCGTCCCTTTACTCTCTGTTCTATTCATTTCGCTGCCCCGCTTGTGGCAACTGGCGGCAAAGCTGGACAAGTCCAAGGAGAAGCCGTCTTACATCGTGGATAATCCCGATCTGTCCTTGCTCTCCGAGGACGCCGCCGCTTCGGAAATGGCGGAACTGCTTCCAAGCGACAACGCACAGCCATCTGATCCTGAACTGGTCGATGCGGATTTGCGAAAAGTGGCGTCAGCCCCCGAGCTGATCGTTCCGTTGCAGGCGTCTGTCCTCGGCAGCTTGACGGCCTGCTTCCTGCAATTTTTCTACCCCGCTGTCACCTTGGAGCCAGCGATTCTCCTGCTCGCCTGGGGCGTGCTTGTAGCAGGCACCTCAGCACTCTGGATCATGCAATCGTGGCGGCAGCAGCGCTGTTTTCGCCCTGGAGAATGGAAGCCGCCTGCGCCGTTTTTGCGCTTTTTGCGCGGAACGGCAGTTCTGTTGCTCGTGTCGGCAGGAATCGTCTTCTGGGGCAATCAGGCGCTGCTTGCCAGCAAATTGCCTGAGCAGTTCAAAATGACAGATCATACGAACATCGACACCGGACACGGCACGGGGCTGTTTGCTCACGCGCAATCGGCCCATGCCGGGCACGACCGCGCTTCTTCCGCCATTCAGACGGTGAGCGTGGCGGACTTGACCGGACCGCGCGAAGGAGAAGCCGATCGGCAATTCAAGCTGACTGCCCAAAAAGCCACCGTGCGGCTGCCCTCCGGAAAAACGATGGAGGCGTGGACTTTTAACGGGCAATACCCGGGCCCAGAGCTGCGCATCAAGCAGGGCGAGCTGGTCGAGGTCGTGCTGGAAAACAAAGATATTGCCGATGGCGTCACCATTCACTGGCACGGCCTGAACGTCCCCAATGCCGAAGACGGCGTAGCCGGAGCGACACAGGACGCCGTGCTCCCCGGCGAAAAGCACGTCTATCGGTTCATAGCCGAACAAGCCGGGACGTTTTGGTATCACTCGCACCAGCAAGCATCGGTCCAGGTGCGAAAAGGACTGTTTGGCGCTTTGGTGATCGAGCCTGCGGCAAGCGCGCAAGGAGCGGACTCCAGCATTCGCGATCTCACGGCCATTCATCATAAACCAAAAGGCGAAGGCGCGACGATCAACGGCGCTGACACGCTTGCGATGCAAACGGTTTCGCCTGGCACTCCGGTAAGACTTCGCTTTATCAACGCGGAAAACCTGCCTGTCACCTACCAGCTTTGCGGCAGCTCGTTTCAGGTTGTAGCCATTGACGGCAACGAAGTAAACGAGCCGAACCTGATCGCCAACCAGGCATTGGAGCTGGCGGCTGGCGGCAGATACGACCTGTACTTCACCATGCCGGACCGCCCTGTGTTGTTCGCGCAAGCCGGAAAAGGGAAGACGGGGGAAAAAGGGCTGCTGCTCAGCCCGGACGGCCGCGGAGAGTCGCCTGCCCTGCAAGACAATTTGCCGCTGTTCGATCCCGCCCGTTACGGTGCGCCGATGGCGTTGCCCTTTGACTCGAACTCGCCTTTTGATCGCGAATACCAGATGCTGTTTGACGTCGCCTTCGGGATGTACGACGGCCGCTTTGACGGCCTGTGGACCATCAACGGCCAGGTGTTCCCCTATACGCCCATGATGATGGTGTCCGAGGGCGATCTGGTGAAAATGACGTTCGTCAACCGCAGCTTCATGGATCACCCGATGCACTTGCACGGCCACCACATGCTAGTGCTCACGCGTAACGGCAAGCCCGTCACAGGAAGTCCATGGTGGACGGACACGCTCAATGTAGCCCCGGGCGAAACGTATGAAGTGGCTTTTCGCGCCGACAATCCCGGCCTGTGGATGGATCATTGCCACAACCAGGATCACGCCGCGCTTGGCATGAGCATGCACCTTTTGTACGAAGGGGTAACCTCCCCTTACGAAGCCGGTCACGCAACCCGCAATCATCCGGAATAATCGTTTGGAACAAAGGCAGCCTGGCATACAGCAGGCTGCCTTTGTTCTATGTTCTACCGCGTACAAAAGGCCTTGGCGACTTACGGCTTGCTCCGCCGCTTCTTGGCCGCGAGCAGCCTGTTCAACGTGTCGTCTGCATCCTCGCTCTCTGCGCGAGCTTGCTGCTGTGTTCGCGCCGCTGCTTCCGGCCTGTTTTTCGCTGGCTCCACGGCTGCCCGTACTTGTGACGCAGGCTTGGCCTTGCCCTCCTGCTCCTGCACAGCGGCATCCGGCCGCAAGCGCGTCAGCACAGCGCGCCTGTCGGAAAGCCTGTCAAACACGGCTTGCTGTCCAGCCGCTGCTGCTGGTGCTGACCGCCTGCGCCACAGGTTCGCAAGCTTGGCCCACCACTGTTCCGGCAGTTGCAGGCGGCGCACGGCGATGTCTACTGGCAGCAGCAAGGCCGAAAGCATCAGTAGCCATTCGCTGATCGACTGGGTATCCCATTTCTCGGGAAGCTCCCCGCCAAATACTTCCTCCGGCTCGGCAATCTGCTTGCCGCCGCCCGCGAGCAGCCACGTGCGCAGCTCTTTTTCCCCGTCCGGCGTCATGCCGTACTCAGGCGAGTAAGAGACGGTCAGTCCTGTCGTTTGGCTCGCCAATACCCGTCCCTGCGCTTTTTCCGAAATCTGGATCATATACGTGCCAGGCTCTGCCGTCTCAAACTGGCCTTCCAGGACGCCGGGCGCAATCGGCTTCAGCTTGATGACTTCGCGCTGCATCTTCTGGTTGAGCACGACCGCCTCCAACTCTTGCGGCAGGCTCTCCCCGGCAGGCATCGTCACTTTGACGCTGCCTGTCGCTCCGTTGATGCTCGTTTGCGTCTTCCACTTTCCTTCGGCAACCTGCGGAAACGTCCAGGCGACCACTTCGTTCCAGAGCCGCCCGTTGCCGATCCAGTCCGGCGCCCATTTGCCTTCGAGATCGCTCGTCCAGGCAACAGAGCGGCCAAGCCCGTATTGCCAGCGGGTCAAAATCGGATCGTCATCCGCGCTCAGAAGTGATGTCTCCGCCGTCTGTTTCGCCGTCGTCGCCACGTACGCCCGCAGCGGCGGCAGCGCGTGCTGCAGGCTCGGCCACATCCCGGCTCCCGTCACCTCCGGTATTTGCGGCTTTTCCACAATAAACGTGCGGCTGGCCAGCGCCGTTTCCTTGCTGAAAATTTTCGGAATCGACTCGGCATCGTTGGCAAAGTAGTAACGGCCATTTCCCGCCTGCGCAATCATTTCCAGAAGCTGCATGTCTGCGTCATCGCCGACCGCGACGGTGGACACCGTAATATTTTCGGACGTCATCTGCTGCAAAAGTCCCTGGTAATCGTCCTGCATGCCGGACTGTCCATCTGTCAGCAAAATGACGTGCTTACGCTGCGTGTTCATTGTTTTTACCCGTTCGTACGCCAACTGCAGCGCCGGGTAAATATCCGTTCCGCCATCGGCGTAGATGCCGCCAATTTGCTGATGGATCGTCTCCTGCTTCGTGACCGCCTGGGGCGCAACCACTTCCCACGGACTGCCGTCAAAGGCGATCACCCCGATGTAGTCTTGCGGATTCATCATGGTCGTGGCGCGTATCGCCGCTTCCTTCGCTAGCTCCATTTTGTCGACGCCCTTCGCATCGGCGCTCATGCTGCCGGATTTGTCGATCACCAGCTCTAGCCCAAGCGAAGGAAGCTGTTCTTTTCCGCGCAAATCCATGTGCACGGGCAGCGCCTCCTCGATCGGCGTCTGGAACCAGCCGCCCATCCCAAAGCTGTCACTGCCCCCTGTCATGACCAGACCGATGCCCAGGTCGCGGACAGCCGTCCGCATTCGTTCCATGTCGGCATCGCTCACCTGTGTTGCAGGCAAATCGGCCAAAACAATCGTCGCGTACTGCTTGTAGCCTTCCAGTTCCTTCGGCAGCATGGCAAGCTCGCGCAGTTCCACCTGCATGTTGCCCGCCTGCAGCGCCTCGATGAGATTTTTTGCCGCGCCCGGGTGGCCCTCGACGACGAGGACGACTGGAGCGCCTGCCACTTGTGTGTAGGCAGCCGCCTGGTTGTTCGCCTGGACGGTATCGCGGCGCGGCTCGATTTCGACGCGGTAGCGATGAAAGCCTTGCTCCATCGCCTTTTGCGAAAAGACGAAGCGATTGTGCCCTTTATCAATCTGAACCGTTTGCTCGCCTGCTGCGCGATTTCCTTCGTACAATCGCAGCGTCGCTTCGGTAGCGAGCGTACTGTCCACATCGACCGTGATCGCGTATTCCTCGCCAGCGTACAACCGCTGCGGAACCTGCACGGAGGACAGCACGACCTCGTCTCCTTGCGGCTGTTGCAAAGAGACAGCCTCTACGCCGATGCCGCGCTCCGCAGCCAGTCTCGTTTGCCTGGCTGCATCTCCGCTCGTCGCGATGCCATCCGTGAGCAGCACGACTTTGCCTCGGGTGTTGCTGCCGATCATGGCCGCAGCGAGCCGAATCCCTTCTGCGAGATCGGTCGCCTGGCGGTTTACTTCGACGCCGAGCGGCGCAAGTTCTGCGCGCGTCGTCAGCGGCTGATCGACCGCCGCTTCCGCTCCGACGGCAACGATGGCGTACTTGTCCTCCGGGCGCTTTTGCCCGATGGCCTCACGCAAAAAGGAGAGGACACGCGGATCGTCCTTCATCGAGGCGGAACGGTCCACGACAAACACAACCGTTTTCGCCTGAACAGGGGTGAGCAGTTGCGTACCTGCCAAAGCGAGGACGAGCAGCGCAAACAGGACGAAGCGAATCGCGGAAATGACGGCTTTGCGGCTTGCGGGCATCTGCTTTTGTTTCTGCCACCAGCTTGCGACGAGGTACGCTGCAGGCAGCAGAAGCAGCAGAAGCCATGGCTGTGTAAAGTTAATACCCACGCTGGTACACCCTCCATTCCACCAGCAGCACAAGCAGGACGAGCGCCGCCAGCCAGTACGTCAGCTCCTGCGTACCTGTCGCGCTTGCCGCTTGCTTGTCTCCTTCGCTCTGTCCGGTCGAAACGCCGGAGACACTGAGCGTTTTTGGCGTAATATCCGATTCGGCATCGCTCATTCGCACGGAAAAATAGCGGCTGACCGTCCCCGTATCTGCCGTCTCGTCAATCCGGTACAGCCCGAGCTGCTCGGGCACTTGCATCGTCCAGACGGTCCCTTCCGCCGCGATCGGCTGCTGCTGTCCGTTTGGATAGGTCACGCGCCGCTCTATTGCGCCCGGTGTCAGCGGGATCGTGAGCACATCCCCGGGATGACTTGTGGCAATCGGCGTCGCCTGTGCAGGCGAGAGCCAGTTCACGACGTTTTGCATGAAGATGGGAAAAGCCGGACGCAGCGGAAAATCGGAATTGTGCAGGTCGAAGGCAATGACGGCGATTCTCCGGCCGTCCACCACGCCTGCCCGGACCAGCTCCACGTCGCCCGCACGAACTACTGCCCTCATCCCCGGCATTTCCCCCAGTACCGCCGCTTTGGCAATATGCACCTCGCGCCAGTCCACGTATTTGAGCAGCGGATCGTCTGCGGATACCGCTTGCGGTCCTTGATTCAACTCTTGTTCTCCCGCGAGCGGCAGCCAGTCCGTTTTCCTGTCGGGCGCAATGACGAGAATGTTTCCCGGCGGCAGCTTGTCCGGCACTTCGCCGTCAAATACCCACAGATCGCGTGCTTCCGCATTCGGCTCGGGAGCTTTCTGGACCGTTTCCACCTCCATGCTGCCAACCGTCTGCATGACCTGATGCAAAAAGCGGTTGCCCGCCGGGGTGTAGAGCACGACTTTTCCTTTGCTCGCCGCAAAGGGCACGCTCCAGATCGCATTGTCTTCCATCAGACTATCCTGCTCCGGCTCGATCACGGCGCGATAGGCTGGCGACTTCGGCAGCTCCTTGAACGAAAAAGTCTTAGAGCCGGACGCTTCGATCGCAAAAGAGTCGGTGTCCAAAAGCTTGCCTTGGTCGTCAAAAACAGTCACGGTTCCCCGCGACTGCGCGCTGCCGTAGTTGTCCACGCGCAAAAGCGCCTCTGTGCCTTGTTGCCCAGGCTGCGTCACGAAGGCAGCAATGCCCGCATTTTCACGCGACCGTCCCATCTGCACGAACCGGAAGCTCGCGGACGAAGCCGGAAGCGCCTGAGGAACAAGCTTGTGCTCGGCATGTCCATCCCCGAGCCAGATGACCCCGCTTCCCGGCTCGTTCGCCGCGATGGCTCCCGCCAGCGAAAGCGCAGACAGCGGATCGGACGCCCCCAAATTGGCCGTCAGCTTCCCCAGCGCCGCCAGCAGCTCCTGTTGGTCTGCGCTCTTGGACACGAGCACATTCGGCTCGCTTCCCGCCGCGATCAAGGTCATCGTCTGCCCGCTGCCGAGCTTTTCTACCAGCGCCTTCGCCTCAGACACAGCCCGCGCCAGCCTCGTCTCTTCGCCTTCCTTTGCCAGCATGCTGCCTGACGTATCGACGACGAGCACGGTATGCTCGGCCGCAATCCCTTCCGTCGGCAGCGCCGGTCTGGTCAGCGCCAACACCAGCAAACATGCCGCCAGAAGCTGCAAGATGAGCAGCAGGTTGCGCCGCAGCTTTTCCCACGGCCGCACCGCTTCCCAGTTTTGCAAGGTGCGCTGCCAGAGCAGCGTGCTCGGCACGACACGGTCCTCTACTTTTCGCTTGAGCAGGTAGAGGACGATGATGGCCGGGATTATCAGCGCGAACCACAAGTTGCCCAAACCCATCCACTGCATAGTTGTTCCTCTCCCTCCTCTCTAGCGAATCATGCCCGCCTGCCGAAATACGTGAAAGACGATGGATTCCAATGATTGCTCCGCCTCGATTCCTGTAAAGGCGATTCCTCTCCCATAGGCAAAGGCGGCCAGCTCCTGCCGATACTCCTGCAAGCTTTTCTGGTACTCGGCGAGCAGCAGTCCGGTCATGGACACTTCTTTTGCCTGACTCGTCTCTGCGTCGATCAGGCGCAGCTCTCCCGCGTAGGCAGGCTGCAGTTCTTCCTGGGAAAGCACCTGCACCAGCGTCACTTCCTGCCGTGCTGCCTGCAAGTAAGCCAGCCCTTCTGCGTATCCCGCCGGAAACAAAAAGTCGGACAGCACAATCGAAATCCCCGCTTGGCCCCGAACCGCGCCCGGCTGGCGGAGCGCGGCGTGCAGATCACCCGTGCCGCCTTCTTGGACCGATGATAAAAAATGCAGCAGCCTGTGCGCCTGGCCTTTGCCCTGCAACCCTTGCAAAGACGCGACGATGCGGCTGTCGAAGGCGTAGACGGAGACGTGATCGAGCTGGCACAGCGACAGGTAGCCCAGGGTCGCTGCAATCTGGACCGAGCGCGACAGCTTGCTCGGCTGACCGTAGCTCATCGAGCGGCTGCAATCAATGTACAGGTTCACGTGCAGCTCGGTTTCATCCAGGTACTTTTTCAAAAACAGCTTTCCGGAGCGCGCATACGCATTCCAATCCAACTGCCGCAAATCGTCGCCCGGCACGTACGCCCGAAAATCGGCAAATTCCATCGAGCTGCCGAGCTGTCTGGACCGCCTCTTTCCCGCGCGGTTGCCGCTGACGGCTTTTCTCGTCGCAAGCTGCAGCCGTTCCAGCCGGGCCAGCCACGACGGGTCAAGCAAGTGCTGACTCATGCTTTTTCCCTCGCCAGCGCAGTCAATATATCGCGGACGATCTGGTCGGCGCGCACGCCGCTCGCCTCGCCTTCAAAGTTGAGGAAAATCCGATGGCGCAGGGCCGGCAGCGCTACCGCCTCCACGTCCTCGTAGGCGAGATTGTAGCGTCCCGCCAAAAGCGCGCGCACTTTTGCCAAGGAGACGATCGCCTGCACGCCGCGCGGACCTGCTCCGTTTCTCACGTACTGGTTGACCGAGGCGACGGCCTGCTCCCCTGGATGGGTGGCGAGCAGCAGCTTGACGGCGTAATCGAGCACCGCGTCTGCCACCAAAACTTCGCGGGCCGCCTGCTGAATGTGGGCGATCTGCTCCCCCGAAGCCACCTTTTCCACCTGCACAGACTGTCCGGTCGTCGTCCGCGTCACGATCGTTTTCAACTCGTCTGCCGTCGGGTACGGCACGTCGATTTTCAGCAAAAAGCGGTCCATTTGCGCCTCCGGCAGCGGATAGGTCCCTTCCTGCTCCAGCGGGTTTTGCGTCGCCAAAACGAAGAACGGCGCAGGCAGCGGACGAGTGACGCCCCCTGCGGAGACGGTGCGCTCCTGCATCGCCTCAAGCAACGCGCTCTGCGTCTTGGGCGTCGCCCGGTTGATCTCGTCCGCGAGCACGACATGGGCGAAAATCGGCCCGTGCTGGAACTGGAACGACTGCTGCCCTGTCTCGTCTACCAAAAGAATGTTCGTTCCGGTAATATCGGTCGGCATCAGGTCAGGCGTAAACTGGATGCGCTGAAACGAAAGCTCGAAGGCTTGGGACAACGTTTTTACCAGAAGCGTTTTCCCCAACCCGGGAACGCCCTCCAACAGCGCGTGCCCGCCTGCGAAAACCGCCCACAAAAGCTGCT
This sequence comes from Brevibacillus sp. FW306-2-1A-C05A, assembly GCF_058781555.1. Taxonomy (NCBI): domain Bacteria; kingdom Bacillati; phylum Bacillota; class Bacilli; order Caryophanales; family Paenibacillaceae; genus Brevibacillus; species Brevibacillus sp. FW306-2-1A-C05A. Next base: position 79,955 of record NZ_JBYSWV010000012.1, read on the forward strand.
CGACGACGTCTTTTTGTCCCACCAGTACTTTTCCGATTTCCTGCCTGACGAGCTCTACCCGCTGCAGGCAATCCTCAATTGTTTGCTGTGCCACAGCCGCGCCCTCCTTTTTATGGTTCGATTTTGCTGAAATAGTCTTTGACGATGTCTTGATAATCGCCCGGAATACTGCCCTTTTCCATGCTTTCGCGGGCGAATTGCTCGTACTGGCCGTACACTTCCTCATACGGCAGCGTTCCTCCGGAGGTCACCTGCGTGTTGCCGCTTTGCTGCGACTGGGATGGCCCCGCGCCGAGCGGGCCTCCTACTGTTTCGGCTGGTCCGTTGTCTGTGCCGATGCGGCCGGACGGGACAGTGACAAGCTCGTGTTTTCCTTCGGCGAGTCCTGCGCCCGAGCCCTGATTGCCTCCGTTGGCGATTCCCGTGCCGCTCGTCCCTTTGCCAGTGCCATTGGGCAAACCGCTCATGGAACCATTTCCTGCCGCGTTGCCTGTGCCATTCGTCGAGCCGTTTCCTTGCCCGGCACCTGTGTTGCCGTTTGCAGGCGGGGTTTGCTGGTTCCCCGCCGGATTCGGATTCGCATTTGCTGTTGTGCCCGTACCGGACGCTGCCGGGTTGCCGCCTGGTGTCGTGGCAGCAGGCACGGCCTGTCCTGCCCCGGGCGTAATGTTCCCCGCTCCGTTATTGCCGAAAGCCCCGGCACTCGCCAGCGTCATCTGCGACTGATGGAGCAAGGCTGCCGCCTGGGCAAGCGCAAGCATCGCCTGCTGTGACTGCTGCGCTTCTGCCAATGCTTGCAGCATGCTCGCTTGCAGCGCAGCCAGCGCTTGCTGGTCTTGTCCGGCAGCAATCTCCCGGGCAGCCTGTGCCAATTGGTCGGCGGCCTTTTTCAGTTCCTCTGCGTTTGCTGCCGCCGCATCTTTTTTTAACTGCTCTGCCGCTTTTTCCAGTTCACGGGCCAGCTCGGTCCGCTCTTTTTCCGGCATCTTCTCCATCGCTTTTGCCATCTGCGCAAGCGCCGCCGTCAACGCTTCGCGGTCGTTTTTTGCCAATGCATCCGCGAGCGATTTGGTCGATTGCTGGCTGCCCAGACTGCGCTGCAAGCTGTGCAAAGACGCCGCCTTGTTCTGTGCGGCTGCCCGCAACTTTTCCAGCTGTTTTTCCGCTGCCCGCAGCGCATTGAGCCGCTCGGCGGGATCGGTTGCTTTTGCCATGGCCTTTTTCGCCTGCTCCAGCATTTCCTCAAGCTGCTTCTTCTGTGCTTCGCTCAAGCCTTTGGTCGCTTTTGTCTCCTGCTTGATTTCCTCGATTTCTTTTTCCGCCTGGGCAATCGCCTGTTTTTCCAGCGCCATCTGGGCGAGTCGCCCGTCCTGCGGATTCGGCCAAATCATCAAGAGCAGGCTCGCCAACAGCAAGCCACCCGCAGCGTACAGCTTTTTTTGCAAACCACTCCAGATGTGAATGCTCTCGATAATGCGCGGCAAGTTTTGGCGCAAATGCCGCAGGGCGTCTTCCCGTTGCATGACAGCGACGGACGACGTGCTGTCACGATGCTCCCACGCCGTCTCGACCCGCTGGGCCAGGCCGTTTCCATCAGCCGCCTGCGCACTTTGCAAAAGCGTCGCTTTTTTGCGGAGCGCAACCAGTCCGCCAAGAAGCAAGGCCAACGGAATCAGCGCGGCCGCAAGCCAGGAGTAGTAGGGGATCGGCCACAAACGGGCAGCGAGGAGAAGCAGTGCGCTCCCCCCCGCTCCCCACAAGCCGTACTGTGTTATCTGTTGAAGCAGCACCCGTTTTTGCAGTTGTCTGCGCACAGGCTCAAGCAGTGATCTCAGTTCGTTGTCTGCCTTTGGCGTAAACATGGTTTACTGCTCCTCTGCTGCCGTCTTGCGCAGCCTGCCCCGCACAGGCTGGATGAAGTAAATCGCCAGCAGCAGGCACACGACCGTCAGCGCCCCGTAGATGATGCAGTAAAACCAGAACGGATCAATGCTCGCCCAGAAGCTCTGCTGGTTGGCTATGCCCCGCAAGTCACGGACTGGCCCTTCATCAAAAATGTTCAGCATGGCAAGCACCGGATTGATGCTGTGCAACAGATCGGGCCAGATCGGCATAGGCGCAGAGGCGACCTGATTCATCCGGTTTTGATAGCGAATAAACTCGCGAATGATTTCCGCCAGCACACTGCTCCCGATGGCAATACCGAACGCCATGGCATAGGTGACAACCGTAGCAATTCCCGTGCGCTTGATGAGCGTCGACATGAGCACGCCGATGCTGCCGGCAGCAAACATGGTAATCGCATAAAAGCCGAATACTTTGACGAGTTGAAGCGGAGAGACACCCCCGTACAAAAAGACGATGGCGTACAGCGGAATCGTGGCAAAGACGAGAAAGGTCATGAAGCTGAGCGAGGCCAGCCATTTTCCCAAAATCAACCGCGTGGCGCTCACATTCGTCGTCAACAGGATGCTCAACGTCTGCCGTTCGCGCTCTCCCGAGATCACGCCGGCCGTCAGTCCCGGAACGACGAAACCGATCATGCCAAGCTGCATGACTGACAGCATCATGAACAGCTCCCGCGTCTCGCCAGGATTGTAGTAGCTGCCGCCGTTGGTCATGAAAAAGATCGCAAGCAAGGTCATGCTTCCGAGCACCAGCAAGTAAAAGAGAATGATCCACGGCGAGCGGTTCGTCCGCATCCGCATTTTCCACTCGTTGAACAGGACAGGGTTGCGCAATCGTCTCAGGACGTTCATGAGCCCACCCCTTTCGTAATTTCCAAAAAGATGTCTTCCAGATCGCCGACCGTTTCATTGAAAGCCGCCACCGGATAGCCTGCGACCGCAAGCTCCCGCAAAAGCTCCACCTGCTGCTCGTCGTTTCCCGCAAAGCTCGCGACCACCCAGCTCCCTTCCCGCGTCACGCTCGTAATGACAGGCATTTCGCGCAGGCGGGTCATCGCTTCCTCGATCCGTCCGGTCAGACGGATGCGCAGCACTCGCTGCTCCTGCATTTTGGCATAAATCTCATCCACCCGGCCAAACGCCACCAGGTTGCCTTCCTCAATCACTCCGATGACGTCGCACATCTCGGCCAGCTCCGGCAAAATATGCGAGCTGATGATGATCGTCTTGCCCATGTCGCGCAGTTCTTTCAAAATCTCCCGCAGCTCAATCCGCGCCCGCGGGTCCAACCCGGAGGCAGGCTCATCCAAAATCAGCACCTCCGGGTTGTGCACAAGCGACCGGGCGAGTCCGAGCCGCTGCTTCATCCCCCGCGACAAGGAATCGACGTAAGCATCCCGCTTGTGGCTGAGATTGACCAGATCGAGCAGCTGGGGAATGATCTGCTTTCGCTGTGCGGATGGAATATCGTAGTTCGCCCCGTAAAAATCAAGGTACTCCTCTGCCGTCAAATTGTCGTAGACGCCGAAAAAGTCTGGCATGTAGCCGATCAGCTTGCGCACTTCCTTCGGATGGCTCGTCACCTCGTAGCCGCCTACGTACGCTTTGCCGCTCGTCGGGGCAAGCAAGGTGGCCAAAATGGACATCGTTGTCGATTTTCCCGCCCCGTTCGGACCGACGAAGCCAAACACCGTGCCTTTTTCAATATCCATCGTCAAGTTCTTCAACGCCTGCATTTTCCCGTAGCTCTTGCACAAATTGCGGATTTGAATCACAGCGGGCTCACCTTCCCTTCCACACTGACGTTCGGAATGCCGATGTGGCGCTGATCGGGCAGTTGATGGGCAAACTTGATGCGCAGCATGCCGTCGGCCGAGACATAGTCAGCGGCCTTGTCGCCTGTCATGACATTGTTGTTGAACGCTTTTTCATACAGATCGTAGGCTTTTGTCTTCCAGTTGTACACTTCTTTGGCAAACGTCGTGTTGTCATCGGACCAGGTGTACAGGTACACGTTGGTAATCGCCAGCTTTTTGCCTTCCTGGCTCAGATTGATGTCAAATGTGATATCTCCTGCCTCGAGACGGTAGCCGTCGCCCTCATCCACTACCGGAACGGAGCTGCCTGCCAGCGTGACGTCAAATGTCCCTGTCGGGTAGTACACATGCCCGTCCTTGGACGGCTGCACCTTCAGCTCCGAAGTGACCAGAGCGATGCTGTCTGTCTTGGCGTTTTCTGGCTGCACGGCGGCATCGACAACCGGCTGGTTGGTCCAGCCCACGATTCTGACGATTTCAGACTGGTTGCCTCTGCGCCCGGTCATTTCCAGCATCTCGATCATGACCTGCTCGCGCGTCCGCTCGTTTTGGAAGGAGCGCATATGCGCAGGCAAGGCCTGCATAGCATACGACTGTCGATGCCCGAATCTCGCCTGTGCGGACGGCTGGAAAGGCAGATTGACCTCTGCGCTCGCCCCCGGAGCCAGCTCCGGTATTTCCTGCAGTTGGCTTCCCGAGAAAATCGTCAGGTCGCGCAGGGCGAATTTGGTCTTGTTCGTGACGGTTCCTTTCAACGTGCCTTCGCTGTAGGACAGATTCGACTCGAAGCTGCCCACATCCGAAATCGTTTGCTCTGTCGCCACCTTGCGCGTCGACCAGAACTCTACGTCGCGGAACTGCACTTCGGTTTGATCGCTTTGGGCGAACGCCCATATTTTCGGAATTTCGTTGGCCCGGTTTCGCTCCAGCACCGGCTGGGTTTGGCCTTGGCCTTTTACGGTCAGGCGGTAATCGCCACTGCTCGGGACAAAAAACGAGGTCACGCTATTCACTTTTGCTTGTCCGTCGTTTTGCAACTGGACGAAGCCCGTCTGGTGAATCAGCACCCCTTCGCCGCGCTGCATGGCGCCAAACGAGAAAATTCCGATTCCCGTAAGCAGCGACAGCGACGGGACGACGACCCACATGTAGCTTTGCTTGCGCCATGCCCGCAAAATGAAAAACAGGATCGGCCCGGCAATCAGGGCGTACACGCCAAAAAACAGCGCAAACCAACTGACCTCGGGAATTTTCAGGGCCGGATTCATGTCGGCTGCGTCATGCAGCGGCCAGATGCGGTCAAACGATGAAGACTTGTAGTCGTTAAGCGAGGAGCCAAACGCCTTGAGCAAAAGGTCGGACCAGAACCGGCCATTCCCCGCCCAGCTCGCGACAGGCTCTTCCGCGAGGTCGTAGGCGGCGTACAGCACCTTGCCTTCGCCGACGCTGTGGACGGCAAACAGCGGAATCGCTCCTTCGCTGTACAACACTTTGCCTGCCTTCAAAGTACCGCTGCTGACGGTAAACGGTGCCGTCAAGCCGATCGGGTTCGTTTTCTCCGCCTTCATGCTGGCAAGCGTCTTCACACTCGTCACCTGGTTCACTTCTACAGGAGACAGGTCAGCCAGCGCCCCGGCTGTTTTCCGGTACTGGGCGCCCCCTGCCAGAACGAGCTTGCCGCCTGATTTGGTCCAGTCGCGTATCGCCTGAATCTGCTGTTCATTCAACGAGTCCAGCGCGAAGTTGTTCAGCACGAGCATGCTGAGCATTTGCATCTGCGCGCCGGATGTCGGAACATGCTCCGGCTTCATCGGCACTGTTTTGACGTCGTTGGGAAAAGTATCCTTTGGCAGCATCCCAAAAAAATTGGCCGTATCGGCACTTTGCGCCAGCACCCCGATCATCAGGGTGTCGTAGCTGTACCGTCTGCCGCTTACAGGGGCTTTCGCCACGATCTTGTCTTTTTCCATCAGCGCCACGTATGTACTGCTGTCAAGCTCCGAGCCGGGGACCATGATCGTCACCTGCTTGGTCGCGCCTTTGGCAATGGACACTGGCTGGTAATAGGCGACAGAATACTGGTTGTTTCCCCTGTTTCCTGTCGCCACCATCAGGTCGCCTTCCACATCGGTGCCTCCGTTTGTCGCGGTCACCACGACTGGCACCAGCCCCTCTTCCCTGTACACTCCGTCGATCCCCACGCTCACGCCCAACTGGATCGTTCCTTCTGCCAGGGCGATTGCTCCCGGGTGGGCGTGTCCCCACACCAGCAGCAGGAGGAGCGTACACGTGGAAAGAAGCCATCGTTTGCACTTCGCCGTTTTCATTCGCTTAAAACCTCCATGGTCTATTCGTTTGCAGCTCATTCGCCTTTTTACTACACGTATAGACGTTTGGGGCAGACAAAAAGCTACAGTTTATTTTGAAAAGGAGAGCGATTGCGTAAAGCCCGGCGCAAAAGCAAAAGGCCGCCAAACCGAAAACCACCTCACGCTAGGCGAGGTGGCTGGGGCAAACGGCTTCGGTTTCTTCGGTAACGTCATAGCTCGCGTCGTCAATCCGCGACGGGTCAAACATGTCGGCGATCGCCTGGTGCACGTGCGGCGGATATTCGGCGAGGCGGTGGCAAAGGTACAAGTACCACTCGGTTCCGTACGTCAAGTACAGCCGGACAGGCACGCCCCGTTTGCGCAAGTCCCGGGCCAGTTCGGGCCGCACGCCGTAGAGCAGCTCCGCCTCCACTTGCGGACGATGCCAATACCCGCGCTCGTTCAGCACGTCGACCAGCGCCTGGTCGTGCGTCGCCAGAGCGCATTCGTGACCAGCCTCCACACACATGTCCGCGAGCAGCAAATACCGCTCGTTCAGCTCGGAGGACCTCGCCAGCGCCAGCTCCGGCGGCTCCTGAAACGCGCCTTTGACCAGGCGGATTTTGCCCGGCAGATGCAGCAGGCGCTTCAGATCAGCCACGGAACGGTGCAGATGGGCCTGGAGCGTAATCCCGATATTGTCGTGCCGCTCCGTCAACCGCTCGTACATCTGCAAAATCGCCTCGGTCTTCGCTGACTCCTCCATGCTAATCATCAAATACTGCCCGTGCGCCTTGGCGCATTCCGCCATCTCCGCCACATGCTCAAACGCTGTCTTCGGCTGAAACAACAGCCCCAGATGCGACAGATCAAACGAGATGTTGGCCATAGTGTCCAGCCGGGAGCAGTCTGTGGCAAGTTGCAAAAATTCCTGCTTGGCGAGCTGCGCCTCTCCTCGGTCCATCGTATTTTCGCCGATGTGCTCGACGGAGAGCAAATAGCCGCTTTGCTTCAGCCTGGCCGCGACACGCATCGCGTCTTCGCGCGTCTCTCCCGTCACGTAGCGCTTTGCTGCGGCCAACAGCATCCGGTACAGCTTGGGCGTGTTCTGTACAAACTCTTTCATGCCCGCATCCCGGGCGATCGCTTTCAATACATGGGCGGTCATCTTTTCCTGATCGGTCAAGGCTCTCTCTCCTTTGGGATTTTCTTCTCTTCTCTCACCCTACCATGGTAAGCTTGTGTCGATCAGATCCAGTTTGCTGTTGTTTTGACAGAACCAGTTGTACAAGGAGGCCCGCTCGCCTTGCTGTGGATTGACATTGATCGGGACAAGCCGATTCCTTTGACCAGACAGCTTTATTCTGAATTTCGCGACAAAATACTGCGCGGCGAGTGGACCGCCGGCTTCAAGCTGCCTTCCACCCGCAAAATGGCGCAGGAGCTTCGCATATCCAGAAACGTCGTCATCGAAGCCTACGACCAGCTTTTTGCCGAAGGGTATATCGAGAGCAGGCAAGGCTCCGGCTACTTCGTTGCCCCCGGCATTTATCTGGAGCAGTTCGCTCGCGGCACAGACCTCCCGCAACCCTCGCCTGGCGATCAGTCGGAAGGACTCATTGATTTTCGTTCCGGTGTGCCTGACCTGGAACATTTTCCGCGCAGCCTGTGGGGCAAAACAGTCCAACGGGTCTGCCAGGACGCCCCTTTGTCGGCATTCGGCTACAATCGGCCGGAGGGCCGCGCCGAGCTGCGCGATGTGCTCAGCCGCTATCTGTATCGGACGCGCGGCGTGCAGTGCGCGCCGGAGCGAATCGTTATAACCTCCGGCGCTACCCAGGCGCTCATGCTGATCGCCAAAGTGTTGCTTGCGCCTGAAAGCCGCGTGCTCATTGAAGACCCGATCACGCAGGACATCCAGATGATTTTCGCGTCGACGGGAGCCAGGCTCTGTCCGGTTCCGGTCGACGCCTGCGGAATGGCTATGGACAAGCTGTCCGCTACGCCGGTCAACGCCGCCCCCAGCTTTGTGTTCGTGACGCCCTCCCACCAGTTTCCGCTCGGAACCACGCTGACGATCCAGCGCCGAATCCAGTTGATTCAGTACGCGCGCTCGGTCGATTGCTACATCGTCGAGGACGACTACGACAGCGAGTTCCGCTACGAGAGTCCGCCGATCAGCTCGATTCAGGGGCTTGCTCCCGAACGGGTCATCTACATCGGCTCCTTCAGCAAAATTTTGTCGCCCGGTCTGCGGCTCGCCTACCTCGTCCTGCCGGAAGCTCTGGTGGAGCGCTACCAAAAAGCGAAATGGCTGACCGACCTGCATACGCCTTCCATCGACCAGTTGGCGCTTGCCCGCTTCATCGAGGAAGGCCATCTGGAAAAGTACGTCACCCGGATGAAAAAGCTGTACAAAAAGCGCCGCCAATGCCTGACCGACGCCTTGCGCGACACGTTTGGCGATCAGGTCGCCATCTGGGGCGAGGCCGCCGGGCTGCATATCGTCGCTGCTTTTTCGCACGTCCGGTTCACGCCGGATGTTGTGGCTGCGCTGGAAGCAGCAGGCGTGCGCGTCTATCCGGTGGAGGAGCACACGATTGCAAAAGGCAGGCACGCGGACAAGATCGTGCTCGGGTACGGCAATGTTGGCGAGGAAAAAATCGCGGAAGGGGTCGCGCGGCTGGAAAAAGGGTTGGCGCTGCACGGCATGCATGGCTGAGCCGCCGTCTGTGCCTCGCAAGCCGACTTTCCTGTTTTCCTGTCAGCGCGCGCACGACAAACAAGAGCCAAACTCCTTTATGTCAGGAGATTTGGCTCTTTTCTCTATCGTTTTTGCCTGCACTTACGCATTATCAAGAGATTACCAATGACGACGTCCGCAGCACTGAGGCGGACAATGCCGACAGTGATCGGGGCATCTCCGTCTGCGATTCCAGTCTTGCCCTCTGCCTCTGCCGTGATCCCGGCCTGGCGGGCGTTGTCCATCCCGCTGCGAAGGATAGTAGGAAGAGTGTCCATACGAAGAAGAAGAGTTCGATGACGTCCAGTTTGAGCTTGGATAATACATGCTGTCGCCTTCTTTCCTCATTGATTTTTGATGACTATATGTATATATGCAGGGGTGCATTCACCCGCATAGACTAGTATCTTGCGCAAGGGAAAATCAGGTGTCTACCTATGTTTTCTATCACTTGCCATCTACCTATTGACGGGATGATGGTCTACAAAAAAATGGAAAAAACCGGAGCATCCCTTTACGGAATGTCCGGCTTTTGACGGTGTTCGTCGCGGTTTTCCTACGATTTCGCCCACAGCTCTCTGCGCGAGGTGGTGACAGAGGTAGCACCCGCCTGCAGAGCCCGATCCACGTCTTCCTTCGTACGGATGAAGCCGCCTGCAATGACCGGAATCTTCGTCCGTTCGGTAATCTCCTCGATCAGATGCGGAATAATCCCCGGCAGCACCTCGACGTAGTCGGGTTTTGTCCGCTCCAGTTGCGTCAGGCTGCTGTCCAGCGCCATCGTGTCGATGAGAAAAAGACGTTGGATGGAAATCAGCCCTTTTTTCTTCGCGGCCAAGATCACACTGTTTCTCGTCGTGATGATTCCGTCAGGCTTTACTTCCTGTGCAAGAAAATCCATCGCGTACTCATCCGACTTCAAACCGTCGATGAGATCGGCGTGAATCAGCAGCTTTTTCCCAAACGCCCGCGCGCGTTTGCCCAGCGGCTTGACTTGGGCGATATGGGCATTCAGCAAAATAATGCGCTCGTAGCACGTCTCCATCAGTTCATCAAATTCCTTCAGTGTTCGCGCAGCCGGAAGAATAGGCTGATTAATCTGGTTGGCCAATCAGGAGTCACCCCTATAGAAATGTTTTGGCAAGATGGTATTCCTCGGCAAAAGCTTTCCATTCACGGTCTTTGCGCTCTGCATCCCAATGCAGCTCTTTGGCAAGCTCATCCATTACCCGCGGATATACGGCTTCCAGCGAGTCTCGTTCAAAAAACAGTCGGCCGGTGCGGCGAATCAAAAAGTCGCTCGCGGTCATGACCATTTCTTCATCCAGTGCGTAATGCAGCTCGGCCAAAAGCAGTGCCTCTGCCGCCGTCTGCGTCTGGTCTTGCTCCATATATTCCAGACACTTCGTTACTATTTTTTCGCTGTTGCTGCCAAACTTTCCTACAAGCACGCGAATTTGTTCTTCGCCGATGCCCGCTGCGCCAAGCCGCTCCGCCTGCTTTTTCACATAGGCAGGGATCATGCTGGCAGAGGCGAAGTTGCCGCCAGCAAGCACGATCTTGTCCGTCTGACAAGGCTTGAACGATCTGCCTTCTTCTTCTGCAAGCTGTTTGGCCACGACGTCGACGATGCGCTCCGCCATCTTGCGGAAGCCCGTCAGCTTGCCGCCCGCAATCGTAATCAGCCCGCTTTTGGAGTAAAAAATCTCATCCTTGCGCGATAGCTCGGACGGGGATTTGCCGTCCTCGTGAATGAGCGGCCGCAGCCCTGCCCAGCTCGAGCTGACATCCTGCTCGGTCAGCTTTACGGTCGGGAACATTTCGTTGGCGGCCCGCAGCACGTATTCCATATCTTCGCGAGTCACGGTCGGCCGCTCCAGCACGCCCTGGTAGTTCGTGTCGGTCGTGCCGATATACGTACTGTTATTTCGCGGAATCGCGAACAGCATGCGCCCGTCGGATACGTCGAAGTAAACGGACTGCTTGAGCGGCAGCCGGTTGTACGGAACGACCAGGTGGACACCTTTTGTCAGATGGAGTCTTTTGCCGTACAGCGACTTGTCTTTTTCCCTGAGCTGATCCACCCAAGGACCTGCGGCGTTGACGATTTTTTTGGCGTGCATGGCGTACTCGGTGCCCGTGAGCAAGTCTTTCGCGCGAATCCCTGTCACTTTGCCGTTTTCATACAAAAACTCTGTCGCTTCCGTATAGTTCACGCACAAAGCGCCATGCGAGCGGGCTGTCTTCATGACCTCGATCGTCAGACGGGCATCGTCCGTCCGGTATTCGAAGTAGAGCCCGCCCCCCTTCAAAATATCTGTGCGCAACAGCGGCTCTGCCTCCATCGTCTGCTTTTTGTTCAGCATGATGCGGCGCTCTTTGCGCTCGACTCCGGCCAACACGTCGTAAATGTACAACCCGATGGAGGTAGCGAGCTTGCCGTACGTTCCTTTTTCCACAATCGGCAAAATCATTTTTTCCGGAATGACGATGTGCGGAGCGTTGCGGTACAAAATCGCCCGCTCCCTGCCGACTTCCCGCACGAGCTGCACGTCGCCCTGCTTCAAATAGCGCAAGCCTCCGTGGACGAGCTTCGTCGAGCGGCTGCTCGTGCCTGCGGCGAAGTCCTGCTTTTCCACCAGCCCTACGCTCAAACCGCGCGAAGCAGCGTCCAGCGCGATGCCCGCTCCTGTCACACCGCCGCCGATAATCAAAAGATCAAAGCGCTTGCCCGCCATTTCTTCCAAACATGTCTGACGCGTTCTTGCTGACAATGTTCGTTGATTGTTCATTGTTGTGTTCATCCTTTCTTTTCTTTAAAGAAAAAACAAAAAACAGCCAATATCCAAAAGAAGCAACGAAAAATTGTCCATTGCCCTTTTGATACTGGCTGTCTCCACGGTCTCCACAGCAATTTATTAACTTATCTTTACTCTATTCCTCTTTGGCGCAAAAATCAATGCCTAATCTTGTAACCCATCGTCGCTTGCACGGCCTGCTTCCAGCCTTCGTACAGCTCCTCGCGTTTTTGTTCCGGCATATTCGGCACAAACGAGCGCTCCACCACTTTGTTGTGGACGATGTCTTCCTTGCTGTTCCAGTAGCCGACCGCAAGTCCTGCAAGGTAGGCAGCCCCGAGCGCGGTCGTCTCATTCACGCGCGGACGCTCCACCTCTGTCGCCAGGATGTCGGACTGGAACTGCATCAGGAAGTTGTTGGCTACCGCTCCGCCGTCTACGGCCAGCTTTTGCAGCTTGATGCCGGAATCGGCCTCCATCGCCTCCAGCACGTCGCGCGTCTGGTACGCGAGCGATTCCAACGCCGCCCGAATCAGATGGTCCTCTGTCGTGCCGCGAGTCAGGCCGAAAATCGCGCCGCGCGCCTCCATGTCCCAATACGGTGCGCCCAGCCCGACAAACGCCGGAACCATGTAGACACCGTCTGTGCTGTCGACGGCCAGTGCATGCTTTTCCGAATCGGACGACTTCGCCAAAAGTTTCAATCCGTCGCGCAGCCATTGAATCGCCGCTCCCGCCACGAAAATGCTGCCTTCCAGCGCGTACTCCACCTTGCCGTCTACGCCCCAGGCAATCGTGGTCAACAGCCCGTTTTTCGACGCGACTGCTTTTTCCCCTGTGTTCATCAGCATGAAGCATCCGGTTCCGTACGTGTTCTTGGCCGCTCCCTCTGCAAAGCACGCCTGCCCGAACAAAGCTGCCTGCTGGTCTCCGGCGATCCCGGCAATCGGAATTTGCACCTGGAACACTTTTTCATCGGTATAGCCGTACAGCTCGCTGGATGGGCAGACGCGCGGCAGCATGCTTTTCGGAACTTGCAGCATGGAAAGCAGCTCCCCGTCCCACTCCAAGGTGTGGATGTTGAACAGCAACGTGCGCGAAGCATTGGAATAGTCTGTCACATGGACGCTGCCGTTCGTCAGCTTCCAAATCAGCCACGTGTCGATCGTTCCGAACAACAGGTCGCCTCGCTCTGCTTTTTCCCGAGCGCCTTCTACGTGGTCGAGCATCCATTTGACCTTCGTCCCGGAAAAATAAGCGTCGATCAAAAGGCCGGTCTTCTCGCGCACCGTCTGCTCATAGCCTCGCTCTTTCAACTCGTTGCAAATATCAATGGTCTGTCTGCTCTGCCAAACGATCGCATTGTAGATCGGCTTTCCGGTGTGGCGATCCCAGACGACAGTCGTCTCGCGCTGGTTGGTGATGCCGATGCCCGCGATTTGCTCCGGCTTCACGTGGTTCTCCAGCAAAACCGCCTTCAGCACTTCCAACTGGGACTCCCAAATTTCCTCGGCGTTGTGCTCTACCCAGCCTGGCTTGGGGTAAATTTGCGTAAATTCTTTTTGGGCCACCCCGATGATCGCGCCGGATTTATCGAATAAAATCGCCCGGGAGCTTGTCGTTCCCTGGTCGAGCGAGAGCATATATTTATTGTCCATAGCGGCTGTTCCTCCGTATTCTGTATTATAAAAACTGCTTGTAAACTAGGGCTACTATTTCGATTTACAGATATAGCTAGATTACTAGAGAATGTTCTGAAATGTCATACGATAGAATCGTCTGGTACGTGGGCACACAGAGTCCGGCAACTGATTAGTCATGCTCTTACCCAAAATCCCCATAGAAAAAATTGTTAAATTTGGAGACGTTTCCACAAATAAACTATATCGAATAGTGCATACCATTTTTTTACGGAAACACCAATGGATAGGTAACCATTGGAGCGAAACTCCTTATTCTCTTTTTGGCATAAACAAGAGGAGTAGTGTTGCAATTGGCCCGATTAAAAGAGAAAGAAGAAACCAGTTGATAGCAGTTCTATTTTTTCCTTGAGCAATCGCTGCATTTATTAAAGCTAATGATCCCCATCCAACGAGATTCTGTTGTTCCATTGTGAAACTCCTCCTTTCTCCATTGATAATACCACAGGAGGTTTATAGCCCCAACTTTACCTATTATTGACATGAGCTAAAATAATAATTTATCATGGAACTGAATTTAAAAGGAGGTAATTTGGATGAAACTGTTCAAAAGGATTTCTGTTTTTATGGTTGGGCTTTCCCTTGCCGTAGGGACTTTTATCCCCTCTACACATGCCATCAGTGATTATGACAAGCGTTCATATAATCTGAGTGGTACCACAGTATCGTACATTCAAGATACTGTTTACAGCGACACTCAATGCGGTTCTTCCGCAAAAGCTGTTTTTACAGCAACATCACCTTCAAGTCTTACGGAGATCGGTATGGACTATAAAGTATATGGTCTGTTTTATCCAGATCGTGTTGTAGATAGCCAATCCACATTGCTTAAAAATTCCGCTCGTGCATCATTAGTATCTAAAGTTGTTTATGATTTTTATCGGGCGTATGCTGCATACACTTTCAACAAAAACGGGAGCTATTGGAAACCAACTTCAGAAACCTTTAACTGTGCTGAATATAGCTTAAGATCTGCAGAGCAACATCCAAGTAGTTTCACTATCGATGGAATTTCAGAACAAGCTGAATCTTTAGCTACAGATGAATTGGTTGGAAAAACAAATAAACATACAGTCGCTGAATTTTTGTTAGCAGATCAATCGCCTGTATTGGAAGAGTACGGGTTAACTCTTAAAGATTTGAAATTGTCCAAAAAGCCTACAGTAAAGAAAAACGTTAAAAAGTTTGAGGACGTAGAAACGGGAGTAGTATTCGAAAATAACGAAGAATCTACTTTTAAGGTCTTTAATTTCAAACCAATAAAGGGTAAAAAAGATGGGCAAAAGTATGAAATCCTCGCCTACGCAGTTGTTGATGAAACAACAAAAAGGGTAGATAAGGGATTAATAATTAACAAACAAGAAAAATAGGGTTTCATTTTCTTTAAGAAAGCGCTTCTCATACATAAAGAAGCGTTTTCTTATTTCGTCCTTGGCATCGTATTATTCTGATTCAAGATGACCTTGAAGAAATCGCGCTTCAGCTAAACTATCCGGTCTAAAAAGATGTCCTCATTTAGGTCTGGTATGCCCCATTACTATGTTCCTGGAATACGGATGATGATTGGTTGTCTTTCTCGATTTGCCCACCTTGACGTTTTCGCTCTGGTGAAAGTAAATCTTTCACTTGATCTTTATTGGAATTTATTGGGATGGAATCAGGCAAAGCGGCCGCCTATCCATGCGATTGCGAACGCGCGTGATCGGTTACCAGACGTTCTTTGCCGCTCGCCTGGGCAGCATTTGTCTTTTTGCTCGCCATCCCGACTGCCATCGCGATGACCATGAATACGGCCAGGGCCACCACTCCGGTCAGGCTGTGGTCGGTAAACGTCCACTTGTAGAAAAAGGCACCGCACACCGCACCGATGATCGGCCCCACGACGGGAATCCAGGCGTAGCCCCAGTTGGAGTGGCCTTTTCCGTGAATCGGCAGGAGGGCGTGGGCGATTCGCGGCCCGAGGTCACGCGCCGGGTTGATCGCATAGCCCGTCGTTCCGCCGAGAGACAAGCCGATGGCGACAATCAGGAAGCCGACGACAAACGGATTCAATCCTTCTGCAAATTTATTCGCACCGATGGCCAGAAGACCAAGCACCAGGAAAAACGTACCTAAAATTTCACTGAACAAGTTGGCAACTGTATGTGGAATCGCTGGTCCGGTTGCGAATACCCCCAATTTTGCTGCCGGGTCGTCTGTCTCGCGCCAGTGCGGATAGTAAAAAATCCAGACAAACGTCGCACCCATAAATGCACCGACAAATTGCGCCAACACGTAGCCCGGCACCTGCTCCCACGCAAACTGCCCGATGCTCGCCAGCGCAATCGTGAGCGCAGGATTCAGATGCGCGCCGCTGATGCTGCCAACTGCGTATGCACCGCACGCTACGGCAAGCCCCCAGCCGAGTGTAATGACGATCCAGCCGCCATTTTGCGAGTATGCTTTTTTCAGGTTTTGGCCTGCGCATACCCCTGCCCCCAAAATAATCAGGATCATTGTCCCGACCAATTCTCCTACGTAAGCAGACATGTCCTTACCCCCTTTTTTGAAAAACGACCATGTAAACCAGCCGAAAAATCGCAATGAAACCGTTTTCTAAAGCGCTTACATTTCACCCAACTCCTTTTTGTTTTTTTGTGGAGAAAACAAAAAAGCCAATACTCGCAAAAACGCAGGGCGCTGCCCTCTTTTTGCAAATATTAGCTGATCTCCCAATCTCCACAGCACTATTAACTTATGTCCTACTATATAGTGGACACGTAAAATCTGTCAAGAATCCGTTTTCTTTCCTGTCGCAAACGGCTTTGCTCATGGCTGCCTTTCCGCTTCGCCTGCAGCTTGAAGCCTTTTTCCCGCTGCTTGCCGTCCTGACCAACTCCGGCAGAAAAAACAGCGGGTAGATCAGCAAAAACAGGTTCGGCAGCCACCACGACCAGTCGAAGTCGGCTTTGAACGCCCAAAAAGCAATCGCCTGCAGGCCGGAGCAAAATGTGAGCACAAGTGAGACGAGTGCTATCGGCTTCCAGCGCTCACTCCCCCGCCGATAGCAGTAGAGGCTCGCGAAGCCCGTGAGCGATACAAGCATGTCGAGCGGAAAAAAGGACAGATTCCACGCCACCAGATTCGGATCGCGGTAGTCCTGGTACATGTACTCCGCAGGCAACAGCCGGAGAAACACAATCGCCCAATAGACGATGAACGCCACATCGGTCAGCCAGAAAAACACGAACAGCCTGGGCGCAGTTCTGCTCATTCGGCCGTCATTCCCGCGTCTTGCTGCGCTTTTGCAGGCTGCTGGGCATGGGCGCCGTCACTGAGATTCAGCAGGACACAGCCCACGATAATCAGCGCGACCGCCACCACCTTTTTCACGGTAAACGCATCCTTGAAGACGATGACGCCGATCACAGCGATCATCGCCGTTCCCAGCCCGGACCAGATCGCATACGCGGTGCCCACTTCCATTTCTTTCAGCGCCAGGCTCAGCGAGGAAAAGCACAGCACGTAAAACACAAACATCAACACAGTCGGAATCGGCCTGCTCAGCCCTTCCGACAGCTTCATCGAAGTTGTTCCCGCCACCTCCAGCAAAATCGCCAGCAGCAAATACACCCAACTCATTTTCCCGTTTCCCCTCTCGTCGCTGGCGCAGCCAATACGCCGCCGAGCAAAATATCAATCATCGCGTCCAGCGCCTCCCCGATCGTCATCTGATGCCGACCGGACAATTGCTGGTCAATCAGTTGATCGAGCGCTCCCGTGTACATCAAAATCAAAATCGGAAGCTGAACCGGGCGAAACACGCCAGCTTCGACGCCCTGCTCAAGCAGCACGCGGACATGCTCCCACTCTTCCTGGTAGACTTCCTCCACCATTTTCCACTGCGCGGGATAATAGCGCTTCAACTCGTACCAGACGCGCAAATCCGTCCGGGCAAAGCCGCTCGGCACCAATGCCAGCAGCTCGCGCATCTTTTCCGTCAAATCCAGGTTCGGATCATGCAAAATCCGGTCTTCGCTCGCCTTCAATTCCTCGATGCTGTCGGCAATGAGCCTGGCGATGAGCACCTCTTTGGAAGGAAAGCACGCGTACAACGTTTTCGTGCTGATCCCCGCCCGCCGAGCCAAATCCGCCATCGTAAAGCGAATGCCTCGCGTCTCGATCTCCTGTTGGGCGCATTGCAAAATTCGCTCCTGCATTTCCGCGCGAACCCCCTCGCACTCGTAAAACAAGGAAAATATTTTGTTTTCTATATTTTCCTATGGCTACAAATAGCATACTCACCTGCTCCCCTGATGT
This sequence comes from Brevibacillus sp. FW306-2-1A-C05A, assembly GCF_058781555.1. NCBI lineage: Bacteria > Bacillati > Bacillota > Bacilli > Caryophanales > Paenibacillaceae > Brevibacillus > Brevibacillus sp. FW306-2-1A-C05A. The sequence continues at coordinate 97,528 of NZ_JBYSWV010000012.1, forward strand.
CAACTGCCCTCAAACCAGGCTTGGTGCAAAGCCGCAATTCCCGGCTCGATCTGGTCGAGCGCAATGCCGGAAAAGCCGAGAAAAAACTCCTTGGGCATCTCCGCCGGCGGCGTAAGCCACGTAAAAGCCGCAGACGATGCGCGAATCCCCGCCTGAATCGCCAGCCGCTTCAACTCTTCCTCCGGGCGCTCGCTGTACACGCGCAGCAAGACGTGAAAGCCCGCATCCGCCCCGATCACGGACGCCCGCTCGCCGAAATGCTTATGGACCGCCGCCAGCAAGGCGTCGTGCTTTTTGCGATACAGGCTGCGCATTTTGCGGACGTGCTTTTCCAGGTGGCCTTTTTGCATAAAAATCTCCATCGTCCGCTGATGCAGCCGCGACGCGGATTGTTCCAGCAACGTGTCGTGCAGCAGGGTGAAATACGCGTCCAGCAAGGAAGGCGGCAGCACCATGTACCAGATGCCGAGCGCCGGAGCCATCACCTGCGCGAAGCCGCCCATGTAAATGACATTGGTCTGCGGCAACAGCCCTTGCAGGGCGGGAATCGGCCTGCCGTGGTAGCGAAACTCGCCATCGTAGTCGTCCTCGACGATGTAGCCGCCGACGCTTTGCGCCCAGTCCAAAAGCTGCAACCGCTTGGATACAGGCATAATCATCCCGCGCGGAAATTGGTGCGAGGGCGACATGACGGCAAGGCGCACCCCTGATTCGTACAGCTCGTCTACGCAGATTCCGTCTGCTGCAAGCGAGATCGGCACCACTTCATACCCGTGCTGGCGAAACGTATTGGCATACAGCAAATAGCCCGGATTTTCCACCGCGATCCGCTGAAGCTGCGGCCGCAGCATCAGACAGATCAGCGACAGCAGCCCAAACTGGTCCGCGCCAATGACGATCTGGTCCGGCGTGCAGACGACGCCGCGGTACCTGCGCACATAATCGGCAATTTGCTGGCGCAATCCCGGCTCGCCCTGCGGATCGCCGTAAAAAAGCTCCTCCTGCCGCTCGCCGCCAAGCACCTGATTGTACAGCCGCCGCCAGAGCATGTGCGGAAACAGCGAAAAATCGTTTTGCGACATGTGAAAATCGTATCGGTACTTGCGGTTGTCGCGCAGGAGCGGTCTGCTCCATTCGGGCTGTTCGGACACCCCTTGCCCTTTTGGCGTAAGCTCGGGGTCAGGCAGCTTCTCCACGAAGTAGCCGCTGCGCGGCCTGCTTCGGATGAACCCTTCGGCCAAAAGCTGCTGGTACGCCATTTCCACAGGCGTCGTGCTCAAGCCAAGAGCATCTGCCAGCTTGCGCACGGACGGCAGCCGCGTTTTTTCTGCCAGCCTGCCTGCAATGATTTCGTTTTTGAGGAACGTGTACAGTTGCACGTATTGCGGTTCGTTTCCGTTTTCGTCCCATTTGGGCGTCAAGAGCATCGGTCATCTGTCCTTTTGATTTTTGCAAAACTGTGCATTTTCAAGTATACACTTGTTCGCTATGCTGGTGAAAAATGAAATCTGACAGGGAGGACACAAACGATGTCTACTCATCGAGAGCACCATGCTCCCGTCCGTTTTTTGCAGGGAGAACGCGTCTATCTGCGCCCGCTCGGACAGGACGATGTCGACTTTTACTACCAATCGCTCTACCACCCGGAAACGCGCAAACTGACAGGAACGCAAAAGCACTACACCCGCGAGCAAATCGCGCAATATCTGGCAAGCAAAGCACAGGATTCGTCCAGCGTGCTGTTGGCAATCGCCTTGTGCGAAAACGATCAGCTGATCGGCGACGTGCAGATCGGCGGCATCGACACGTACAACCGCAACGCTTTCATCCGCATTGCCATCCATCAGCCTGCGTATCAGAGCAAAGGGTACGGCAGTGAAGCGCTGCTGTTGATGCTCGACTACGGCTTCGGCATTCTCAACCTGCACCGCATCGAGCTGAACGTGTTCGCTTACAATGAACGTGCGATACGCGCTTATGAAAAGCTCGGCTTCCAGCGGGAGGGAGTGCAGCGGCAGGCGCTTTATTACGATCATCGTTATCATGATTCGATTCTGATGTCGATGCTGGCTGGTGAGTATCGGGAGAAGTATGGGAAGTAGAAGGCAGGGGAGACGTCCAAGAAGTACGGGTTCCACTAGTGTTTTATAATCGGAAGCTTGGCTATATCAACGTTTCTGACAGACAAAAGGGGCGTCTCGAAGTCGAAATAGCGACTTTTGAGACAACCCCTTTTCTCGTTTGTATCTTAGTGGATTGTTGGATTTACAAGTGAAGTTTGTCCCCATTTCGTCCCCCATTCCTGGATTTGTTCGAGAAATGCTCTCCCCGTCTTAATACACCACTTTCTTGCAAGAGTTACAGCTATCTATATTTAGGACTATTTGTCAACTTTCCCCATCAGGTCCTCTTAAGCTTACTAGCCACTCGCCTGATACTTTTTTCACCATGAAAGTTTGTTCTTTTTCTCTTATGATTTTCTGGACGCTGTTTTTCAGACTAGTATAGCTTATTAATACTTTCACCTCGGTTTCCGTATCATTTATTGCAGTTGCTTCATCAATTTTAAAATCGACTATTCTCGAATCTGCAACCGAACGTAAAAAATCCTCGCGCTCTGGGTAATAGCTATCAGCGTTCTTATAAACATACTCATATGCTGGCTCGCCTTGTTTATTTTTGATTAGAGTTAAATAACGTTCAATTGTATTTTCCGGTGTATTGTACCAAAAAAAATAGTATGCAAGAGATGCAAGCAGTAAAGCAATGCCGGTAATTGAAAAAAATATTAAATTGATTTTTTTCATCATATTGGAATTTGATGTATTT